>BQJT01000197.1 GCA_021604845.1 Cyclobacteriaceae bacterium
GCCAGTAGTAACATCAATGTTAGAATCACCCTAAACAGGATGGCCACCACCAGTGTAACGATATATGACTTTAGCGGACGAGAACTTTTAACCCGGGAGCTTGGTATGGTCAATTCGCAGATTACTGAAAGTTTGCCTCTGGATAGTTATCCCTCAGGGACATATCTTATCAGGGCCAGAGCAAGCGATGAAATTGTTACCCGGAGGTTTATCAAACACTAAGATCACCGAATCCGTTTTTCCACCCCCTTACGATAAAAACTATTCTGCTCAATTGGTGCATTCGGCGTAATGACATTTCCAAGGCACCGAATGCTTAAAGACCAAAACAGATGCCCTAAAATTGCTCTTTCCAGAAAGGGATAGAACCAGGATTAGTTAATCCTGACAGCACTAATAAACTTACCTACAGCTGGTACCGGTCACTAGTACTGTTAAAATAATTATATTTTTTATTGGATTATTTAAATATTTGCTTTTACTTTGCAGGGACAATTTACATTTTTTTAGCAAATGACTCACCTTCTTAGCGTAGTTATACCTTGTTATAACGAAGAACAAACCCTTGAATCCTGTGTTGATAAAGTTATGGAGATTTCCAGTGATAGTCTACGCCTGGAACTGATTATTATTAACGATGCATCAGCCGACAATAGTTTATCTATCGCCCACAATCTGGCAGAGCGATATCCTGTAAAAGTGCTCAATCATGAAGTAAACCAGGGTAAAGGTGCCGCCTTACGCACCGGATTTAAACATGCCACAGGTGACTTCGTAGTAGTGCAGGACGCGGACCTTGAGTATGATCCATTGGAAATTCCCGCACTGTTAAAGCCGTTGATCAATAACAAGGCGGATGTGGTGTTAGGCTCCAGGTTTTTATCCGGAGGAGCCCACAGGGTATTGTATTTTTGGCATTCTTTGGGAAATAAGTTTCTTACCCTGTTATCGAACATGTTTACCGACCTGAACCTCACCGACATGGAGACTTGCTACAAAGTATTCAAGCGGGAGATCATCCAGAGCATTGATATTAAGGAAAACCGTTTCGGATTTGAACCGGAAATTGTTGCCAAGGTAGCTCAACGCAGACTGCGTATATTCGAAATGGGTATATCCTATTTTGGCAGGACCTATGAAGAAGGTAAAAAGATTGGGTGGAAGGACGGTTTTCGAGCCTTGTACTGCATATTCCGCTACAATGCGCATAAGGCCCCGGTACCCATACAATTTCTTATCTATTTGTTTATTGGAGCAACCTCAGCACTGGTTAATCTAACTATTTTTATGGGTGCGTATCGTTCCGGATTTCCTGTTGAGATTGCAGCCCCGGTAGCGTTTGTGCTGGCAGCCGCAGTCAACTACCTATTAAGTATCTCTATTTTATTCAGAAGTAAAGTCAAATGGAGCTCAGGAGTAGAAATACTGATGTATGCCCTGGTGGTTATTGCAGTAGGCACTTTTGATCTATATTTTACCAAAGGATTATTGGACAATGGATTCAGCCCGCAATTATCCAAGCTATTTGCCACCGGTCTGGGTTTCGTACTGAACTTTCTGGGTAGGAAGTATGTGGTATTCCCTGAGAAGAAATCAGGAAAATGGAAGCCCCAAGAAGGTTAAAACGGGACTAACCACCAAACTCTTCCCACCGCACTTCTACCGTTTCCAACCGGTCAATTTTTTCACTGGATGCCAGGCATCCTGAATAATTGGTGTCCAACCGGAGCGGATATAAATACCAAATTCTATTATCGTAGTGGACTCTTCTATGGTTAAATACTAATTCGGTCAGTGGAATAGACAAGCCTCTTCCATCGGCTTTAATAACACTTTCTTTCATGGTCCAGTACTGAAAAAACGTATTTACAGGGGATTGAGAATTGTGAATATCCGCCCATTGCTCCGGGTTCATGGTTCTGGTAAAGTCATTTAGATCAACATCTCTAATTTGTTCAACATCAACTCCCACTCGATTGGTTCGACTAAGCGCACAAACCACGTAATTACCTGAATGAGCAATATTAAAATCTGCCTTTGAACCTGGTAAATGGGGTCTATTTAAATTTGTGCTATTAATCTCCTCGAAATTCAATTGATGCTTAAAGCATGTATACCAGGATCTGCTAAGAAGTAATAAACCAAAAAGGCTTCTTAAACGGTCCTGAAATCTGTGAAGGCGATTAAGTTTAGCAATGCTACCGGCTGGAAGTAATCCGGAAAGTCTATTAAAGTCCGCTTCGGTGATCTTAGGATTTATAACCAGGTAACTAACCAGCATGGACAAAAGTACCATGTTTAGATAGTACCTGCAAACACCTTCAAGAAGCTAACTCTGTTTGCTCTACTATCGCAGGAAAGCTGAATACCTAACTGTTTAGTGGACTTAAGTGTTATACATCCCCTATTAAAAATAACAAAACGTAGATTCTGAATCAACATTTTGTATTTTCCCTACCTAATGGCTGCAAATAACTGCTTGATATTAAAAGATGTGTAACCTATCCAAAAAGAAAAGAATCTCATCCGTGGATTTAAGGTCCCAGTACTACGGAATTAAATCAGAAATTGATCAGGCGATACAGCAAGTATTGGAGGATGGAGTTTTCGCCCAGGGACCAAACGTAAATGAATTTGAGAAGGAGTTCGCCATGCTTCATGGTATTAAATACTGTACTGCTGTTGCAAGCGGTACCGCTGCACTCCACATATTACTGCGTGCCCTTGAAATCGGTCCGGGAGATGAAGTAATTGTCCCGGTTAATGGTTGTTTTGTAACTTCTGAAACCATCAGTATAGCTGGCGCCCGACCCGTTTTTGTAGACTGTACCAGTGACTATTTCAACCTGGATCCCAAACTTATTGATCAGGCAATAACCCCTCGAACCAAAGCAATATTGGTGGTTCACCTTTATGGTCAACCAGCTCAGATGACAGAAATAGTCGAATTGGTGAATAAATATGGTTTAATACTTTTGGAAGATTGTGCCCAGGCGCACTTAGCGAAATACCATGATACACCTGTTGGTAATTTTGGTAAAGCAGGAGCAATAAGTTTTTATCCTACAAAAAATCTTGGCGCTTACGGCGAAAGTGGGGCCATCATCACCAATGATGAAGAAATATATCGCAAGACAAAAATTCTCAGGAATCATGGATTAACCACAAAATACCGGCATAGTATGGTTGGATACAACTATCGAATGGACAATATACAAGCTTCTATACTTAGGGTTAAACTTAAGCACCTGATCGAGTGGACAGATATTCGGCGTAAACTTGCTACCTACTACACCACTTGTCTCGAGAAAATAAATGAAGTTATCGTTCCACAAGTGCAACCCTTTGCAGAGCATGTATTTCACCAATATGTAGTTCAGGTAAAGGAAAGACAAAAATTAATGGACCATCTTGAACAATGCGGTGTGACAACTTCTATACATTATCCTATACCTTGTCATCTTCAACCCGCGTTTAAACCCCTGGGCTATAAATCAGGGCGTTTTCCGATAGCAGAAAGTTGTGCTCAATCCGTTCTTTCACTGCCATTAAGTGAGCAGTTAAAGCCTGATGATATTAAATACGTCTCAGAGTGTATTGCAAATTATTATAGCTAGCTATCTTGCCGGTCTCAAACTTTCTTAAAAAAATCCAATAAATTAATTCATAGTGATATGATAATTGTTTAATATTGGATCCATAGATAAGAGCGCTTCATTTGTTAGGAATTACCTGGTAGAATGGAAGGAAGAACCCAAACATCCGGCCATGACTTTTCCATAGGCTGTGGTTCAGGCCACCAAAAAAAAGTGTAGCGTTTTATCGGATTTATTTCTCTCGCAAGTTTTAAAATTACTGTTGGACTGAGCGTATGTTTGGTCTCCTAAGTAAGTATATAGGTAACTATATAATCGATTAAAATTGATTATATGAACAACCTGCTATGAGTAAATTTTTGCGAATTCTAGTTTCAACATCGGATGCATAGCACCGAAGTTCATAAGATAACCGATGTTAATGAACTTCAAACCCTGGCGGGTGCCTGGAATGATCTGTTACGCAACAGCGAATCGAATACAATTTTCCTTACTTTCGAGTGGATCAACTCGTGGATCAATAACTTTTTGCAAGAGAACAGGTTGTACGTTCTGGTACTAAAGCAAGGAGATACTATTTTGGGGATCGCTCCGCTATATCTGCATCGTCAAAAATTCATGTTTACCAAAATTTTGGCACTAAGGTTTCTCAGTGACTATGGAGTGGGTTCAACATATCTTGATTTCATAGCCAGGAAAGGTTTCGAAGATGAGGTTGTTGAGAAGTTCTGTCACTATTTGCGTCAAAATCGAAAGGATTTTGATTTGATCATACTTAGAGAACTGCTAAATAGCTGTTCCACCTTAGAGTGTCTCAAGAAGCAATCAAAAAAACTTAAACTTTCGATGGTATCGGAGGACAAGTTTTGCAGCCGAATAAAATTACCCCAATCCTGGGACCAATATTTAATGCAATTTAAGAGTAATCACCGACGCAATCTATTTTCCAAACGGAACAGGCTGATGAAAAATTATCAGGTCAGGTTTTTTAAGGTGGATATCTACAGCGACCTTGAGCAAAAACTTCAAGAATTATTCGTTCTTCATCAAAAAAGATGGGTTTCAAAGGGTTTTCCTGGGAGTTTCAGCAATATTTTCAAAAGAACCTTCTATTATGACCTGTCCAAATCTACCGCCGATAAGGGCTGGGTCCGAATATATTGCCTGGAGGTTGATCACAAAATCAGGGCCGTTCAGTTTGGCTTATTCTATAACAGCCGTCTGTTAAATCTTCAGGAGGGGTTTGACCCTGGATGGATAAAGTATGAAGTTGGTAATTTATTGAGAGGCATGGTGATTGAAGAAATCATAAGGGAGGGAGTGCACTATTATGATTTTCTTAAAGGCAATTCTGATTATAAAGTTAGATGGAAGGCAGAAATTGATCGCATTCACAACTTGACACTGGTTTCAAATAATGCCTTTAAAAATTGGTTGTTTTTTACCTGGTGTTGTTTGAAGAAATTCGGTCGCAGGATCATTCCCCGGGGAATTCAAAAGAGAATTCAACAGCACAACAGAAATAAGAAGTATAGAAAAGTCCATACCAACAGAGATTCCTATTTAAATTTAACCCCACTTTTCAAGCACCGACACTTTGAACCTGAAAAAATTGAGAGTCACCCCGCTGATGTCTCGGTTAATTCTTAATCCTGCTGGTTCTAGAAGTCGCACAATCAATTATTTTTTCCAGCTTACTCCTGTTATCCGGTATAATTATTTTACTACTAATTTTGTATACCCGCAGCAGTTCTCTTGACAGCAAATACATTCAATAAAATGTATAATTAAAATTATATAATTCGAATGTTTTATATAATTTTATACTGTATGTACTGAAATAGAAAATGTTAAGAGGTAATATTAATATAATACCCTAAATTTGTCTGGCACACAGTTAATACGTCATCCTTGTAAATGATTTAGGAACGCAGATCAAACCGAATGAAAAAGTGGCAACTAAGCAACGAAGAGGAAATCATTTCGGAAGATGTCCAGGAGTTTGATTATTTCAAATTTATAAACAAACTACTTGACCGCTGGTACATTATCCTGTTTTCATTAAGCATAGCCTGTTTAATAGCTTTTTTAGCCAATCGCTACATAACCCCGATTTATTCAGTGAATGCGAGTTTATTGGTTAAGGCAGAAAAAGAAATCGCCAATCCAATATCTGACTTGTTTTATGGAGATGAGTTCTTTGGTAGGAATTCTACAAATATTGAGAATGAAACCTCATTAATTGAGTCCTACAGATTAATAGAGAATACATTAAGGGACCTTAACCTGGGTATTTCATATTTTAAGGAGGGCCAAGTGCGCAATGAGGAACTTTATGTCCGTAGCCCTATCAAATTCACCTTATTAAGTACTGAAAATGCACCCTACGAAGTGCTGTTTAAATGTACCATAAAGAATGACACACTGTATTCACTTGAAAGTGTTGAAGAGACAACCTTCATTGTTGATAAACTTAGAAAGTTAGGAATTGAGAGTGAAAAGACCATTTCAATCAAACAAGACCAGTTGGTATTTGGACAACCTGTTAACCTCAATGGTTTTCAGTTTGCCATTGATTTTGTAGCTGATACTTCTAAAAAGTTTCAAAAAGAAGTTCTGTTGAAGATTCATGATTATACGAGTCTTGCAAAACTTTACAGGAAGGAACTCACTGTTGCACCTAAGTCCACAGAGTCTTCAATTATTAACCTGGCACTTGAGGGTCCTATGCCACAGAAAGTCATAGACTTTCTGGACAGGCTTATGGAAAATTACATCGAAAGCGAACTCAGTCAAAAAAACTTTACAGCCCAGCGAACTATTGAGTTTATTGAAAATCAGATAGGATTCACCGGTGATTCTTTAAGATCTGTGGAAGCAAGGATGGAGAGCTTTAAACAGAGCAGCACACCAGTTGGTTTAAGTCAGGAGGGATCACAGTTATCTAAGTCGCTTGAATCATTTGAAGATCAAAGACTAAAAATGAACTTAACTATCAGATATCTTGATGATCAAAAAAATTTCCTGCTAAACAATAACTACGAGCAATTAATCTCACCCTCTTCGTTGGGAATCGACGATGATAATCTAAACGCTTTGATCAGAGAGCTGATCACCTCCCATTCTGAAATGAGGCTGATGGAATCAGATGGAAATCGAAATCCGTTAGTACGTCTCAAGATGGAAAGAATGGAAAACCTGAAGGTTTCTGTATTGGAAAACATCCTAAGTCTATTGGCAACCTACCGATTTAGAGTAGAAACACTGGATTCACAAATAGCAGCAGTTCGATCTTCAATGCGCCGGCTTCCCACCGCGGAAAGGGAGCTTATTGACATGCAAAGAACTCAAACCCTTAACGAGGAGCTTTACATATTTCTTATGCAGAAGAAATTCGAGGCGGGAATTGCTAAATCCTCCAACACTCCGGATTACCGCATTGTCAATGAAGCCACCATACAGGGAATGGTTCCTGTTAGACCAAGCCCGATTTTAAACTATGCGGTAGCCATTTTTCTAGGATTAACCCTTCCTTCAGTGTTTATCTTACTTTATGATTTTCTGGATAATAAAGTTAATTCAAAAAGCGATCTGTTAAGGCTGACCTCTGTGCCGCTGCTGGGTGAAATTCCACGCAATTCTTTGGACCAAACTCAAACCCTAGTGGCTTCAGTCTCTCCACGTTCGGGTATTGCCGAATCATTCAGGAATGTTCGATCTAATTTGAGATATCTAAAGAATGGACAATTACAAGGTGAAATTTTCCTGGTTACCTCTTCAATAAGTGGGGAAGGAAAGAGTTTTTGTTCAGCTAATCTCGCATTTGTGTTTTCCAATTTTGGCAAGAAGGTGTTACTGGTAAATGCGGATATGAGAAAAAAATCTACTTATCAGGAGTTCGGGATTAAAGAGAATTTCGGCCTAAGCGACTATTTGGCAGGCCTTGCTGAGATGTCTGAGGTAATCCACGCCTCGATGTTTGAAAATCTACATATACTACCTGCAGGAAAAATACCTCCCAATCCATCGGAACTCCTTATTAGCGGTAAGTTTGAAACTTTGCTGAATGAACTAAAAAAAGAATTTGATTACATCATCCTGGATACTCCTCCAGTCGGTATTTTATCCGATGGACTTGAAATTATGAGACTTACCGACATAAACATCTACGTGGTACGTCAAGGATACACCTTTAAGAAAGAGTTAGAAGGTGTGGATCAAATCTATCGAGATATCAATAAAAAATTCGCTATCCTGCTCAATGACGTTAAAATCCCGCACCGCAAATACGGATATGGTTATTATGAAGAAGATCAAGCTAAAAGCAAACTGAAAACTGTATTAGGCAAGATTCATTCAGCTTGGTCCAATTAAATAAGTCTTCTCAACTAAGTCTATCTAATAAGGCTACATGCAAGTTTTAATAGCCGGATCAAAAAAAGTAGCATTAAGCAGGAATGAAGAGTGGGTCCTTTGGATAAAGCTGGGGTTAATTTATCTGTTAACCTGGATTCCAACATACCTCGAGTTACCCTTACCGGTACGGGTGGTGGTGTTTATTGGTATGCTGGCTTATTCTCTCCAGTCGTATTTCAACGCCACTGTAATTGCTTTCCTGGTAATCTATATTCACTTCTATGCTAAATTTTTCCCAGGTGTTCCCGGCTTAGACCCCTTCCGGGTTCTAATTATCCCTTATGTTATAATGAGTTTGCGGAGACCAGTCATTCGTAAATTTCCCATGCATCCTCATTTGCTTTTTATTTTGCTTTTTTCAATCGCAAGTTTAAAAATCACCGCCGATATTTTAGAAATTATTCAAGACGTCCCACTCAGTATGGGTCAAACATCGAAAAAGAGTACTCTCAACCTTCTGGCCGGCTATTATGAAATCTTCGCAGTGCTTAGTTTCTTTTACTTTGCTTTCACCAGACATACTATCTACGAACTAAAGAAATGGTTTAATGTTGTTCTGCTTTTTACGGTTTTCCAGGCTATCACCCTTCTGTTTATAGTTTATAAAAATCCTGAGGTGGTGTTGGAAAGAGAAACATTACATGGTGCTGGTGAATTTGACAAATTTGTGCTTTGGCAAAATCCTCATTTCGGTCATAAGAACGACTGGGGATTGCTACTGGCGTTTACAGTAATCATCATCGTGGTAAAACTGATGATAAAGAGAGTCAGGAACAGTATACCCAGCAATAAAGTCTTGATAATATTTATGATATTTTGTTTGATCACCATAGCCATA
>BQJT01000198.1 GCA_021604845.1 Cyclobacteriaceae bacterium
GCAGCAGTCAAGTCACTGCGCCAATTTTGCTTTAGTCCCTTGAACCCGGTCAAGGGTATGTTTTGATGACGAACTTTAGACATTTAGTGGTTTTGAGCTTAGCTAATTGGAATCAATCGCTCATAGAAACAATAAACCGTGAACTTGGTTAGAAGTTGGCAAAGAAGCAAGCGGTTGCCAGGGTTTTGTTAGTCAGAGCGGGGAAGGTTTTGGGTTACTTATGAATATTTCTTTACTTAATATAAATCTCCGGGTTATCCATGTTCTTCGATCTTCATTGTCACCCGTCATTCAAAACATTTCTGGGCGCCCGTAACCAAGAAGACCGACAGGATTGTTGGAATACGCTGAATTTTGATATTGATTTTAAAATATTGGATTCGCAATCCAGTTTGACCCAGGTAAAGGCAGGCAAAGGAACCCTAATAGTTTGCGCCCTCTACGGACTGGAAAGCGGGTTTGCCGGTTCGGGATTAATAAAACTGGCAGCCGGTTTGTCACCCCATGTAGAAAAACGATTCCTGCAAGAGATCCAGTGGGGAGAATGGGGCTACAACCAACTGATGCTGGGAGATTATGAACATCTTATGCTGAGCCAACAAATTTCCCCTGAGAAATCATTCAAACACCTGCAGAATATTCAGCAATTCGATCCGGTGAGTAACGAAATTCAGGTTATTCTAGCCGCAGAAGGCGGCCACAATTTTTACGATAACGACCAACTACCTGGCCATGCCAGCGGGGTACTGGAAAATCTGCTATTTCATAAGCAACCTGGAAACCCAAGATTATTATACGCTACATTGACACACCTGCAACAATCTGCATTTTGTACCCATGCGTATGGCATGAAACTTATTAATAATCCGGTATTCTTCCCCACTGGCAATGGTTTGAATAACCTGGGAAAATCTTTCATCAGGACAGCCCTTACCAGTCAGAACGGTCCATCCATACTCATTGATATAAAGCACATGAGTTTGCAATCAAGATTGCAGTTCTATCAGCTACGCAACACCGAGTTTCCAAATTCCCCCATCATGGCCACCCACATGGGGGTTACCGGTAGTTCCTATTTAAACAAACCGATTAAGAAAGTACAGACCAACATTCCCAGGAAATGTGTGGAAGCCTTTTACTACCGGCAGCCGGGAGCGGTTGACACCTACTTTAATCCCTGGTCTATAAATTTATTCGACGAAGATATCAGGGAAATCATGTTGTCAGGAGGGCTGATCGGACTGTCCCTTGATCAACGTATTCTTGGTTTCGGAAAGGCCAGTAAAGAGGTGTTTAGTTTGGAGGAATTCAGAATGGATGAATTCAAACCCATTAGAAAACCCAAGTACCACAGGTTACACCATGGCCATCACGACACTGGTCAGAAAATTCGAAACTGGCAAATCAGATACTTCTGTAATAACTGGCTACATGTAGTTAAAATAGGCCAACAGGTTATTGGGGATGATGCCTGGAACCATATATGTATAGGTTCCGATTTTGATGGTTTAATAGACCCCATAAACGATTTTACCTCTGCTGAAAAATATAAATTTGTATTTGCACGCCTGGTGGATTGGATGCCAAAAATGGCGGTAGCCATGGAGGTGACGGTTGCCGCCACCGATGTACAAAAGCGGGTCAGTGGACTGGTGTTTGATAATGCCCTGAAGTTTTTGGAGCAGCATTATACTTAAACCCCCGCCTAACGGCACAAGATGGTTGGGTACGTTGACTAAGAAGCCGCCAGAGGCTCCTCAAGCAACTGCTTAACAGTATATAGAACCATCGGTTCCGTATTGTCGTTAAAAGTCAATTGCTGACATTCTTGTAGCTTATAAAAACTCGGAAGGTCGATTATACTTGTGTATTTATTTGAAAGCAATAAGCTCACCCTAATTTGATTGCAATGCTTTTCCATACGTGCCAACTGATGCAGCACCGCGCCATGAAATACGAACTGACTTTTAATATCTCCAATCTCCCCTGCCACTACTTTTCCTGTATGAATTACTGCTTTGAAAGAAGGTTTATACCCCCATTTCGATAGGTACACTTCCTGTTGCTTGGTTAATTCATTTTTTGCAATAAAATAGGTACGCAAGCATCTTATGTTGAACCCTGGTTTTTGTACAGGCCAAGATATCAATACCTGATCACCTACATAGCGGTAAATTTGACCATTTGTAGATAAAATGGCTGGTGTTAAATCCATGTAAAACTGATTTATAAACTCACAGTACCTCTCAACTTCCAGTTCTTCAGCAATTTTTGTGGAGTTATTTAAATCAATGGCCATAAAGATCCTTTCCTCCTCCACAGGTTTTCTGTATTTTCCGCTAATAATATTAAACATGATCCTCGATTCGATTTTTCGGCTCATCATTAATGTAAATGAGACCAGTCCACAAAAGAATAGCGCGTATACAACAATAATTAGATAATCCCCATGAAAAATAAACTGTTGAAACTGAGGTCCGGAAATATATTTCAATAACCCCTGTCCACTGCTAATACCGTAAGTAGTAGCTACCACCAGGGCAACTATCAATGCAAAGTAAAATGTATATATGATCACTCTCTTGAATAGTCGCACTGCAAACAGCTCCCTTTTGATGCTTTTATAATGTCGATGATCCTCATTGACCGCAATAGCCAATCCACCTAAGAACCCGATTGTAAAACCATTGAAAAATGCCAGTGGATTATCAAATTCCTTGTTAATGGTTGGATACAAAAGACCTAACAACACACTGCTAAGCACAATAAAACCTATTCGTCTTATCCTGTTTTTTTGTATGAGCAATATGAAATCTCTTGGTTTATTCATCCCCCGGTAAATGAAATGAGTAAAGCTGTATTTTGTTGTGCTTCCCCTTCAGGGTGAAAAGCCCCTGATCCTTCGTTTGAAAATGAATAGGAATTTGTATCATATCCACAACAGGTTGGGATACCAGTATGTCAGTTCCACTTTTAACCGCCTCATTTAAAATTCTGGAGGTGGTATTAACCGCATCACCGAAGAAAGAGATCTCCGATTTAACTTCCCCAATTTCCGCCCTGACAGCATCTCCGGCATGAATCGCGCATTTCGGTTTGGGCAACAACCCATACTTCGAATGGTAATATTCGAAGTGTCCTGCGATTTCATGACAAAGATCAAAATAAGTTCTGATACAGTTAGCCTGGTTTACACCGGCAGCTACTTTCCAAACAATTACCACCTCATCTTCCATATAGTGGACGATTTTCCCACGATGAATTCGGACGCTGTTGGTGATATCAAAAATAAAATCATTGATGAAGTTGTGAAATTCTAAATTCCCGGTTTTGCTAATTATTTTGTCAATCCCTCCCAGGCTGATAAACATGAAAATCCTCATTTGCTTTCTGGGAATCAGGTATTTACCGGTAATAAAATCCCACAAATTACTGTGTCCTAACTTTCTTGCCATTTGCAGAGTGAAAACGCATAGAACAATGACAAAGAAGCAAACAATTAAAACCAGGTAGTACCTGTTTAACAGGTAATATTGAAATTCATCAGAATACAAAACTCCGGAAAAACTTAAATCGAATTGTATCATCCTGGACAATAAGAAAATGCTGAATGTGATAAAAAAAGCCAGTATAAAATAGACTCCTACTCTTAGCACGAAGATTTGGGTAAATGCAATTTTTCGGAGATTTCCAGCAAATACATACAATTCCAACAATGCTATAGTGATCCCTACCATAAAACCAGCTAGAGTGCCATTAAATAAGGGAATCATAACCCAACCGTCTTCGATCAAGGTATAAAGGAATCCGCCTGCCAAACCAATCATTGACAACCAGATAAACCACTTCAACTTATACTTCTGATTAATGGTAAGTTTCACGGAGTTAAGGATTTACACTAGAATACAATTTAACCAAATTGAACCATAAATCCTTTTTACATTGTCCGATGGCATTAAATCAGCTATGCTTTAATAATACCTAATCATAAAGGGCGCCCTGACCAGAATAGTAAAGCCTAAAACCTGTTTTTCTTCAGGCCGTAGGTCAATAATACTTTCGAATAGTGTATGACATTCAGGTTCTCAAAGACCTGCTTTATTTTGGCTAACCTATAACTCGCATCACAGAACATGTAATTCCAACTGACTTCTTTAAATCGGCCTATTTTTTTCTGTTATTAGGGCCCTATTTATATGAATGATTAATCAAACGCTGCTGGTTGGCCTTGAAATCGCTTTTTTTCCCATAATGGGGATTCTAACCCTGGTAAGGCCGACGATGGTACCGACCAACGCTCCTACTAGGCCGCCCCCCACAGCACCGAAAGTAGTGTCTTCTGCTTTAGAGAAACAAATGAAGTAACAACCAGCATTGTCATTATGAGACAGGTTGCCAATTAGTCCACCGACTAAAGCACCGCCTGGCGATGGGCTTCATTCCTTCATACCTTCAATCCTTCAATCCTTCAATCCTTAGCTAATAATCTGTCTTAATGCTTCTGTCAAAAGGAATCCTAAATTGATACCCCAGATCTTCGTCCGTGGAATCCTCCAGCACATCCAGCCCGTATTTAATTTTCTCCGGATCATCATAGACCAGGGTACCGAATAACCGGTCCCAAAGTGAAAATATGTTTCCGTAATTGGTATTGGTCCATGGGCGCTCGAAGTGGTGGTGAAACTTGTGCATATTGGGGCTTACAAATACCAGGCTTAAAGCGCGGTCAAGCCAATGCGCCAACGAGATATTGGCATGGGTAAAGTAGGTGAAAAATATAGTGACCATTCTGTAAAGAATGTAATAGGCAAAGGGTACACCGGCCAGTACAATTGCCAAAAGGGCTGCGGTTTCCCGAAAAAAATAGTCCCCGGGATGAAGCCGGGTACCCCTAGTGGCGTCTACCTTGGTGTCACTGTGATGGATCAGGTGAAACTTCCACATCCACTTGTATCTATGCATTAAATAATGAACCCAATATTGGCTGACCAGGTCCAATATCATCACTGCAATAATTAGCTCGAGCCAATCGGGAAGATCAAACAGATGTAGCAATCCTATTTCTACTTGTCCAATCCAATTAATAATCCTTACGGTGAAAAATGCAAAAATCAGGTTGATGATAAAACTGGTGGCCAAAAAGACCAAATTTACACCTGCATGCTTCCACTTTTGATATCGCAGTGTTACCAAAGGGATCAGGTACTCCAATGCCCAGTTTAGGCTTAAACAGCCTAGTACCCAGAGGAGTTTATGCCAGGCTGGCATTGATTCCAGGATGTAAAACAGCTGGTCCATAATATGGCCATTGAATTGCAGTTATGGCCCTTTTATATACAAGTTACCGCTTGCAAGCATACTCCCGATGTATTTGGTGAAAAACTTTTCACTAAATACAAGTAATAAATCTTAAGTTTGTTTTACTGGTTTTTTAAATTTAGTCTATAGGGAGTCTCTTTATAAATGAAAATTTTTTCGATTCTATTCACGGTGGTATTTATGTGGCAGCTTTCCGCAGCACAGGATATGACCCTTATTATCAAACATAGATCGACAGGATCAGTTTACGAGGTAGATCCTGAAAAGGCAGTTAAATGCAAATTATCCAGTGGTGTTATAAAAAGAGGACATATCCAGAGCCTTAATCCTGAATCTATGGTGGTTGATGGTGAAGTGGTAAATTTCGACGACATAGTGATGCTATCCAGTTGGCATACCAGAAAGAATGCCAGCGCTAAAACCGGTGGTATTGTTTTAACCAGCCTGGGAGGACTGCTTACCGCTGCCGGGGTAGTGATCATTGCTGAATCCGCAAAGGATAACAACGATGTTGGCCTGGCACTCGGGGTCCCGGTTGGAGCGGCTGCTACTGCAGTTGGACTGGGGACTACATACATGGGCATCAGGGCACTAAAACGGAAGCGTTTTGATATGGTAGATTGGGATTTTGTGGTTGAAAGTTACTAAAAGGTAATCCTCCTGTCTCGGGCAAACACTTTCCAACGATCCACCACATTGCCCTCTTCGATTACCACCATCTCCTGGTGTAGCGCAGTAGTTGGACAAATATGCATCGGAATAGCATACACTACATCTCCAATATTAAAACCTGATGTCTCCTTAAGTCTGATAACTAAATGCTCTTCGCTCTGACTTATAAACTCAACCTGATCCAATTCAGGAAAGTATACTCTTGGATGAGGCATTTCCGAAGCCACCGCCTTATGACCCAAATCAAGACAAAGCATGTTTTTTGCCGGCATACTGATTACCCTGCAAATTAGAATCGCCGCATGAAGGAATCTCTGATCAGGAAATCCCTGGGAATACCCCTGATCCCATAAAAGACAGGTGCCAGGGCTCAAATTGAACCGGGGATTCAAAGCATGTACCGGAAAAGTGGGGGAACCTCCTGCTACGATTTCAATATCATTATCTGCTTCAATCATGGAAGCTAAACTGTCAAATGCTTCGGCCACAACACGTTTTCTATCTTCAATTTCAAAATTTCTTATGTGGCCGTCATAAATGTGAAGCCCCCTGAAAATGAGGTTGCTCGAATTTTGTAAATATTCTTTCAATTCCAGAAACTCAGGCCCTGGTTGGACACCAGTTCGGTGCATTCCCACATCGAGATCAATAAACAATCCTATGCGGATTTGCTTGTCGGACGCCAGCTGGTTTATCGTTTGCGCGGTAGCAATATTATCTACCAGGGCACTGAAGACGATATCCGGGAATTCCTGCATTAAATCCACATACCGATTCGCATTAGGACCGGCTGGTTGGTATGCAAGTAGTATGTCACCTACACCGCACAGCGCCAGCATCTCGGCCTCTGCAATGGTTGCACATTTGAATTTCTTAATTCCGGCAGCCATTTGCAACGCTACAATCTCGCGGCATTTATAAGTTTTAACATGAGGCCGAAGTCGATCCGCATTCCCGGCTACCCGCAGCATCTCCTGTATGTTGCTTTTGATCCGGTCAGGATAAACCAAAAGACCAGGCGAAGCTACAGATTCAGGGTGGTTTATATGATACCAGGCCATGCTAATCCTGTTGGAGGAATGAATACTTATAATCCTTTGCCGGCACAAAAGTTTCTTTTATGGTTCTTGGGGACACCCATCGCAGCAAGTTGATCATGGCTCCCGCCTTGTCGTTGGTACCTGATGCCCTGGCACCGCCGAATGGTTGCTGGCCTACCACGGCACCGGTAGGTTTATCATTGATATAGAAATTACCTGCAGCATTGACCAATTTTTTAGTAGCCAGTTCAATTGCATATCGATCCTGTGAGAAGACCGCTCCGGTGAGCGCATAGGGTGATGTTTGATCCACCAATTCCAGCGTTTCCTCGAATCGCTCCGCCTGATAGATATATATGGTTAATACAGGGCCAAAAATTTCCTCACACATGGTTACGTACTGGGGATCTTTTGTCAACAACACCGTAGGTTCAATAAAATAACCTTTGCTTTTGTCGTATTTGCCCCCGGCAATAACCTCTACCATTTTACTTTCCATTGCCCCATCAATATAATTGGTAATCCGGTCGAACGATTTTTCATCAATAACTGCGTTTATAAAATTGGTAAAGTCTTCTACCGGACCCATCTTAATATCACTCAGGTCGGTTAACAGCTTTTCCTTTACCTCCTCCCACAGATTATCCGGAATATACACCCGGCTGGCCGCGGAACATTTTTGGCCCTGGAACTCAAAAGCCCCTCTTACAATTGCGGTCGCCAAAGCCTGCGCATCAGAAGACTTATGGGCCACAATAAAATCCTTACCACCGGTTTCACCAACAATTCTTGGGTAGCTTTTATACTTGGTTATATTTGCTCCGATGGTGCTCCAGATGTGCTGAAAAACAGCAGTACTTCCGGTAAAATGAATCCCGGCAAAATCAGGGTGATTAAAAACAATTTCCCCTACCGTAGGGCCGTCAACATAAATCAAGTTAATCACCCCGTCAGGTACACCAGCCTCCCTGAAGATCTGCATCAATACATTGGCCGCATATATCTGGCTAAAAGCAGGTTTCCAAATTACCGTATTTCCCATCATTGCTACTGACGTCGGCAGGTTTCCAGCTATAGCGGTGAAGTTGAAAGGAGTAAGTGCAAAAACAAATCCTTCAAGCGGCCGCTGTTCCAGCCGATTCCAAATTCCGGGTGAAGAATCCGGCTGCTGAGCATAAATCTGGCTCATGTAGTACACATTAAACCTCAGGAAATCAATAATCTCACAGGCACTGTCGATTTCTGCCTGATAAGCATTCTTGGACTGCCCAAGCATGGTAGCTGCGTTCAACTTTGATCGATAAGGCCCGGCAATCAAATCCGCAGCTTTCAGAAATATACTGGCTCTATGCTCCCAGGGCATTGCTGCCCAGGCAGGCTTTGCACCAAGTGCAGCGTTGATTGATAACTCAACATGACCGCCATCTCCCTCATGAAAATGACCCAGTATGTGCTGGTGATCGTGTGGTGGTTTAATTTGAACTTTCTTGCCGGTTCTCACCTCATCACTTCCTATGTACATAGGAATATCCAGCTCGGTAGACCGCGCCTTTGACAGTGCATTTTTAAGTTCTTGTCTTTCTTCAGACCCGGGGCGGTAACTTCTTATTGGTTCGTTCTTTGGCTTTGGTACCTGATATATTCCTTTGGGCATCTCTGATTGTTTGGGTTAGGTTGCAAAGTTAACTAATAGACTGAAAAAACAGCAAGAGAAACAGCAAGAGCAAGAGCAAGAGCATACAGTGGAAGCGCAATGAATAACAGCAAGAGTGTCGAGTATTGCGGTTATAAAGCTTTGACCAACCCAGGTGACACCCG
>BQJT01000199.1 GCA_021604845.1 Cyclobacteriaceae bacterium
GCGCAATTCGATAATTGGGAGAAGGAAATGGAGCAGGCGGAGCCTCGGGGGCCATTCCGGGACTATTAAATGTGTAACTCCACGATAATTAGAATTACGGACAGACTTAAAACGAATCTGAATAATGAACAGCCAATATGAACACATGCTATAAACTTTGTTGTTATTATTTATTCTCAATCGTATTAACAGCTATTGGTGTTTTCTCCTGTTCGATCAGGGAAACCCCAAATAAGGAAACAGGAAAAAACTGGCCTGTTTATCTTGGAGACAAGCACAATCAACATTACTCTCCCCTTTCTCAAATCAACAAAGATAATGTTACCGAACTTAAACTGGCCTGGGAGTTTAATACAGGGGATTTGGATTCAGCTGTTAACACTCAAATACAATGCAATCCCATAATTATCGACGGTGTTTTGTATGGGTCCACTCCGAAACTGAAGATTTTTGCCCTGGAGGCGGCTACCGGAGAGCCAATCTGGACCTTTGACCCATCAACGCTGGTAAGCTATGAGCTAAATGTAAACAGGGGGGTCACGTATTGGGAGGAAGGTGAGGACAAACGAATATTATTTACCGCAGGTGCTCACCTGTTTGCAGTAAACGCTGAAAACGGGCAACTGATTCAATCATTTGGAAAGTCCGGAGTAGCTTCCCTGAAGACCAATCTTGGTGATTGGGCACAGGACCTGTTCGTGGTGGCAAGAACACCGGGAATAATATTTGAGGACCTGCTGATTATAGGCTCGGTGGTCTCAGAGGGGGCTCAGGCAGCACCCGGATATATCCGGGCATACAGTGTAAAAACAGGTGAAGTCCAATGGACATTCAGGACTATTCCCAAACCGGGCGAATTTGGTTATGATACCTGGCCCAAAGAGGCCCATAAATCCATCGGTGGCGCAAACTCCTGGGCAGGGTTTGCTCTTGATGAGCAGCGAGGTATTGTTTTTGCTCCCACGGGTTCGGCCTCCTACGATTTTTATGGCGGAAATAGAAAAGGAGCAAATTTATTTGCGAATTGCCTGTTGGCATTGGATGCAAGGACGGGAAAAAGGATCTGGCATTTTCAAACAGTCCATCACGACCTTTGGGATCGGGACCTTCCTGCTCCACCGAATCTAATAACAGTAACTCATGAAGGTGAAAAAATTGACGCAGTTGCTCAAATCACAAAGTCAGGGTTCGTCTTTTTATTTGACCGCGATACCGGAGAACCTTTATTCCCTATAGAAGAAAGGCCGGTAAAACAGTCTGATCTTGAAGGAGAAGAAGCCTGGCCTACTCAACCCTTTCCGTTGAAACCGCCGCCGTTTTCGGGTCAGAAACTTACTATGGGCAATGTAACTGATATCAGTCCGGAATCACATGACTATGTAGCCGGTATTTTAAGTAATGTCAGGACAGGCGAACAGTTTATACCACCAAGCCGGCAGGGAACCGTGATCTATCCAGGCTTTGATGGAGGTGGAGAATGGGGTGGCGCAGCGGTGGATCCAAAAACCAACATTTTATATGTGAATGCCAATGAAATGGCCTGGATATTAACCATGATTGATATCAATCCAGCCAATTCTGATAAACCATTAAGCTTAGGGGAGTCTACCTATTTGGCTAATTGTGCCATGTGTCATGGTCCAGATCGGTTAGGTGATGTAACCGGGACTTATCCTTCACTGAAAGGGGTAGCAGGTAAATACCGGGAAGCAGAGATATCAAACATTATTGTCAATGGAAAAAACTTTATGCCAGCTTTTGAACACATCGGCGAAAATAGAATTAAGGCAGTAGTAGAATTCATTTCAGAACAAAAAGAGACCATCGATATTCATTTGGATAGTAAGGAGGAGAATGCTGGAATTGTGCCATTTACACATACAGGATACAACAGGTTTTTTGACCAGTTCGGGTATCCGGCTATGAAGCCCCCCTGGGGCACACTTAATGCCATTGATATGAACCAGGGTGAAATTCTATGGCAGGTTCCCTTAGGGGAGTTTGAGGAATTGACCAGAAAGGGGATTCCAAAAACGGGTACGGAAAATTACGGGGGTCCGATCGTCACTGCCGGGCACCTGATATTTATCGGTGCATCGAAGGATGAGTACTTCAGAGCATTTGATAAAACCACAGGAGCTGAGTTATGGAAGTATAAATTGCCCGCAGGTGGTTATGCTACCCCAAGTACATATGAAGCAGGCGGTAAACAATACCTGGTGATTGCATGCGGAGGAGGAAAGATGGGAACCAGATCGGGGGGAAGTTATCTGGCTTTTTCACTACCCTAATTGAGCAATAGATGATCATAGAATAATTATAGAAACCACATTTTATGCAGATTTCAACAAACCCGGATAAGGCGCTCGTGTTCTGTTTTCTACTGATCCTGGCTCCCTCATATTTAGTTGGGAATAATGATAGTACTGATAAAGTCGAACCTCCAAATATAATCGTCATTTTTTCTGACGATCAGGCGCAATGGACGGTCGGGGCATACGGCAATAAAGATGTCTCTACTCCGAATATGGACAGGTTAGCGGTTGAAGGTATGATGTTTACCAATGGTTTTACCAAGCCAGTATGCTCTCCGTCAAGGGCCATGTTGTTAACCGGTCTCTACAGCCATAGAGTGGGCATTCCCGATTACATCTTGCCCGCTGACCAGTCTACCAGAGGCCTACCTGTCGGTACTCCAACCATCGCCTCCATACTTAAGAAAAAGGGATACGTAACCGGGCTGATCGGCAAATGGCATTTAGGTTATGGGGAAAGGTATTACCCCGAGAAGTACGGCTTTGATGTGGCGGATGTATATCGTTACAATGCCCCTGGGGAGACCACGGGTCTGGATGATATCGATAATATAATCAGGGGAAAACGGGTTTCGAAGTTTATCGAAGACCCCGAAAATGGAGACATTCTGTTCGAAAGGGCTGTCGAATATATCAGGAAAAACCAGAATAATCGGTTTTTCCTGTATTTGAGCACTTACAAACCGCATCTTCCCTGGATAGTTCCCGATCGGGATCATAATGTCTATAAGGATAAAGAGATCAGTCTGCCGGACATTTCCAACTTCTCCGGAATCACCAGGGAAACGGTGAATAAGACCAACCTGGAACGGGTGATGAAGGAGTATTACGCCGCAGTCACCAATACCGACAGAAATCTCGGCAAAGTCCTGGACGAGTTGGATGCCTTGGGCCTGGCAAAAAATACCTTGATCTTCTATATCGGGGACAATGGCTTTATGGTGGGCCAGCATGGGATGCTTGGCAAGGGCAATGCGAGAGTCATGTATATCAGGGAAGGTGCACATAAATATGGAGATTATTTAGGCAGGGAATATGGCACTGCCCCGAACATGCTCGATAATTCTGTACTAGTACCTTTTATGGTAAAATGGCCAGGGGTAATCGAACCGGGTTCGGTTAACAAGAATTTAGTTTCAACAATTGACGTACTACCAACCATTATGGATATTGTTGGTATTGAGAGTGACCTCAATGTTGATGGGAAAAGTATGGTACCCCTGTTAAAAGGAGAAGAAACAAACTGGCGAAAGTATTATTGTGATACTTATGATATGATCCATCTTGGAGATAACGGGGAGCAGCCGCACATGCGCATGTTAAGATCCGATAAGTGGAAATACATAACGTATGAGGACGAAATGGGTAGGCCTTTGGACAACGGGACAAGAAACCAATTGTTTAATCTCGACACTGATCCGGAAGAGTTAGTAAACCTATATGATAAGGAGGAATATGATGAAACAATAAAATTCCTGGAATCCTCTTTAAGAAACTGGATGTTCGAAAGCCAATACTCGTTATCGTACAAATAGCGATGGTGCTGGATCGGTCAATTTACCCATATATCTATTTCAACCGTATCATTTGATAATTCTATGGGGACAGCTTCCATGCCGGGTACAAAATTGAATATCCGCCCTTTATCAGTTTCTAAGATGTGTATAGGAACGTTAGTTTCAATATTTACCATGCCACCCGGTTTGTGAATGGCCATTTGTTTACTTGAAATGGTATCTAATTTTTCGTTATTGGTTGATATAATTGGTAAAAAGAATTTTATTTTTTGGGATGGTTTCAAAGGAAACAGGTCGGCTTTGATAGTAATCCCTGAACTACGAAAAGTATAGCCTAAAGCACACTTAATTGATCCTTCATCAGGGTGATTTTGGTCTTCATCGACCAAATGTGCAAGGACATGAAAAACGATTTCATCTTCATTTTCAACAAAGCTAATATCTGCATTTAGGTCACTTATATTCATGAACAACCGGTTCCCTTCAAGCAGCTCAAAACGAGGTGTTAATGGAATGTTATTGATACCTTTATCCATGTGCATATTGTTGCTTTCCTGAGTAGTGTATTTATTCATACTAGCAGTAATAACCGGCCCAATCTTGTTATGCCATAGCATGGCCAGTGCACCTCCGGTTGCATGACCATTCTTCATGTAGTATTCCCTGTCATAACCGGTAATGGTTCCACGCCAATGACCTTTTGACACCAGCCATGTTTGGATGTCAGGAAAAGACTTCACACCGTACTCCTTTTCACGGGGCAAAGTGACCCTAGATACCGGGTTCGGACTTACCACCTGATCAGATTTATGCAGAATAGTCGCCAGCGCTTTGCAATGGGTAAAAGCATGATGTATGCAAGGCAGAATACCATAAGATTGGCAATGTGGCCCACCATAGAGGTACCCGTTATCAGAACATTGAGCCAATAACTTTGTGTTCCTTAAAGCCGCTTGATAAAATTCAGGATGTTCATCCGACAATAGTGCAAACGCCGGCTGACACCCGTCGGAAGTTCTGCTTCCCCAATAAGTCCATTTGAAATTACGTGTTCCCCAACTATTGTCCCAGGCGCCATCAGGCAGCATAAACTCAAGATGAGATTTTAATGACCTGACAACCACATCCATTACTTCTTTGTCGCCGGTTAATCTGGCGTACAGGACCAGGGCTGGTAACGATTCTTCTACGTTGTATCCCAGGTCAATAGAGTAACAGCCCTTGGGACTTTTAATACGTTTGGGAGTTCCTTCGCCAAACAGCAGGCTGTTTTCTTCCGTGAAATAATCAAGTGATTGATGTGCGAATTCCCGTCCTAATTTTATGAATTTTTCATCGTTCAAATAACTACCCACCAGCGAATAGGCATAGGCACTGGTTACGGGATAGTTGATATTTCCATAGTCCATGGTAATAATGGATGTTAGGAATTCAGTAGCCCGGTATAACCTGTCACGCCAGGCGTCTCTGGTTTTGGGATCGAGCAGGTGCCCATGGTAAATTAAGGCTTCACATAATGAAGTTGCCCCGAACACCGTAATTCCTTTCCACAAGTTGGCTGATAGTACATCGTTGACCCAGGAACCATCCGGGAAACTTACCATTTTTTCTCTCCAATTGTACAGGAGGATCGCCGCATCCAAATATTTCTGCTCCTGCTTTTTTTCAGCCAAAAACATCAGTGGGTAAATCGTATCACCAATCCTGCCATGTACCTTGGAACAAGCGGGGCACAATATGCCGCCATTGAGTCCTGGCACTTTAGGATCATTAAATTGCAAACTGATTAGTCGATCGGCCCATTGTTGCAAAAGTTCATAACTTAAGCTTAATAGCTCGTTACCGGAAACTTCCGCTGTCCGGTCACTCAAAGTACTTGAGAAAGCGCCTTTGGACATCAACAGCCCTACGCTTGCCAAACCTCCCGATTTTAAGAAGTCACGCCTGGTTGTGTCCATTTACTGCTGTTTTGCTAAGAAAAATTTCACTGGTTATAAGTCGATGGTATTTAATAATAATACCCAATCTTCCCCGGATGGTTCGGGCCTTTCAGGAATGCGCCATGCCTCATCGACAGCCACATCTCCAATCAATATTTCGGTGCCGGTCCTTGGATCAAACCAACTGGTTGAATAAATCTGTTTGTCACCGTTTTTCAGTTGTATTACATTGTCTTCATTCCCCCTGGGGATATAAACGACATAAACCGATCCCGGAATAGCAGCGCACTGAGGAGGGGTTAAATTTTCAGCGGTCGGAGCGGGGTTTGCTTCCCCGTTTACCATAAGCCATTGACTGTGGGGAACCAGTTTCCACCAGGGAATGGAATTGAAAAAAGCAGCTACGTATTTCATTTGTTTTGCTCCACCAAAATTTATTGCCTGACGCCAGGGAACAACATCATTGACTACTTTTCCTGGCTCGCCAAAGGCATCTGAAGGGTCATAAAACTGCCAAATACCAAATGCACCATAGCCATACCCCGCAGAACCATTAAGAAAAGCTGTCCAGGGTTGCATTCGTGAATGATATTCATTATCGGCGTCAGATGATCGTTCGTAATATCCTTCCGACAAAAACACCGGCTTGACAGGATCGAGCTGATAATTTTCTATTGATCTTATACTTATGTTGAAAATCCGCTGCGAACTTTGCCCTGTCTGTAGCCAGTTACAATCGAGCCAGTTTGATTGATGAAAAACAATGGATGACTGCTGATTATGGGGTGGAGGCCAATCAGTTCGCGAACTGGGATGAATGGAAACCGGCTTTCTAAAGGGGTTGTATTGCTGTGTTAATAGACCGAGCTCTTCAATTTGGTCATTAGTCCACCCGCAATCATTTAAAGCATATTGATATTCGCCTGTTAAGCTGGTTAACCCTATAAAAGCACTATACCGATTTGTTAAATAGGCACTGATACGTTTTGCCTGGACTATATCGAAGTAACAATTTAGCTTGCCAAACCAGGTGATATTGGTTGCCGCCACCAGGCCATGGTCCCAAATTGCCCGCATACGATGATCTAATGATATCAAAAAATCAGGGTTTAACTGATTGAAATCACCATCTGAAAAAGGATATCCTCCTTCGTTTCGATAACCGTTAATATCCTCAACATCACCAAAGCCCCTTAAAAATGACATGAGGATGGCAGTAAATTGTTTCGATTTCCGGTCCTTTAGATATTCATAAAACGGACCGTCGTGATTGCTACCCAGTCCGCATCTGCTGGTATTGATCGCCCAATTGGTGGCTGCCAACAGAAAAAACGGGGTGCCGTCATGGTATTCAAAATACCTGCCATTGTCACTTACTTTTAAAAAACCATGATAGTTGGGGTTTTGAGCGATCTGTTCCCCGGATGGCAAACTTACAGTCAACCTCCCTTTCATGCCGTCTAATCCGGTATCTTGGGAATCCGTTTGGAATCTCCATTCTCCGGGCAATGTCGGCGTAAAGCGTAAAATATACTGCTGTTTCCCGTTCCAAATCCCATGAATTTTTATTTGAGTTTTAGTTTGCTGATGTGTAAATACCGCAGATACCGGAAACAACCACCATTCATAAGTTTCCTGAGCCTTAAGTGGAATTTCCAATATTTCATATTGAGTGATGTCGAAGTGATGCTTTGGATTATTCGAACATGAATAGCTTAGGATTAATAATATACCGATGCCTACCAGATAAGATGCTCTCTTCATATTTAATCGGGAATTAGGGAATAGCTTGCCGATTCCATTCAACACATACTAATGATGCCATTACATCAATTGTACCGCAGGCTTTTGTTCAATTTGCAATTGAAATTATTCATTTATACCAGTCAGTAACCCTGAGGTAAATACAATTATCCACGCAATCGTTTACGTATGGTAATCCAATATTCATTACTGCTTTATATTCAGCAAAAATCCAAAAAACAGATCTCCAACCATGCAATTTTAGCTCCCGGATGTTTATTAAATGTTCGGGGCTATGGTATATTGTAGGTCAATGCTTATTCGTCACCGGTCTATGAAGAAACTTATTGCAATTGTCCTTTTATTCCACTGCTTTGCTGCCCCTAAATTCGCTCAAACACCCAATTCACTCGACAACACCAAAGCCGAGGGCTACCGGGGTATTTGGTTTGAACTTGGCCAGAAATATCCCGAGGGTGATAAGTATTCAGGTGCGCTGGGCACTTATACCGCCAAACACGTTCCTCTGGCTGTTTATTCCCCTGAGGTTAATAAGACCTTTTTCGTGTATGGGGGAACTACCGAAGTCAATGCCAGGTACCTGCTTTGCATGATCGGTACTTATGATCATGGTTCCGGCGAAGTTTCCAGACCTACGGTGGTGTATGACAAACAGGGAGTCGATGATCCGCACGACAATCCAAGTATTTTAATTGATGAGCAGGGTTTCATTTGGGTATTTATAAGCGGGCGGGGCAGAACCCGCCCTGGGTTTAAATATAAAAGTGCGGCACCCTATAATATAGATTCGTTTTCCCGGATCACCGAAGAGGAAATGACTTATCCGCAACCGCACCAGACCGAATTCGGGTTTTTTCACTTTTTTACCAAATATACCGGTGTACGCCAGCTATATTATGAGACCAGTAAGGATGGAGTTAACTGGACCGATGATGAAATGCTTGCCGCCATTCCTGTACATCAGGGGGAAAAGTCAGGCCATTATCAAACCAGTAATGTCTATGATAACCGGGTGGTGGGCACTTTCTTCAACCGTCATCCCAACGGAATTGTAGACCGCAGGACCGATTTGTATTATGTTCAATCTGATGACTTTGGTAAAACCTGGACCACGGTTAGCGGCGAAGCGCTGGAACTTCCGCTGATCCGGCA
>BQJT01000200.1 GCA_021604845.1 Cyclobacteriaceae bacterium
AAAAATTCCGCCCAAAGTTAAGGAAAAAATGTGACTATGCATACGCTCAGACACACTTCTTAACCTGAAATCGAATACTAAATTTTTTAGGTCAATTCAGGTATCGGCTGGGCATACCAATTACTTTATATGTAGTACGATTATTCGCTATTAAAAGCAATCGACGTGAGGGAATAGGGACGGCTGGTAGGCCCATGACGGTTTGGTTTACCGTTGGAGATGCTGCTACTGAATCTGGGCTGGTTTCGGCATTTGAGAACCTGAAGTTTTATCCGTTATAAGGAAAAGAAAAACTACACCGCAACTCAAAACTCAAACTCAAAACTCAAACTCAAACTCAAACTCAATATGGGTTCAATTTCCTTTTGTTTCTGCCTTTGTATTTTTTCAACTTAGGATTCAACTCGCCGTATTTGCGATTTTGTTTAATCGGCAGGGGCTGGCCTCGGTATTCGTTGCCATAATGAATGTGTTTAATCTGGGTATGACAGGCTTTAAGCGGGCAGCGTGGTAAATCAGGGTATCTGATACTGACTCCCAGCTTCACACTAAATCCATTCATGCGGTAATCGGCCATTTCCGTCCCCGTCTTTTCCAGGCTCCTTATTTCATAAGAAGGTTTTATAATTACCCTGAAATATTCAGACATTATTTTTTCGATGGAAACCCCCAGGTTGACAAACATACCGTTGTTAACTGAATCCGCGTTGAATCCTTTACCCAGATTCAATTTGCCAATTTGTACCTCTGGTACTAGCATATAATCCCAGTACTGGTATACCTCAGCTCCAATATTGCCATAGAATTTGGTAAAAAGGGTGTTCTTATCGTTGATGATTCCCTGGGCAATAGCCACTTCAGGTTCCTTTATGGAGTGGAACTCCATTCCGGCACCAGCGCCTATCCGAAATCGATCAAAATGAAAATTAAGCGTTCCACTAATTGGGATGCCACTTCCATTGAAATCACTGGGTTCTTCAGTACTACTTACCTTTTCCCGGTAGTATGTCCTGCTGTATCCCATCAATGGGGTAAAGGTAAACTTGTTTAAAAAACTGCGTATTCCGTATTTCGGGTTAAATCTCCGGTTTCTGAATGGGCTGCGATCACCCACCGGTTTCTTGACACTCGAAGGTTCAACCGGTTCCGTTTGTGTTTCTCTGGTATCAATTACCTCAGTGTCCTGTTGCGTATCCGGGATGCTGTCATTTTGGCCATAAAGCGGAAATACTGCCACCAGGCAGAGCATGCTCACTACCAGAAGAAATTTATTTACCAGATTCATACACTCTTAATAACAGGAAAAACACCTGTTCTATTATTTTACCTCAAAGGTTCTTATAAAATTCTTAAACGAGCCTACTGAAGATAGCTGCAAAACTTCCGCAATACTACTTATCTTTTGGTACTCAAGGTTAGAAACCCTTCTTTTATTGGTGATCTCTTCTCCAACCGGCAAAAAAAACGTTTCAAGCAATCTGACCAGTATGTACGAGGAATGCATAAATGAATTATCCGAGGCACCATTGCCGTTTGGTGTCGTCGAATCGTGAGAAATTTCCGGAACTACCACACTTACTATTTTATGCAGCGCGGTTAAAAATCGTTGCTCCCAAATTGTGAAACTGGATTGCAGATGTATAATCATTTTCACTACCGGATCATGCTGTAGCAGAAAACCTCCCTTGGAGAACCTTCTGGCTTTCTTATTGAGGGATAACTCTTCAAACAGACTGGTCGTACCATCTACCTGGGCCAAAGCCACCGATGGTGATAACAGAAGGCCCGAAAAAAAGTCGTGAACACTGATGCTTTTCAGGTTTGGCTCCTCCAGAATAAACGAATGGTGAAGCTGTTGTACTACATTCTTCACTTCCGGAATTTCCAGCAGCTGAGCGACCTCGTTTTCAGTTAACATATCGAACACTATTCAAACGCACGAAATTTACTGAAATTCCTTATGCCAAAGCAGCTAATTTTTACGGCAATGGTACCTCTGTAATAGGGCACCAAACACCATGTGTATTAGGCTTTTTGCTTTAAAACCCCGCCGTTTGAAGCTTATCCAGGACTACAGGCCTGATTCGTTCTAAAAAATAGACCCCGGACGATTCAAACATTACAACATTTGCAACAGTCCCAATTCGTGATTCCTGCCTGCCGGCGTAATTCGTAATTCGTAATTCGTAATTCAATTACAGGCTCCAAATGTTACCCACCTCTGAAAGTGGGATACAACCAAGATATGCTCCGGGGACCGGGTCATAGTTCAAAACGTTCTTCCCTATTTCAGCTGAGGTAAAGTATCCCCACAGGATCATCGATTTCAGGTTACGATAAAAGCCCACCGGTTGCTGGGTTCCAACTGCCGTACCCCATACCTTGCCGTTGAATTTGCCAGCGGTGGACTCTGCATTTTTAAGTACTTCGGTACGCTCTTTGTCATTTAATTTTGCAAAGCTGTCACCAAACTGCTCCCGGCATTTTTGATCAAATTGCTCTATCTCCCTGACCACAGCGGTTTGTTGTTCCTGATCATAAATTTCTGCAAACACCTTGTCAATAAATATATCAACTTTCACCTCAAGCCCTCCCGGGGTATCCGTTTTTGGTAAAATGGTATCAACCATGGATGAGATGAAAGAAGCCTGTTGATGGTTTAAAAACTGAGGTTCCCATTCCAATCTGGTCTGTTGCTGGCATGATTGCAACAACGAAAACAATGCAGGGGTCAACGCTACAGATCCTGCAGCAATAGCGGTTTGCTTTAAAGCTTTCCTTCGTTCCATAGCTATAGGTTATTTCTTTTAAGTTCAGTAACCGCATGTTTGGCTGCCCGTGCGGTTAATGCCATGTAAGTTAATGATGGATTAACGCAGGAAGACGATGTCATGCAAGCCCCATCGGTGACAAATACGTTTTTGCAGGCATGCACCTGGTTGGTGCCGTTCAGTACTGAGGTTTTGGGATCACGACCCATTCGAGCGGTCCCCATTTCATGAATGCCAAAGCCCGGTTCGTGCTCATTATCAAATCCTACCACCTCTTTTACCCCCGCCCGCTCCAGCATTTCTACTGCATCCTGTTGAATTTGTTGGTTTATTGCTTTCTCATTCTGCTTAAATTCACAGTCAATCGCCAGCGTAGGCTGTCCCCATTTATCTAAATTGTTCTGGTCAAGTGATACCTTATTTTCATGATAAGGGAGGCATTCTCCAAATCCTGTGATAAAGAACTCCCAGGGACCTGGTTTCATCAACTGGTCCTTAAAGTCGGCGCCAAAATCTTCGGTATTTGCTCCGGCGCCCCAGCTTGATCTTCCACCCCCGCCCTGGTAACCAAACCCCCTGACGAACTTATCTGTGCTGGTTTGCTTATCTAAATTCACATACCGGGGTATATAAATACCATTTGGCCTGCGTCCCTTATAATATTTGTCTTCAAATCCTTCAATCCTGCCCATTGCTCCAACCCTGTAAGTATGATCCATCAGGTTGTGGCCCAGTTCGCCGCTATCATTTCCAAGTCCGTTTTCGAATCTTCCTGAAGTTGAGTTTAAAAGTATTTGCGTGGTGCTTAAAGCCGAGGCGTTACAGAAGATAATCCGGGAGGAGTACTCGACCTCCTCATTGGTTTCGGAATCGATAATTCTGACGCCCGTGGCTTTCCCCTTTTGCTCATCATAGATAATGGACTGCACAATTGAATAAGGTCGAATAATAAGGTTTCCGGTGCTATTCGCTGCCGGTAACGTCACCGCGTTGCTGCTAAAATAAGCCCCGTAAGGGCAACCTCTGCTGCACCGGTTCCGGTATTGGCATTTGCCCCGACCATTTAGCGGCTCCGTCAAATGTGCTACCCGGCCAATAATCAGGTTTCTACCGGGAAATTCTTTTTCCAGGCGTTCCTTTACCTGCTTCTCAACACAGTTGAGTTCCATTGGTGGAAGGAAATGGCTATCCGGAAGTTGGGGCAACCCCAATGCTTCACCGCTGATTCCAGCGAATTTTTCCACATAGCCGTACCATGGTTCGATATCACGGTAGCGAATAGGCCAGTCCACACCATAGCCATCTTTTAGGTTAGCCTCAAAGTCGAGATCACTCCAGCGGTAACATTGCTTTCCCCATAGCAATGATCTGCCCCCCATCTGATGTCCTCTTACCCAGAGAAACGGCTTTATTTCAGTATAGGGGTTCTCCTGATCATTGGCAAAAAAGTGTTCAGTGTCTTTACCAACGAACCCTGCGCGTATTGCATACTGGTGCTTTTGCTGTTCTTCCGGGGTTATGGCCCCGCGTAATTCATAATCCCAGGGATCATCATTCATGGTAGTATAGTCCTTGACATGCTCTACTATTCGCCCACGTTCCAGCACCAGGGTTTTTAGTCCATTTTCGCAAAGTTCCTTGGCAGCCCAGCCACCGCTAATTCCTGATCCGATCACAATCGCATCATAGGTCTGTTGCTTATCCGCATCAATGTTGAAATTTGCCATTGGCTCCGGTTTTATTTATTGTTTTGAATTTAACCAAAATCCGTTAATACTCTATGCCGGCCGGCTCTATACTCTTGCTCTTGCTCTTGCTGTTGCTGTTAATACTATGCCATTCGGCAAGCAGGCTCTATACTCTTGCTCTTGCTCTTGCTCTTGCTGTTCTTATGACATCTTTTGACAATCATTTACCTGGGTATGACACATGCAATTTCACGCAAAGCTACTTTTGATCATCTAGTAGGACACCACCGATGTTTGATCTTGACAAATGGGAAGAAATATTCAACACGCTGCAGAAAAATAAGCTAAGGACGGCGCTAACCGCTTTTGGTGTTTTCTGGGGGATCCTGATGTTGATTATACTGTTGGGTGCAGGACAAGGCTTACAGAATGGCGTAGCTAAGAGTATGTTGCTGGATGCTACCAACAGCATCTGGTTTTTTACAGGCCGCACTTCCATCCCATATAAAGGAATGCCTCCGGGAAGGGCATTGCAATTCACCGAAGAAGACCTAAAGGCGCTTAAAGACAACATCGAGGGTATTCAAATAATGAGCCCCGAAAATTGGCTATCAGGAAACTATATGGCCTCGTATAACGGTAAAGCCAGTCCTTTTGTGGTGTACGGGGCTAACCAGGATTATTTCCCCATCAAAGTTACTTTTAAGTATATCAATGGTCGACCGATAAATCGAAATGATAACGCGGAGGGACGGAAAGTTTGCAATATAGGGGACCGGGTGGCTGAAGTACTGTTTGGGAATGAGGATCCGATTGGCAAATACATCCGGGTTAAGGACGTTCATTTTAAAGTTGTGGGTGTGTTCCATTTTGACGGTACTGCATTTAACCAGGGCGAACGGATCTATATACCTTTTACCACTTTTCAAAGAACATTCAATCCGGGAGGTCCTGTCACTCTGTTTGCCGTAGGCACTGACCAGGCGGTTACCACTGGAAAAGAGCTGGAACAGCGTATACTTAAGTTCCTTGCTCAGCGGCATATCGTTCACCCGGATGACAATCAGGCGTTCTGGACGCACAACCAGGAAGACCAGTATAATCAGGTAATGGGTTTGATGACCGGTATCAAAACTTTCGTTTGGGTTATTGGAGTGCTGACATTATTTGCAGGAATTATCGGTATCAGTAATATCATGATTATTGTAGTTAAGGATCGAACCCGTGAAATTGGTATACGCAAAGCGGTAGGTGCTACCCCAGGATCTATTATCAGTCTGATACTTCAGGAAGCCATCTTTATAACCGGAATAGCAGGATATCTGGGCTTGCTCACCGGAATACTGACCCTGGAAGGGATAAATCATTTACTGGTAATGGCCGGAGCAGATATAGAATTCTTTTCCAGACCGGAAGTTGATCTGAATGTAGCTATCAGCGCCACCGTGGTACTGGTAATAGCCGGGGCCATCGCAGGGTTGTTTCCCGCTTTAAAAGCTTCCGGTATCCGGCCGATTGAAGCATTAAAAGACCAATAAATTATCAGTTTCATGTTCGATTTGGATAAATGGCAGGAAATCTATTACAGTTTAAAGAAGCATAAACTGAGGACTGCGCTTACTGCTTTTGGTGTCTTTTGGGGCATTTTTATGTTGATAGTGCTGATGGGTGCCGGTACCGGGTTGCGCAATGGAGTTATGCAGGATTTTGACATCGCAAAAAATGCGGTTTTTGTATGGTCTGAACAGACCAGTTTACCCTATCAAGGTTTACAACCCGGACGCAGAATAAATTTCAAAAATAGTGATATCGATGCCATCAGGGCCAACGTTAAAGATATAGAGGTGATATCGCCCAGAAACGTTCTTCAGGGGGACTTTAGGGTAACCAGGGGCAATAAAAGTGTCTCCTTTCAGGTATATGGAGATTATCCGGATTATGTTCATGTAAAACCTATGATAATTACCGGCGGCCGGTTTATCAATCATCATGACATCAGGGACCGCCGGAAAGTTGCAATAATTGGGGCCCAGGTTAAAAACCGGTTGTACGATCCGGAGGAAGATCCAATAGGCACCTATTTAGAAATTAAGGGGGTGCCTTTTAAGGTGGTTGGAACCTTTGACAGCCCTTTGTCGTCAAATGATGCAATAGATGATATACAAACCATCTATTTACCAAACACTACCATGCAACAGGCATTCAATCAGGGTGAGAACGTTGGGTGGTTCGGATTTATTCCCAGGATGGGTGTTCCGGCTGCGACCATTGAGGAAAATGTAAAGGCACTGCTTGCTCAAAGACATAAAATCCACCCTCAAGATCGCTCGGCACTGGGTTCATTCAATGTAGAGCAGGAGTATCAGGAAGTACAAGGCTTGTTTGCCGGGATAAAGGCAGTAAGCTGGCTGGTGAGTATTATGACCATCATCGCCGGGGTGGTTGGAGTAGGAAATATTATGCTGATAATTGTAAAGGAGCGGACCAAAGAGTTCGGGGTGCGCAAATCGGTGGGCGCACCCCCCTGGTCCATATTAAGCATGATAATCATGGAATCACTGGTGCTGACCGGCCTGGCAGGATATCTGGGGCTGCTGGCTGGGGTAGGATTTGTGGAGTTGACAAACTATGCATTGATACAGTTCGATGCTCAAAGCGAGTTCTTTGCGAATCCTGAAATTGATTTTGAAGTAGGCCTTACAGCCTTATTGGTGCTGGTGGTTGCGGGCACCTTAGCCGGAGTGGTGCCGGCGCAAAAGGCCGCGAGGACGAATCCTGTGATAGCATTACGGGACGAGTAGAGATCCCAGATCTTAGATCTTAGATTTTAGATCATAAACTCCCCCATTATGGGGGATATTTGGTGATATTTCGAAGCATTGATGAGCACACTGGCATTATTCGGAGCTGTTGCCCCGGTATTTGTTCGATAATGCACACTATTTCATCCGATAACGGACATTTCAGTGATAATAACTGATCTGCGGTCTGTCAAGAACCTGTATATCAGAACCTTAGATAGATGGCATGATTATAGGAAGCTTAAACTTAAAACATCTATAAACTATTAATCTTCAAAAATCGCAATGGAAAAGAAGTATATAATCTTGATCATTCTATGTACAGTCGTAGTGTTGGGTGGGGGCGGATTTTATATGAGCCAATCTGAAGAAGAAACCGAAGCAGTGGAGACGGAGAAACCTGAGCGTATAGACATTATGAAAAAGACTACCGCCACAGGCAGCATTGTACCAAGAAAAGAAATAGATATTAAATCACAGGTGTCAGGTGTGGTTGAAACCATCTATATAGAACCTGGACAGGTAGTAAGTAATGGACAACTGTTGGCTAAAATTAGGATTATTCCCGATATGGTAAACTTAAACAGTGCCCAATCCGATTTGAAGACTGCCCGCCTCAATTTCGAAAATGCTAAAAGAGAAAAAGAGCGCCAGGAAGTACTGTTTAAGGATAAAATTGTATCAGAAGTAGAATACAATAGATTTCTGCTTGACTACAATCTTAGCCGGGAGCGGTTGGAAGCGGCAGAAAGCAACGTACAGTTGATTAAAGAGGGAGCCTCAAGAAAGTCCGGTCAAACTACCAACCTGGTAAGGGCTACTGCAGATGGAATGGTGCTTGATGTTCCGGTAAGAGAAGGCAGCTTCGTTATTGAATCCAACACCTTCAATGAAGGGACCACCATCGCTTCGGTAGCGGATATGAATGCCATGATTTTTGAGGGAATGGTGGATGAGGCGGATATTGGTAAAGTGAAAGAAGGTATGGAGCTTATTCTTATTATTGGGGCTATCGAAAATAAAACTTTCAACGCTACACTAGAATATGTTTCACCTAAAGGGATTGAAGAGGAAGGTGCCATAAAATTTGAAGTCCGGGCAAATGTTGCTTTGGATCGGGATAATTTTATCCGCGCCGGATACAGTGCCAATGCGGACATCGTATTGGAAAAGAAAGAACAGGTGCTGGCTATTAAAGAGAGTAATCTAATAGTGGAAAACGACACCAGTTTTGTTGAAATAAAAAAGGAAAACCAGCAGTTTGAAAGAATCCTGGTCAAAACAGGCCTATCCGATGGTGTAAACGTGGAAGTCATTTCTGGTCTTAGCGAAGCCGACCATATAAAAAAGCTGTAACAGTCAATCAATTTCCATTTATATTACAAAGTCCTG
>BQJT01000201.1 GCA_021604845.1 Cyclobacteriaceae bacterium
CCCGTCTATTTTAACCAAGAGAAGCTGGCAATTTTTGTTAACGGATATGGGGTTTAGACTGGGGATAGTTGATTATGATGCCATTGCTGCGACTCCGGCGGTGGCGATGATGCATATGACCACCAGAGAGAATATTCTGAGAGAAGCAGGTGCGATTCCCTCCGAGCCACTCATTTCGATGGACGACTGGAGAGCGATCAGGGAATATTATGATCTGCAGGCACCTGCCAAACCTATTGCCCAGGCTAAAAAGCCCGCCATCAGGAAATCACTTAAACAGTTTAAGCTTAGGTTGCCGGCCTTTCAACCCAGAGCTGCAGTTTTTACCCTGGTGCGGGTGAATCCGTATGATGGTGGGCTGATATTAAACAATATTCGTGATCAGAGTTTCACTGTGCTGGATACAGGATTGAATATAACTGAAAGCCACCCTGAATCGGAGATCCTGGTGGATGTGGCTTTCAATAATGGCAATCTGGATTTACTGGCCATTGGTGATCTCATGGGTCGTTTCATCGGGGTAGGCAAGGGCAAAGTACAATCCAGAAAACTTCCGGGCTATGAGGACCAGGGTATACTTGTTGAAGGCTTACACCGGCCAGCGGGTTTTCAATTTGCAGATATTGACAACAGCGGCACCCCCGAAATCATCGTTTGTAATTTTGGAGACATAACCGGAAATGTGTCCGTCTATAAGGACGGATATATGGCCAAAGAACTGATCAATCTTCCGGGAGCAATTAAAAGTCAGACACACGATTTCAATGATGATGGTCTTGTGGATATTGCAGTTTTGCTGGGTGACGCCAGAGAAAACATTAGTATTTTTTACAATCAGGGTGAAAATAACTTCACAAGGGACATTGTAGTGGAATGCCATTCAGCTTATGGACATACGTATTTTGAACTTCAGGATTTTAACGGTGATGGACACATGGACCTTTTGGCGGTAAATGGAGATACGGATGCGGATCCATTTAACACCCTGAAGAACTATCATGGTATTCGAATCTACATGAACGACGGAAAAAATAAATTTACCCAGGAGTACTTCTATCCAATGTATGGTGCTCATTTTGCCAAAGCCGCGGATTTCGACCAGGATGGAGATCTGGACATTGCGGCCAGCTCATTCTTTCCGGATTTTTCTTCAGCACAACCCGAGCAATTCGTCTTCCTTGAAAACCAGGGGCGATTAAAATTCAATCCCTATACCCACCCGGAAACCTACCAGGGACGCTGGATGATTATGGACATCGGAGATTATGATCTGGACGGAGATATTGACGTAGTGCTAGGTGGTGGGTATTTACCGCTGGGCATGGTGGTAGATTATGGTGATAAATACAAGTCACTAATGGCTAGTGGCAAAGCCTTGCTGGTATTTGAAAATCAACTTAAGTGAGCAGGGGGCAGAGAGTTTTTAGTTTTTAGTTTTTAGTTTTTAGTTTTTAGTTTTTAGCATGGGCATGGAGCAGGGAGCATGGAGCAGGGAGCTTGGAGCTTGGAGCGAATGTTAGATCGTTGATGTTGGATATTCAGGCTTCTGACCAAGCTTTTCGCACAAATGCTAAATCTTTGTGCATAGCGTCATAAACCTGTTCCGGTTTTATTGAAATCTCCCGATCACCGTGCTCAGCCCCTCCAATGGGGTATTCCAAATGCAAACTTGCTGGCACCTTTACTCCATATTTCTTAAGAAGCCCAAAAAAACTTTTAAAATCTACCATTCCCTCCCCCATGGGGACATTAATAGTTTCCCACTTGCCACCACTTTGCTCCCACCTGAAATCTTTAAGTGCAAGAGATCTTATCCTGGAATTGACCAGGCGCAGCCCGGTCTCCCAGGATTTTCCCCCTTCTACCGTAGCATGGCGAATATCGTATTGTAAACCACTTGAATTTGGATCTGCATCTTTAAATATTTGATACAACTCAAACATAGATGCCCCAACATAGTTACCTGCATGGTTTTGATAGCATCCTACCAGCCCCAGCGCAGCATTAAGCTGGGCCAGTTCTTTGGTTTGTTTTTGGAATTGTGCTACATCCTCAGGTATGCTTCCTTCTTTGGTATACCGATAATATGCCATTCGATAGTACTTAATACCAAGCCTGGCGGCTGTTTTCAGTACTGCCTGATCCGTTGGGTTTTGGGGATCATTTACATTACTTGCCATCATCAGTGGTTTTATACCAGCAGTACGCATTGCCTCTATAGCTTTTGGCAGGTCCTGTTCTACATTTTCTGGTAGCACATGTCCTTTAGGTCTGACGGTTAGATCTATTCCATCAAAACCGATCTCGGCAGATACTTTTGCCAATTCGGGGTAATCAAGAAACTGTAAATGCTTGGAGAAGATACTAATATGCAGTTTATCATCCTGTCTATTATTACTCCCGAGAATGGAAGGTGCTGTAAATGGCAAGCTGGTTGCAGCAATAGCACTGGACCTGATAAAGTCTCTTCTGCTTAATGAGGTTTTGTTCATCGAAAATCCCTTTATACTCAAAAGTTTGAAATAATTTGTTGAAGCCCTCTTAGGTTTCTATCTAACACTATCTGTACATCTTCGTTCTCCAGGTGGCCGATTATACCAATATTCCCCTTAAATCCGGATAGTGCAAGGGTTCGAAGCATTCTGCTCTCTGAATCTCCTGCTCCTACCGTCAGAATTTTGGGACCTTCCTGTTTCATTCCATTTATGTTTACCGTATTGAGGTAAGGAAGCATTATAGTTAAAAGTTGAGGAAATTCCTCCATCTGTTGATGTGCATGATGAAAATTATAAACTATCTGTATATTTTCTAAGCCACTCTTTTCGATGATTTCTATTTGGTTTATTGGATCTCCAAACCATGCTCCATGATTGTAAAGCATCAAATTACACCCAATTTCTTCCACTTTCTTATTCAATTCCTTGACCGCCTCAACTGCTTTATCAAGCTTTTGAGAATCCTCGAGTCCTTCAAAAAAACGGTCGTCAAACGACATCCATATGTCACACGAGATATTCAGTGAATCCAAATAGTGTAACAACTGCTGGTTTCCCGGGTTTAAAAGGTGGTCACCCTGGCCATCAATCCACCACCACACCGCGGTTAATTCAACGCCGTTATTCCCCAATGCCTTTACTTCCTCAGGAAAGGTTGGCAGATGCTGATCTCTCCAGTCGTAAGCGAATTTTTTGAATCCCAGATCACCTAGCATTTCTGCTCGTTGTTGGGGGCCGCGTTGCAAACTATCAAAAGGCACCACACACCAGGCTACCAGGTTGTCCATCGAATAGATAGAGTAATCCGTTTGATCCTCCTCCTCTACTTTAACTTCCTGATTTCTTTGGCAAGCTCCTGCAATCATTAAAATCAGTAATGCAATGCTAATAGTCTGGCAATAACGTATCATCCAAGTGGCGTTTTGTAAGATCAATTTTAGTAAAAATTTTCCTGATCATTATAAAGCCTGCCGCCTAATACTTATATATTTGCTCCGTTTCCTAACTAGCACTTAAATTAACAGTCAATGTTCGATGACACTACAGGTCTTGAAGAAACCTGGCGTTGGTACGGACCAAATGATCCGGTTAAACTTTCCTTTGTCAGGCAAACCGGCGCCACCGGTATTGTTACGGCCTTACACCAGATTCCCATTGGAGCGGTATGGGAACAGCAGCAGATAAAGGAGCGTAAAGAAGAAATTGAGCATCATGGATTAACCTGGTCAGTGGTTGAAAGCTTGCCCATTCATGAGGATATTAAAACGCACAGCGGAAATTTTCTGGAATACATTGAAAATTATAAGATCTCTTTAGGAAACCTGGCCGCACAAGGAGTGCGGACAATTTGCTATAACGTAATGCCTGTATTGGATTGGACCAGAACCGATTTGGATTATACAGTAAAAGACGGTTCCTCCGCGTTAAACTTTGACTGGGTAACCCTGTGTGCTTTTGATTTGTTTATACTGAAGCGGAAAGCCGCTGAGGAAGCCTACTCTGAAGAAGTCATTAACTGGGCCAAAGAATGGTTTGACCAAAGTACTCCTTCTGAAAGAAAGACATTGACTAAAACCATGGTGGCAGGACTACCTGGAACGGATCAGGGCTTTGAAATGGATCATTTTAAATCGGCAGTAGCGCGCTATGAAGGTATTAGCCCTGACCGCTACCTGGACCACATAAAATATTTTCTGCAGGAAATTATACCAGTAGCCGAAAAGAACAATGTGGTGATGTGTGTACATCCGGATGACCCTCCCTTTGATATTCTGGGACTTCCTCGGATCATGGGAACTGAAGCACAAATAAGCCATTATCTGAATTTGTACAATAGTGTAAATCATGGACTAACACTGTGTACCGGCTCCTTAGGAGCTAATCCGGACAATAATATTGTCGCCATTACTAAAAAATACCAAGACCGGATTCACTTTGCCCATCTCAGAAACGTAACTAATTATGCATACCGGTCCTTCTATGAAGACAACCACCTTGAAGGCAGTGTGGATATGCCCGCAGTGGTACAAATTTTGATAAAAGCAGCAGAAAAAAGAAAAATTCTCTTACCCTTCAGGCCGGACCACGGTCACGTGTTGGCTAAAGAATGTGAGCCTTCCTCCTATCCGGGATATCCATTGATTGGCCGTATGAGAGGATTGGCTGAGATTCGAGGACTTGTTTTAGGACTGAAGTCTTAAGAATAAGTCCGAATTCCACCAATAACCAGTGACCACTAAATTCTAATTAGCAAGATCACCCACAGTTAACCCAATCCCTTTAATTGCCATCATAACCTTGCTGCAACTTCTCCATAACCTGATCCAGCGAAAAACTCGCAGCTTTTTGCCGGGGCGGATATTTTGCGAATGTTCCCAGGAATTCCCCCACATAAGCCTGTGCGGGCACTAGCAGGAATGCATGATCCAAAAGCCAGTCGTAGTAGGTATTGGAGGTTTTTTGGGCACGCTCATAAGGGTCTCTTCGCAGATTGAAAATTAATGGAATTCTCAAAGGTGTAAATGGTTCGGACCAGGCCTGAAGTGTTACCTCAACTCTCTGTTCCATAAATATTAGTTTCCAATCGTGGTATCGAAACGCGGTCAGGTCTCCATCATCGGAAAAATAGAAGATTTCGTCACGAGGTCCTTCATTGGATTTCCCGGTCAAGAACGGTAAGAAATTGTATCCATCCAGATGAACCGAATAGGTAAGACCCCCGACTTTGTAACCTTTCAGTAGTTTATCTTTTATACTGTTATCACCTGCTGCAGCAACCAGGGTAGGCAGCCAGTCCATATGGTGCATAATCTCGTTTGATATACTGGATGCCTTGATCTTACCTGGCCACCGAACCATGGCGGGGACCCTCCAGCCGCCTTCCCAGTTGGTATTTTTCTCTCCCCTGAAAGGGGTAGCTCCGGCATCCGGCCAGGTATTGTAGTGCGGGCCATTGTCGGTACTGTAAAGAACTATAGTATTGTCAGCAATCCCCAACTCATCCAGCACGTGAAGCAACTCACCCACATGCAGATCGTGCTCGACCATACCATCGGAATACTCGTCCTGGCCCGAAATTCCCCGGTTGTCAGATTTTACATGAGTACGAAAATGCATTCTGGTACCATTCCACCAGCAAAAAAACGGTTTCCCGGATTGGTGGTGTCTTTTTATAAAATCTATCGCGGCGGCCACTGTTTCGTCATCTATGGTTTCCATTCGCTTTTTGGTCAGTGGCCCGGTATCCTCTATCCGGCCATCAGCTGAAGACTTGATTACACCTCTGGGACCGTACTTCTGCCTGAATTCAGGATCTTTTGGATAATCAGGAAGTTCTGGCTCTTCTTCCGCATTTAAATGATACAGGTTACCCAGAAATTCGTCAAATCCATGGCTGGTGGGCAGATGTTCATCCTTGTCACCCAGATGATTTTTTCCGAACTGACCGGTTGCATAGCCCAAAGGTTTAAGCATCTCTGCTATGGTTGGATCTTCTTTCCTTAAGCCCAACTCGGCACCGGGTAATCCCACCTTACTAAGTCCAGTGCGGAATACGCTTTGCCCGGTAATAAAACTGGATCTACCTGCAGTACAACTTTGTTCCCCGTAATAGTCGGTAAAAATCATTCCCTCTCGAGCTATTCTATCAATATTTGGTGTGGTATAACCCATCACTCCCATGGTGTAAGCACTAATATTGGATTGACCGATGTCGTCACCCCAGATTACCAGGATATTGGGTTTGTCCTGGGCGTTAATTTGAAAAAGCCCGGTGATAAGCAGTGCTATCAGAATTACTGTTCTCATAGTGTTCGGATTTTGAATAAATTTGAGTGAATAACTTAAAAATTAGTCAATTTTTTTACCATTGTCAGTTTACTTTTCTGTTAAGTAAAATATGTACTGGCGCCTAACAATCATCTGAATAGCGTCTGTTAAACAGATGACCCTTCAACCTCAAAGCGTCTCTTCCAACCACTTAAAAAACTCTTTTTGCCAGACCAACCCGTTTTGAGCGCTAAGTATCCAATGATTCTCTTCCGGAAAATATAGCAACTTACTTTTAATCCCCAGCAGTTGAGCTGCCTGGAATGCTTCCAATGATTGACCTAGCGGTACCCGGTAATCTTTGCCCCCCTGAATAATCATAATCGGCGTGTTCCACCGGCTTACCTGCTCTATCGGGTTAAACACACCAAAGCTTTTTCGAACGGTTTCGTTGTTTTGTTCCCAGTAAGCTCCACCTAAATCATAGTTCACAAAGAACAATTCCTCAGTAGTCCCATACATACTCCTGGTATTAAATATCCCGTCATGCGCAATAAAGGATTTAAACCTTCCTTCATGAATACCTGCCAAATAAAAGACTGAGTAACCGCCGTAGCTTGCCCCTACGCAGCCCAGCCGCTCCCGGTCAACATAGGATTCCCCGGCTACGTCATCAATTGCCGATAGATAATCCAGCATATTCTGTCCACCGTAATCGCCGCTTATTTGTTCGTTCCACTCTACACCATATCCGGGCATTCCCCTCCGGTTGGGGGCTACCACAATATAACCTTGTGCTGCCATTAACTGAAAATTCCATCGATATGAGTAGAATTGCGATAGCGCTCCCTGGGGTCCGCCCTGACAATACAACAGCGTGGGATATTTTCTGGTAGCGTCGAAATCAGGAGGATAGATAACCCAGGTAACCATTTCCCGGTTATCGGTGGTGGTAACCAAACGCTTCTCGACCCTGCTTAGTCCAATCTGATGGTAAATGGAATCATTAACATGAGTAAGTTGGACCATTTCACCTGATTTTAGGTTCACGGTATACAATTCGGTTGCATGGTTCATGTCAGTCCTGGATACCACCATCGTGTTACCGGCTTGACCTACCAGACTGGTAATATCATACTGACCTTCAGTGATCTGCTCAACTTCAGTAGGTTTCCCAGGGTTCTTCGGTATCGTGACCTGAAAAAGATGAACAGTTCCTTTGATGGCCGCGGTAAAATAGATGCTTTTACTATCATCGGCCCATTTAAACCCCCGTACGGTGTTGTCCCAGTGGCCTGTAAGGTTCGTTTTTTGCCCGTTCAACATTACCACCAGGTCATTTTTATCCGACTCATACCCATCCTCTTCCATCTGGAGCCATGCCAATGTTCCCTGATTTGAAAACGCGGGATTTGTGTCGTATCCTTTATTACTTTCCGTAAGGTTGGTGGTCAATCCGGATGACAGGCTGTAGGCATAAATATCGGTGTTGGTGCTCACTGCATATTCTGTCCCGTACTTCTTTTTGGTTACATACAGCACCTGTGTCCCGTCAGGGTTCCAGAGATAATCCTCTCCTCCACCAAATGGTTGTTGGGGACAGTCATACGGTTCTCCTTCCATAATATCTTTTCCTTCTGCAGCTTCTCCGTTAGTGACAGGGCTAATAAAAACATGACTATAAGCGCCATCCTCCCATTGATCCCAATGCCGATAGTTTAGCTGATGATAAATCGACACATTTGATTTATCAAGGTGCGGATAAAAATCCTTACCCTGCGTTTTCTTGACTTTCACTGCTTTGGTGCTGAGTAAAAACTTACCATCCGGAGACAGGTCCGCATTGGTAATTAAATGCTTATAGTCCTCAATTAAAACCGCCGCTCCTCCTTTTACAGGGATCATATAGTTCAGGGTAGATTTGGTATTTTCTATCGTGTCATAGCGGGTAACTGAAAATAATGCCCTCGAATTATCATCGGTAAGCCCAATCGCCGAAACCCTGTTCAGGCTCCAAAGTAGTCCTGGGCTCATGCGGTCCTGAGTATTTCCAACGAAAGGAATTATTAACAACAGAATAAGAGGTATGATTTTAGGTTTCATGTGGTTTGACTTAGGGTAAAGTGATCATTTTCACAAAATAAAGATTCTGAGTGATTTTGTAAATTATATAGTGCTTGCTAATATAGGAGGTTGAATGGATAAAAACCGATTCATCATTTAATGGAGCTAACATATAATAGGCAGTATCCCAGTATAGATGATCTGAGAGCGAAATCCAGAAAAAAAATCCCAACATTCGCATTTGAATATATGGATGGGGGATGTAATGAGGATGTGAATCTCGAAAAAAACCGCAGCGATATTCAGGCAGTTGAGT
>BQJT01000202.1 GCA_021604845.1 Cyclobacteriaceae bacterium
TTATAGTCGTTATGATATTTGCCCAGGTTTCGTTCCAATAATTCGAATGCAACTTGATAATCACCCATAGACTGATGTATCATGGCCAGAAAACGCAATGACTCGTATTCGGTTTCCGGATGGCCTGCACTTTTATAAAAACTGTTCAACGCTGCAGTGGTATCATGCAGTGCCCACTCAATCTTTCCTTTAGTACTATAGTATGCCAGCCCTTTTGGATATTTATTGATGGCCAACGTGACCTCTGTAAGCGCATTATTATAATTTCCTTCCAGGTAATTCAGGCGTGCCATTAAATGCCACAGGTCCGGATAATTCGCACCCAATATCTGCGCCCTGGATACTCTGGCCAACGCTGTGCTATAGTCACCGGTTAAGGTCAGCAGTTCAGCCTCTTTCATAAGATAGTCCGGGGCAGCGTCCAGTTTGATCGCCTGTTTCACAGCGGTCAGTGCTTCCTCGGTATTACCCAGCGCCTGCAAGTAAATTGCCTTTTTAAAATGAGCATCGGGATTTCCAGGGTCAGATTTTACCAGTGCGTCCACCTCTGCCAGACTGGTTTGATAAAATCCAGCATCGGCTACCGGAACTTCCACCAGTGGATACGATTTATCCTTTTGTACGCAGGATCCACAATACAGTGCAATCGCAATCAGGCACCATAATTTAACCCATCCCTCGCTCAAGAAATACTTTTTCCAGAATCTCTGCATTTTTCACTGATTTGCGGTACCAATTTAGCCTAATCGAAGCTCTTTCCTCATCATCCAACTGCCAATTTAATGTGGATTTGTGCAATTTTCCGATCACCTTTTGTAAGCACAAGGCAACACTAACTGAAAGATTATAACTTTCAGTAAATCCATACATTGGAATCCGAACCTGGTGATGCGCCCGAGATTTGGCCATTTCTGAAAGCCCACTCAGTTCTGTACCGAACAAAAATGCTGCTTTATGCTCCAGATTGAGGTTATCAATCTCAAAATCCGTTGCATGGGGAGAGGTTGCATAAATCACGTATCCCTCACCTTCCAGGTAATCAAGGCACCTTTTGACATTCGAACCTGTAGATTCATTATAACGAATCAAATCCACCCATTTATAAGCACCCTGGGCTACATTGGGGTTTAAGGTATATTCATTGCTACTCTCAATCACATGCAGGTCCTGTATTCCAAAGCCATCACACGAACGAATTACTGCACTGGCGTTGTGGGATTGATATATGTCTTCCAGTACCACAGTAATGAATCTCGTGCGCTTGCTTAACACTTGTTCAATGCCCTTTTTTTTAGAATCACTAATAAAGGTGCCCAAGTGTTCAATTAGACTCTGGTCACTCTTCATTTTTTTGCTCGAAAAGACCCAATTGATCTTCACCGGGTGAGTTAACATCAAATTCGATAGTTGACCCCACCTGAAACCCGGTGTCGGTTGATTGCATGTGTTTGTTTTCCGGGGACTTTACTTCTCCTGTTGACTCTTGCTTTACCGGTTGGTTGGCGGAGGTTTCTTTAGGAGCTGTAGTTTTGGAGCCTGAGTCAACAAAACTGGCTTTTATCACTTTGTGTGGAGAAAATCTGTTCCCGTTTGCTTTCCAGCCCTTTACCTCAATTATCTGCTTTGGATCCTCCACCTTCTGCACCGATTTCCGGGATTTCCCCTGCCGATAGTCATACTCGAGCATTAGATTCTGATTGGTGGTAGCCGCGAGTAACTTACTACCGGCTGTTTCACCGATATATGAAAATCGTTTACCCAGAGTGGTAGTTTCAATGTGGAATCTCTTAAGATAATGTACCTTCGATTGAGCCTCGTAGTGTACCGCACTAATGATGGTATTTTCCGTCACTTTATCCAGACCTATCACTTTTTCCGGCTCATAGCGATTTGTCAGTTCAAAATCAGTCAATTCATAAGTACCGTCTTTGTAAAGGACGACAATACGGTCCCCTCCATGGAATTTTCCCAAAAATATTCCCCGCTGATCGCGGTTCAATCGACCCACGGTCTCATCATACCAAATCTCCAAGCCCCCCATGGTTGAAGTCCCTTCACTTTTCAAACTGACCTTTCTCACCGGGTAGCGGGTAATTATATTTCCACCTGCCCCTCGGCCCTTAATATCCAGGCTGGAAAAATCGAAGTCAAATGCTTTTTTCCTGGCTTTGGCACCCGCAGTAAGGTAGATGGTCACTGATTCTGCCTCTGCATTGTGATTGGCAGTCAGGTACAATACTTTAGACCCTTTGGTGCCCTTGGTCAGGTCATACTCTTTATCCCTGGTCACCGCCAAAACCTGGAATCGCTTGGCTAAAGACCGTCCGGTTTTACCATCCAGGTAAATCATGTTATACACCTGACGCTCATCATTCTTCTTAAATACTCCTACGTACAGGATGTCTTTACCCATGAATACTTTATCGGAGATGCGTGATACTTTACAAATACCGTCCTTTCGTAAAACCAGCACATCATCAAGATCCGAACAATCAGTGACAAACTCATCCTTTCGCAGCCCATATCCGATAAACCCTTCCTTCCGGTTTACGTACAGTCGAACATTATTAGCTGCCACTACCTGGGCGGAGATATTGTCGAATGATTTAATCTCTGTTTTTCTTTCCCGGTCTGCACCGTATTTTTCCAATAGATTCTTAAAATATGCAATTGCATACTCAGTCAAATTCTTCAGGTGATATTCGGTTTCTTCCAGGTCCTGCTGAAGTTTTTTCATCAACTCATCAGCCTTGAGTGAGTCGTATCGGGAGATACGCTTAATTTTAATCTCGGTTAACCTGACAATATCCTCTTCGGTTATTTCCCTATAGAACTGCTTCTTAAACGGTTCCAGCCCCTGGTCAATGGTGGAAATCACTGCCTGCCAGGTTTCACATTCTTCTATATCCCGGTAGATCCTATTTTCGATGAATATCTTTTCCAGTGAAGAAAACAGGATCTTTTCCAACAACCCTTCACGACGTATTTCCAGCTCCAACTTTAACAGTTCCACAGTCTGATCCGTATTAATTCGAAGGATCTCATTAACTGTAAGAAAGTGTGGCTTGTCATCAATTATCACACAGGCGTTGGGAGAAATTGACACTTCACAATTAGTAAAAGCATAAAGTGCGTCAATGGTGATATCTGGTGATTGACCGGGTGCAAGACTTACCAATATCTCTACATCCTGAGCAGTATTATCTACCACTTTTTTAATTTTAATCTTGCCTTTATCGTTGGCCTTGATAATTGAATCAATTAGAGACGATGTGGTAGTACCAAAAGGTATTTCCTTGATAATCAGCGTTTTTTTATCATACTCTTCAATTATTGCTCTTACTCTTACTTTGCCTCCTCTTTTTCCTTTGTTATATTCTGAAAAATCGGCGGTTCCCCCGGTTGGGAAATCCGGCAATAATTTTGGAGACCTTCCCTTAAGAATCTCGATGGATCCCCGGCAAAGTTCACAAAAGTTATGAGGTAAAATTCGAGTTGAAAGACCTACTGCAATACCTTCTACTCCTTGTGCCAGTAGTAATGGGAATTTAATGGGAAGTGTAACTGGTTCCTTTTTTCTGCCATCATATGAAAGCTGCCACTCCGTGGTCTTTGGATTGAACACAACTTCCAATGCAAACTTTGACAGTCGCGCTTCAATATATCGTGCTGCTGCCGCACTATCACCAGTTCTGATATCGCCCCAGTTCCCCTGAGTATCAATCAAAAGGTCCTTTTGTCCCAGATGTACCATGGCATCACCAATTGAAGCATCTCCATGGGGGTGGAATTGCATGGTAGTACCAATGACATTGGCCACTTTGTTATAACGACCATCATCCATTTCACGCATTGCATGAAGGATCCTGCGCTGGACCGGCTTAAGTCCATCCTGAATTGCAGGAACTGCCCTTTCAAGAATTACGTAGGAGGCATAATCAAGGAACCAATTTTCATACATCCCTGAAACCGGCTTCTTGTCATGCATTTCCTGCTCTTGCCGGTCTTTTCCATTCTCCCTATTCTCTTCTTTCATGTATTTAATCTACGTCAAGCTACCGCAACACCCTCTTCCTCATCTACAATGTCCTTTTCAATTTTCAGGTTATCGATGATAAATCGTTGTCGGTCCGGGGTATTTTTACCCATATAAAAAGTTAGTAATTGATGGATTGTGGTGTCTTTTTTCAAAATAATTGGTTCTAATCGTATGTCCTTTCCGATAAATCCGCCGAACTCATTGGGAGATATCTCCCCCAACCCTTTAAATCTGGTAATTTCGGCTGAAGAACCCAATTTATTCATGGCCCTAACTTTCTCTTCTTCACTGTAGCAATAAATAGTATCCTTTTTGTTTCTTACCCTGAACAAAGGAGTTTCGAGTATATACAAATAACCTCGCTTCACCAATTCAGGAAAAAACTGAAGAAAAAACGTTAGCATCAGCAGACGAATGTGCATACCATCAACATCTGCATCGGTGGCTATGATTATTTTACTGTATCTTAATCCGTCCAGGCCATCCTCGATATTCAGAGCGTGCTGTAAAAGATTAAATTCCTCATTCTCATAGACGACCTTTTTAGTCAGCCCGAAACAATTCAACGGTTTACCTCTTAAGCTGAAAACCGCCTGGGTTTGTACATTTCTCGATTTGGTGATGGACCCACTGGCGCTATCACCCTCCGTGATAAACAGCATGGACTGGTTGTCTCCTTCAGCCAAGCCTTTGTCGTTCAAATGAATCCTACAATCCCTCAACTTTTTATTGTGGAGATTTGCCTTCTTTGCACGTTCATTGGCCAGTTTCTTAATCCCTGCAATATCCTTTCTTTCGCGCTCTGACTGCAAAATTCTCTTTAGCAATGCTTCGGCTGTTTTGGGCTGCCGGTGCAGAAAATTGTCCAGCGCCCGTTTCATAAAGTCATTGATAAAGGACCGCATAGTGGGACCGTCCGGAGCTATATTTTGCGAACCCAATTTTGTTTTGGTTTGTGATTCGAAAACCGGCTCAATCACCCGGACCGATATTGCCCCTACCACCGAAGCCCTGATATCGGCTGCTTCAAAGTTTTTACCGTAAAAATCTCTGACTGTTTTTACTATGGCTTCTTTAAAAGCGGCCAGGTGTGTACCTCCCTGAGTGGTATACTGACCGTTGACAAAACTATAATACTCTTCCCCATACTGACCACCGTGTGTAAGCGCGACTTCAATATCATCTCCTTTCAAATGGATTATGGGATACCTCAGATCATCCTGGTCCGTGCGGTTGGTGAGCAGGTCCAGTAACCCATTGGCACTGTGATACTTTTTGCCATTGAAATTAATAGTGAGCCCTGAATTCAGATAGGCGTAGTTCCACAATTGATTTTCCAGGAATTCAGGTATAAAGTGGTAGTTCTTAAATACCGAATCATCGGGTTCGAATATGATTAACGTGCCATTTCGTTCGCCAGTGGACTTGATCTTTTCGCTATTAGTCAGTTCGCCACGTTTAAATTCGGCCACTTTAGCTTTTTTATCCCGGAACGACTGAACTTTAAAATAACCCGAAAGGGCATTTACCGCTTTGGTACCTACCCCGTTTAAACCAACGGACTTTTGAAATGCCTGTGAATCGTACTTTCCGCCGGTATTTATTTTAGAAACGCAGTCAACCACCTTACCCAGGGGGATTCCGCGACCATAATCCCTTACTACTACTTTATGATCATATACTCGGACATCAATAGTACGGCCAAACCCCATAACATGCTCGTCAATACTATTGTCTATTATCTCCTTGACCAACACATAAATTCCATCGTCCTGAGCAGACCCATCACCCAGCTTACCGATGTACATTCCCGGACGTAGTCTTATATGTTCTTTCCAGTCAAGAGATTTTATGCTATCCTCGGTATAGCTAAATGTACCCGTATTAGTAGCCATATAAAAATTGATTACAGGTGAAAAATCAGCTTCAAACTAACTATCTGCAGTCTAAATCTACAATGAAAATTGGATAATATGGAGAGCCAAATACCTCAAAAGCACCTTAACTTTGATATACACGCATATAAAAAGTTGATCAACAATTTATTACCTACATTATTTTAATGTAAAGTATCAGCTTTATGGTGCGGATACATTAACACAAAAAGTAAATATAATAGCCCTGAAACCATCACCAGCGGTCCTGTCAGCAATAGTATCCAGTGCAGGGAGCCAGCCCCAGCCAGGCTTTGAGCCACTATGGCTGACCTGGAATAGATCATTAGGGTGATTATGAAAAGATTGGCACCACATGCCAGGACTTTAACGGCTATGGTCATTTTTAAATGCTGCTCGCGATGTATCGTCTGGTAAACTTTACTTAGATTATTTGCCGCCCTGATAGCCAGGTAAATAATCAAATTGACTGCTAAATACAGGCCACAAAACATAAAAAAAAAGTGGTTCCGGTCCAGTTCCTGAGTAAGGTCCGACTTCAAAAAATCAACATTTATAATTGAAGGTAAATTAGCATAAATAATAAATAAGGTGATGATAGCAATTAAACCCAGTAAGCCCCAGAGGGCAGATAGCATCTTCGACAGTTTCCACATAAAACGATAAATAACAATGCGAATTTATTTAGATTTATGTTTAACCACCCGCAATCTTCGAATAAATGCATGCTAATTTATGTATCTGCCTGATACTATTGGCCAGTGTCATGGTCAGTTGTCAATCCCAGCCGCATATAGAGTCGTTTGACGCAATTGGCTGGCAAAGCGATACCAATGGCTGCCAGGGGTTTCGTTTGGATCAGTTGGAAGTATTAATGGACGATCAACAGGAACTTTTGGGGTGGAATGAACCAGCACTTACCGGCTATCTTGGATCGCCTGACTATCGCGAGTTGTATGTACGCAATCAAAAATTTCTAATTTACTATCTCGAGCCAACATGGGAATGCGGCTCTGTTGGCAAGGAAAACCCTTTGCGAATGTATGTCCGGATAGATGCTCTTGGGCAAAGTAAAGAAATCAGTTTAAGAAACCGGTGAACTCTTATCGGGAGCAGCTATTTAGACAAACTCAAAACGCCTTGCCGATCCCTAATAGAAACAAGGCGGATTCTTCTTCTGAAAAAGCCAGGGACATGTTTATTGCAACTTCTTTCTTTAATGGAATTAAATAAACTCCACCTCCGTATCCCAGGTGCCAATTATTGGTTAAATCGTAAGTGGAGTAAATTCTTCCGGTATCAAAGAACGCTTTTACACCCACTCGAATAGGAAGAAATGATGTGTTGAACTCAGATATTTCCCATCGCAGTTCGGAATTCACGAACAATGTTGAGGTTCCGGTAAATCGATTTCTCAAATATCCTCTTAAGTCGTTACTTTGCCCCAGATACTTAAGTTTGTAAAAGGGGACTTCGCCATAACTCTTTGAGCCTCCTACTTTTAACCCAAGGGTTATTGGACGATTGGGATAAGCTGAAATAAAACCTTCCAAAGTTCCCTGAATTACCCCATATGCCCTGTTGTCATTGGAAGATACTATACCACTACGGTGCTGTAAAAATGCCCTCATCCCCTTTTCAGGAAAGGAGCGGTGATCCCTGAAATCCAGGTCCAGGTCAATAACCGCTTCCAGTATATTCGTATCGTCAATACCAATTACTTCCTGGGTAAATTCCGGGTCTTTCAGAATTGTATTCTCACCAATTTGGCCTTCGTTATTTTCATAATGAAGTTTAAATGAAATCTGGCTGTTATTCTCTTCCCAGATTTCATGCCCTAATCCGGCAGTGAATTGATAGGAATTATACGTTGTCCGATAATAGTCTTCTTCAAAAAGATCCGTTTGTTTCTCAGAATCATTTCCCAGCCCAAAAAAGTAGGTGAAATAATAGCTGTCAGCGGCTAGCGATTCAAGCAGTAAGTCCCATCTTCCTAACACGTGTCGAAATCGTCCCTGATAACCAAATACATTTATTTTCTCAGAGGAAAAAGCGAAGTTAAAGTCGTGTTTAGCAGAATAGTCCGGTTTGGCAAATTTTTGATTGGTAAACGCCACACCTCCTTTAAATCCTACGCCAAAATCCCTGCTGGATGAGATAAATATCAGAGGACTATAACGGTTATACTCAAATGCAGTTCTGTCATAATTATAAACCTTGTGATCCAAATGCCTGACTAATCTGCCCTCTTTTCCTAGTTCTATCTGGTTATTTCCGTTGTTTTCATAAATCATTGTTTTCTTCCCAATGCCTCCAACCATTGACTCATCTTCGATTCTGTCCGCCCCCGGGCCGCCAATGATGCGGACCGGAATCGATTTTTTTGCTTCTCCTGTAACGCGAAAATAGTCGGCTTTCTGGAGGCCAAAAAGCCTTATTTCTTTGGTCTCGCCAGGTAAAAATTTGCGATGATAGTAGAGCCGGGTACTGTCAATACCTGAGTCTCCTTTCAGGTCATGTAATGTCACTTCTACACTTCCGTCTTCATGCCGGTAAACCTGGAATGCTTCCCTTTTATTGGATCCAACGATATCGACTTCTTTAGCCAACAGATCATAATATGCAGAAACTGCCTGATCCAGGTTATTTAATCTTGAGTTCAATTTTTCACAGATTACCTCTCCGTCGATTTCGTAAA
>BQJT01000203.1 GCA_021604845.1 Cyclobacteriaceae bacterium
CATCATTTGGCCCAATGGAGAGTCCATTGGGATTCCGTAGACCTGAGGCGATTATATCCAACCGGCTACCATCCGGAGGCACCCGGAATAGCACTCCATGGTGGGGGGTAATTTCCGCTTTGACACCTCCTTGCCATGATATGGGCGGCCAGGGAGTAGCTTTGGCAAAATAGAAGTTGCCTTTGGAATCAGTATCGAGATTCAAAGTGAAGGCATGAAAATTGGTTGCGGCCATCACCTGATTGTTAAAGTTCTCATAAAAGTCTGCTTCCCCGTCGTGGTTCCGATCATGAAGGATGGTAATCTGATCACGGCCGGTGACATAGATCCGGTCATTTACTACCTTGACTCCCAATGGCTGATTTAAACCGGTAGCAAATCGCCTCCACCGGAGCGTACCTGTGGTTCCTTCCAATCCATCCACGATCCAAACTTCACCGCTCAGGGAAGTGACCACAGCGCTGCCGTCCGAAAGAAAATCCACCGCTGAGAAGCGAAGGAAAGAATTCCATGGATTGTCGGTAGGTGCCGTTAATTCATCCGAGACAAAGGGACCGGGTTCGTTACCAGGTTTTATCTGTGTTTCCTGGACTTCCCAACGGGCCGGAGCTGGGGTTTGCAGCAGTTTTAAATCAGGAACTGTCGTATCCGACTGTAGGTATTCATTCATGTATTCGGTTTGCTTGCTTTCGAGCACAGGACCCAATGCAACTTCCATTGACGATTGCTGATCAAGCGGCAACAGCTGGAGTATCAGGTGGCGCTCCCGAACACTCCATTTTGCACCTGCAGGTAACCCTCTGTAGCCAACCAGTCGTGCTCGATCTCCGGACTGGATTTTCAGATATCCTACGGAGGGTGACAATGCTATCTGCTCAAGATTTGTGGATGATCCATCAGGGGCTTCAGTCAACTGAATAGAAAGTGAATCTGCAGTCGAGTTCAGCAGAAAACTGCGGGTAAAGATCGGTTGACCCTGAACCCGCTCAAAACCAGGCGACTCAAGCACATCACTATCGCCAATACGGTAGGAAAAAACCACCCGGTCCCCGTGCAGGTAAAGTCCTTTATATGCGCCTAATACCTGAGGAACAGGACCATAACCCCAGGGCCTGGGATCAGCAAAATTACCGTTACGTGACCAGCCTGGTCGCTGACTGGTGGAGAAATGCATATAACCATCCGGACTGGGGAACTCTTGTAACCCATCTCTTTCCGGGTACCAGTTAAGAAACCCTCCGGTCCAGGCACCCGCAACACGCAAAAGATCGGTATCGAATACCATTACTGCATCGCTATCCAGCCCCACTCTTACAGCGATACCCTTGTATACAAATATACTTCGCGTGGAATACGGATCGGTCGAGATTGTTGCAGAAACAAACGGACCGTGGTCCATTTCATTCATCGGGCTTGGCGGTATTTGTGACAGGGCGCGACAAACAGACAGCCACATGACTAAAGTACAAAGTGTATAAGGAGTTAACCAGATAAACAATCGCAGCATATATTCGAAATCCTAGATTCGGTTTTCATTTACAATTAATCACAAGTAGCAAAACTTTGGAATAATATTTAAGGACAGCTTAAGGCATTTTGAATTCTTTTGCTGCCAACCCATTCAGATCCCAGACTACCTTCCCTTCCCTAATAGTAAGCTCGGCCTCTAGTTTTTGGGTGCCTTCAATCCGGTTGTTACGGGCATCAATAAAACCAAACTCCCCTGATCTCAAGCTCAGAACGGCAATATCAGCCACCGACCCGGCACTTAAATTACCCAGATCTTCCCGTCCAATGGCCTGGGCAGGCTTCCAGGTACCGCGCAGTAAGACTTCATCTAATGGCATACCCATATTTAAATATTTGGACATCAGGTTCAGCATGTCTTTCATACCGGCATTCATGCTAAAGCGGTGCAGGTCGGTACCGAACGAATCTGGCCATAACCCCTGTTCCAGCGCTGGCACCGCCTGGTTAAACCAGAAACCAGCGCCCCCGTGACCTACATCGAACAGGATACCCCGATCCTTCGCCTCCATTACATAAGGTAGTAGCCTTCCCTGTTGGTCCACCACAGGTTCACGTTCTTCGATGTTCTCAAAGGAATGGGTAATGATATCTCCTGGTCTCATGTGTTTCAATTGCTGTTGAAGGGTGTACTCCGGAAGATGACATTCCACGAAAACAGGCCGGTCTGTGGTTGATGCCGCTTCAATAGCCCTGTCAAATGCGTCCCATGATTTTCCTGAGAAATGGCCGATTTTGACTCCAACTATTATATCAGGATATCGCTCAATCATTTCAGCAGTCTTTGAGGCATCCATTTCATTTAGATCATTTTGTAGGTCATCCCCTGTCATGCCATGACCGGAAATATTTATAAATGCCAAAATCCGGGTTTTGGATTCATCGATTACCTGGGTTTTAAAAAGGGGAAAATTTTGCCAGCCGGAAGTCCCGGCATCCACTACAGTAGTAATACCCGCTTTGAAGCTGAAATCATCCGGAGACAGGCTGTTGTTGCCATCCGCAAACTTATCGGCCTTGGCTCCCACAAAAACATGAGTATGTGGGTCGATCAGACCGGGGATTACATAAAGACCTGTGGCATCGACTACAGTTTTTGCATTTTCCGCATCGATACCAGGCGCTACTTTAAGGATCTTGCCATCTGCTATCGCCAGGTCCATTGGCTGATCTATATTATTTTTTGGATCGAAAACATGGCCGTTTTTAATCAGTATCTCAACTTCCTGGGAGTTTGCAGGAAAAACCAACATTAACATTAGGGGAAAGAGATAAAACGCATACTGCATGAGATTCATACGTTTAGAAATAACACGGTTCATGATCATCGATTTTGGTCTAAAACGCTAAAAAAGCGTACCCTTTTAACTGGTATGTGGTTACGGTGGTTAGCATGGAAGTAGCAATTTCAACTTCTTCAAGAACCTCCACAGCATCCACATTACTGTGAAGCAACGACTGACCGCATACCGCAAGCTTTACCCCGGCAGCCTTCAGGCTTTTTATTAGATTGATGTTGGGATTGGGAACCTGGTGGCGGGCCAGGTAATGTTCATTACTCAAGACCGCATCGTTGGCATTTCCATGAATAGCCAGTACTACATCCATTTTCTGAGTAGCGCCTCCTATGGCGTGCAGGTTGATCATACGGGCCACATTATTTAGCGCCGGATTCATTTGGTCCGGTGATTCCGGACCTGAATACAAATCAATCACAACCTTATATTTTAGTTTGGAGTCAGGACGGACGGTTGCTTCAGAAACATCATAGATCCCCCCAAATGTGTCTATTACAGGGTACTGCTTATCCTGTGCCCATGTTTGGGATAAGCAACATCCCAAAATAGCAGGTATCAAAAATAGTATCTTATGCATTACTTCTCGGTTTTTCCTGGTAAACTAAATTAATGGTGATCAGCATTCTTTTTAATACCTTACTATTGGCCATTATCAAAAATAAAAACAAATGTTATAAAAGATAGACAAGGATTCCAGGTAAAAATTCCAATGACCTACTTTTTTTCAGTCAAGCATCAGAGCAGGGCAGCTGTTCCCTTTAGAGTTATGGTGATCAATACGCTGCTGTTGAACTGGATGAAGTCAGGATTTAGCATCGAACTCTGAAATTGACCTGGAATCAAGTCACTGAGTGATAAAGGGAAGTAGCATTCAATAACCAACTACAGTGAATTGCGCTGAATGGGTCTGCCAGGCAATGCCCCGGTATGAAGGTCACCATTCAATACCAGGACACCATTTACCAGCACGTACTCAATGCCTTTATTGTAATGAAATGGGTCGGTGTATTTAGAGTGATCAATAATGGTTTCGGGGTCGAAAATGGTAATGTCCGCAAAATAACCTGACTTCAGCAGCCCACGTTTCTGAATTCCGATTTTTCTGGCATTTAGGTAGGTCATTTTATGGACGGCTTGTTCCAGGGTCAACAAACCCAACTCTCGGGTATAATAACCCAGAACCCGTGGGAAGGTACCAAAATTTCGAGGATGAGGATTACCTGCCCTTAGAGGACCTTCGGTTGCGTAGGCAGACCCATCCGAACCCACCGAACACCAGGGTTGTGAAAGCGCCAGATTCATATCTTCCTCAGTATGATGAGCATAAACAGTTGGAATTGAACCATTTTCCTCCAATAACAAATCAAACAGGACGTCGAAAGGATCCAGGTTTTCATTTTCACCAGACCGCTCTTCAATGATAATATCCATGGTTTGTCCCTTATACTTATTGTCGCCACTGATCAGCATGCGGCTCCAATCTCCACCGATGGCAGTATAGTGGTTATACCAACCCTCAATCCCATTTTGAATATCACGTTTGAGGTCTTCTCTGATCAGAGAATCTTCGAGTTTTACCAGCATGGCTTCAACCCCTCCTTCATGACCCCAGGGAGGAATAATACTGGACAGATTATTATTACCCCGGGTGTAGGGATACACATTGGCCTGGACATCTATCCCATTGTTTTGTGCTTGCTCTATTAGTTTTACTATCTGGTTCATCTTGCCCCAAAGTTCCTGCTCGGCAATTTTCAGGTGAATTATATCTACCGGGATATCGGCTTCTTGACCAATCTTCACCGCTTCCGCCACCGCTTCAAATACTTTTAAACCCTCGTTCCTGATATGAGAGGAGTAAATACCATTATACCTGGCTACCACTTTGGCAAACTCAATCAGATCTTCGGTGGTTGCCAGGGAACCTGGTGGCATGGCGAGCATGGTTGACAGGCCAAAAGCTCCGTCTTTCAGCGCGTTTTCCAGGATTGATTTCATCTCGTCCATTTGAGCGGGTGAAGGCCTGTCGAATGAGTAACCCATTACTCCCTGCCAAATATTCCCGATACCCACATAAGAAACCACGTTCACTGATGCCGGATGTCGATCCAGTATTCTGAAATAATCATCCAGAGTTTGAATTGTCTCTTGCCCCTCGCCTACCTGAACCGTCTTAGGTTCAAGTTTACCGGTATAAGGCCCGGGAGAATAAGTCTCACCTACCACTTCTGTAGTCACACCCTGGCGGATCTTGCTTTCAGCTTTTCCATCAATCAGCAAGGTGAACTCCGAGTGTGAATGGATATCGATAAATCCCGGACTAACCACCAGTTCTGAAGCATCGATTTCCTCTTTTCCCTGTCCTGAAATATTTCCGATTTCAACAATCCGGTCTCCGTTGACTGCCATATCTCCTATGAATCCAGGGGCACCACTTCCATCAATTATTGTCCCGTTGCGAATTATCAGGTCGTAGTCAGGCAAACTGTCCTGTTTAGAACAGGAAAGCACAAAAAGCGCCAAGGTGATATAAAGGATATTTAAACCCTTAACAATGTCTCTACGATTCATAATTTTCAGATTTTAACAGTTCTCTATAGTTGTCAATATAATTCACCTTTAACTGGGAGCTACCAATTCTCTGGCCTATCGAAACCTTGCGGTATTTCTTTTCCTTAATTAAAGCAAATATTTATATATAAAAATGTATGATTATTATATTAACTTATCATAGTTATTCCGTAGTAGGGTCAATTAGTTACACATTTTAACGGGTGCAAATCAGGGTATCTGCTGGTAATCGTTAACCCGACAGATCTGCCTGTCAACTTATCTGGAGAATAATATGTCGGTATGGAATCCAAATACTAGCTAAATCATGGATCAAAGAAGAAGAGATTTCATTAGAACTACTGCATTGGCCGGAACAGGCACTTCGTTATTAGGTTCAACCGCAATTCATAACATGGCAGGATCTTCCATTCCTTCCACGCGGTCCGCTTCCAAAAGCGTTATTATAGCTGGTGGAGGGATCGGAGGACTATGCTGCGCCTATGAATTAATGCAATTAGGACATGATGTAATTGTCCTGGAAGCTTCCGGACGGCATGGGGGGCACGTTTTTACCGGTAGAGATGGTCTGGCAGACGATCTTTACGTGGATTATGGAGCCGAACACTTCACTAAGCCTGGTTATGATAAGTGCTGGGAATATATAGAACAGTTCAATCTTACCGCACTGCCCTACCCCAGACGGGTAAATGTAGCCAGGCGAATCGATGGCAAATTCTATACGGAGGAGATGCTTGCAGATCCTTCGGTTTTGAAAAAATTTGGATTTAACCAGAGAGAAGTAAAGTACCTTTCTGAAAACCCCTGGTGGGACCTTGGATCACTTTACTACCAGCCGTACCTGGATAAATTCACCAATGAATATCAGCCGTTCAATGTGGGTTACGATGATTGGGATACCATACCCATGGCTGATATTTTAGAGAAAGACGGAGCATCATCGGCGGCTTTGAATTTCCTTGGCGGGAAAAATACCTCTGCACTTTTCACCCTTTGGCAAGCTGGAATCCTCAACCTACGAGGTGTGCCGCTATCTCCACCGGATGTATATCGAATCAAAGGCGGTAACCAGGGACTAACCAACGCATTTGCTAAAAGATTGGGTACCCGTTTGAAATTGAATTGTCCTATCTCTGGCATTCGGCATGGTCAATCCGGAGTAACTGTTAGTTACAGGGAATTCGGAGAAGAAAAAGAAATGTCCGCAGATTACCTGGCCAATTGTATTCCACTACCGGTTTTTCGCAGAATCGCCGTGGAACCTGCACTAACCGAGGATAAACAATTTGTAATTGACAATCTCACCTATGGAACCTATGCACGGGTGGTATTTCAGGCGGCATCCGAATTCTGGCTGGATGACAATTTAAGTATAAACATGCAGCTGGACCACCCGGATATATGGTCTATGTGGAGGGTAGCCGAAGAAGTTGATACGGAAAGGGTAGCACTGATGGGAACCGGGCCTGCAGGCATCTCTCCCCAAAGAGCTTTGGCTGGTTTTAAGGAAGTATATCCCGGGAAATCCCTAACCATAGAACAAGCCCTGGTTAAAGATTGGCCGAACGATTCCTTTGCACCAACCTGTGAACGTCTGGCATTTCCCATGGGCACCCTGACTAAATTTTGGCCTCAATTAATGCAGCCGCAGGGAAGAATTCATTTCGCCGGGTCCTACGCCGATAATCTCGGTTGGGGTATGGAAGCTGCTACCCGTTCAGCCAACCGGGTGGCAAAAGAAATAGACCAGGCTTGAACAGCAAATGATACAATTCCTTATTGTTTTGTGATCCCGATCTATTATATAATTTTTCTCATGACCATCTATGGCAATTCAGCTAATGAACATAGCTTCAGGAATGACATTACCAATCAAACTGTCAACAATCCCCCAAATGTAAAAATTGAAATACCCAAAGAAGGAACTAAATTAAAAGCAAACAGTTCAGTCCGCTATAGGGTGGTGGTTACAGATAAGGAAGACGGTTCTACCGAATTCGGTGAGATCCTGCCCAATGAAGTGGTGCTGGAGCTTACTTGCTGGCCCAGTAAAAAAGCTGCTACTGACTATAAAAACCTAACTAAAGATATTGCAAAAGAACCCACCGGGCTGACGGTGATCAAACATGCGGGGTGCTTTAACTGTCATAATGACAAAGCCAGGTTGACGGGGCCTTCATTTGAAGACATTGCCATACGCTATAAAAACGATCCCACTGCCATTCATACCCTGGCAAAGAACGTCATCACTGGTTCTACCGGAATATGGGGTGATGTTCAGATGCCTTCGAATCCGGAACTATCTAAAATCGAAGTAATTCAGGCAGTAGAATACATCTTAAAGCAAGGTAACAACCAAAGAAGTCGTATTTATAATGGCTACGAAGGTGTAATTTGGCCAATTAAGCAAGCGATTGATGATAACCCCTGTGTATATGTTCTAACCACATCCTATACGGATAAAGGTAAGGGCGGAGTTTCAGGAACCGAACTAAGAGCACAACATTCAATTTTGCTTAATTAAATATCAGACTTATAAAGCTACTGCAATCACCACTACCCTTTATCAATCAGAGGTACTAAGATTATCAATAACATAATTTCCAACGTTCCTCCCTTGTTCTACTCCCTTTTCAATAGCAGGCCGATAATGAATTCCCCCATAAAGCCGGCTAATTGCTGCTTCATTTGAGGCTTCAAAAAACGAGCGGAAATGCCTGGCTGGAAGTCCAAATGGCACTTCAGTGGAATCAATAAAAGAAAATTCGTCACCATATAAAGAAGTGAGCACAGTGGCGGCACTGGTTGAAGCCACGCTATGACCCGAAGTATGTTCAGGAAATGCCGGTGTTTGTAGTATCGGTTTCCAATCAGCATCCATATATTTATTGATATAGGTCTCCGGCCGTGTTAAGCTGCTTCTATATTTTTCTTCCCAGCAACTGATGAAGGCATCGGCCAATGTTATACATACTTTAGCAAAGGTGTCCGCTGATTCCAGGGTGCTTGCCTCCATGGACTCCAAAACCTGAGCGGTAATGTGTACCCAATGGCCGCCTGGAGATATCTGCTGCTGAAAATACATCACGTGACCTTGGGTAAAAGAGATGTTAGGATTGCAGTCCCAGAATTTTGCGATAGCAAGCCGTTCTTCATTTAGATTATTCACTACATCATAAACTTCTTTGGTCTCCTGATAAAAAGCAGAGG
>BQJT01000204.1 GCA_021604845.1 Cyclobacteriaceae bacterium
GGTTAGACCCCTGTCCTGAATTGATAAATCATGCGGGAATATGGAGGTTCGATGCCAGCAAGACCAATCTAACCCAGGCTGATGGGTACAAGTTCGCCACCGGGATCAGAAGCGTGGTAGGTATGGAATGGAACCCCGGGGATGAAAGTTTATATGCAGTTGGGAATGGAATTGATAACTTTCACACCATTTTTCCTGAACTGTACTCTTCATGGCAGGCCGCTGTTTTGCCCGCAGAAACACTGATGAAGGTAAAGGAAGGATCCAACTATGGGTGGCCCTATGCTTATTATGATCATATGCAACTGAAGAATGTACTACAGCCTGGATATGGGGGCGACGGGACTATAGTAGGAAGAGCTGCTGAATTTGATGACCCGGTTATCGGTTTTCCGGGTCATTGGGCGCCGATGGATGTGATGTTCTATCACGGAGATCAGTTTCCGAAGAGGTATAACAACGGTGTTTTCGTGGCATTTCATGGCTCTACCGATCGTCCGCCATATCCTCAAGCGGGTTATATAGTTTGCTTTGTCCCATTTGACGAGGATGGGAAATCAACTGGAAAATGGGAGGTATTTGCAGACGGGTTTACCGGGGTGGACACGGTGGTTAACACCAGTGATGCGGTGTACAGACCGATGGGTTTATCCACTGGTCCGGACGGGTCCCTGTATATAAGTGAATCGAACCAGGGAAAGATTTGGAGGGTGATGTTTAAAGGTGATAAAGATCAATTTGGCAGCTCTGAACTGGCATCTATGGAAATGCGTAAAAGCAGAAATTATATTAAGACACCGGATGAACTACTAGATCATTTGCAGCAAGGAGATCAATTAAGTGGTGGTATTCTGTATAATACGTATTGTGCCTCCTGTCATCAAAGAAATGGACAGGGGGACAATAATCGATTTCCTCCCCTGGTGGGTTCTGATTGGGTAACAGGTGATGAAAACCGGTTGATAGACGTGGTACTTAATGGTTTACAGGGGGAGATTATCGTCAATGGTAAATCTTACGATGGATTAATGCCACAGAATCACCACTTGGAGGACCTGGCTATCGCTTCTATACTAACCTACGTGAAAAGAAGATTTGGAGGAGTTGAAGGGCCGGCGATAAGTATTGAACAAGTAAGTAAGGTGAGGGCTGCTTCAATCAGCAAATAGCAGGTTGTGACGCCAGGGGTTGGTAACAGCTATTTTCGAGCACAAATAGGCCCTACCACCTTACGGTGACAGGACCATTTGAACGCTGATGAAAGTATTAACCATACTTACATCCATGCATACTAAGGACTTATAAATAACTGGCAAGTTGCTTTTTGGCGATAATAGTTGTTGAGTTTGTTTTGGTTTATTCCCATTTTAGGGATAATGATAGATATACATTAAATAAGGAAAAATGCAGGATGAGAATTCAGTGCTTCCGCCGTTTGCTAAACAGGACTTAATTATTGATGCGGAACCGGAAGATGAAAGGGTATGGGTGCCGCAGGCCCCTAATATTTGGTTCAGGCCATTGCTGTTGAATACCACCGCGGGAGCCTGGTTCAATCTGTTAAGAGTGCGTCGTTCCGGAGTATTGACCAGGCATCGTCACCCCGCACCGGTATACGGCTATGTTATAAAAGGTCACTGGCATTATCTGGAACATGATTTTGTTGCCTCCCCCGGCAAGTTCTTATTTGAGCCACCAGGTGAGACCCACACGTTGGTAGTCGATAGTGATGATGAAATGATTACCCTGTTTAATGTAAATGGCGCGATGATCTATGTGGATGAAAATGGGACCACCATTGGATATGAGGATGTGTTTACAAAGATTCAAATGTGCATGAAACACTATCATGAAGTCGGATTGGGGTCGGATTATGTAGAGCAGTTTATTCGCTAGCATTGCAAACAGACATCTATTTAATTGTCTGTCCCAGTGTGGTTTAAAGCTTTTTAGTTTAAGTACTGAAATCAACTGGAATTTTGGCTATTTTAACGCATCACAGACGCTTAAATTCTACCATGTCATCTAACAGGAAACTTGCAGCTATTATGTTTGCCGACATTGTTGGGTATACCTCCATGATGCAGGAGGATGAGAGCCTGGCTATTCAGGCGCGGGACAGGCACCGAAAAGTGATTCGAGAACAAGTACTGAATCATTCGGGCGAAATAGTACAATACTATGGTGACGGGGCTTTGATTATTTTTCCCAGTGCCAAGGAATCAGTAATGGCCGCCATTGAAATACAGCAGCACTTACGGCAGGATCCTAAGGTACCCCTACGTATTGGTATTCATTTAGGAGATATTGTACAGGATAAGGAAGGTGTTTTTGGTGATGGTGTGAACATCGCCTCCAGGATTGAGTCCATGGGTGTTGCCGGTACCATCTTATTTTCAGACAGGGTTTTCCAGGAAATAGCTAATCATCCCAGCATTAGAGCTATTTCTCTAGGTGTTTTCCAATTGAAAAACGTAAAAATCCCGGTTGAAATTTATGCACTTAATGAGGAGGGTATCGAGATTCCGGGGACCAGTGATCTCAACTATGCCAAAAGTAAAAGCATCTCCAAAAGTATTGCTATCATGCCTTTTACCAATATGATTGACAGCGATAAGCCTGATTATTTCGCTGATGGCGTGTCGGAGGAGATTATCAATGGACTGAGCAAGGTAGAAGGGATTAACGTGATTTCAAGAAGTACTTGCCAGGCAATATTACAAAGCGAAGAAGATATTCTGGCAGTAGGTCGTCGTCTGAAGGTGTTTTATTTTTTAGAGGGCAGTGTCCGAAGAGTGGGAGACAGGGTTAGGGTATCTGTTAGGTTGATCAATACCGATGATGGATTTCAGCTTTGGGCGGAATCCTATGATCGAAACCTTAATGATATTTTCGAAGTACAGGATGAGATTGCACGCAGAATAATCAATGGGTTAAAGATTAGTTTTGACATTCCTGTACAGGAAGAAACAATCGTTGCCAGGGCCACCGAGAGCATGGAGGCGTACACCCAACATTTGAAAGGATTACATCATCTGAAAAAGGAAAATCCCGACGAAGTAAAAAAGGCCATTGAACATTTTCAGAATGCACTAAAAATTGATCCGGGTTTTACTTCTGCGGAGTGTGCACTTTCCAGAAGTTTTTCATATCTGGGTTCCTGCGGCGGTTTGCCCCCGGTAAGTGCTTATGCCAAGGCGTTGAAATGCGTGATGACCGCTATCGAAAAAAATGGTGATTCCGCCGAAGCACACCTGGCGATGGCTGATATTAAATTCTATCATTTTTGGGATTGGCAGGGTGCCCGGGAGTCACTGGAGAAAGCCGTGGCCCTGGGGCTTAACTCATCAGAACTGCATCAATCTTATGGTCTGTACTATGCGGCGGTTGGAAAACCCGCCCAGGGGATTCCGAAAATGTTAAAGGCGTTAGAACTAAATCCTTTGTCTGTACCGGTCATGATCATGTTGGGTACTCTTTACCTCTTCGATGAGCAGTTTGGAAGCGCTGTTGCCGTTTTTAATGAAATACTGGAATTGGAGCCAGGGTATCGGAAAGCCCACCAGTTTAAAGGAATGGCGCTGGGCTGTATGAATGCCCACCAGGAGGCACTTCAGGAATTTGAAATTTATCATAAAGCGGTAAATCATCCACAGAAAGCGATCACCGGGTTAATTATAAGTCATCATCATCTGGGAAATAAGCAAATGTCGGATGAACTTATGTCCAGGTTGTATGACCGCTTAAAGAAAGATTATTCTGCGGCAGTGGAGATCGATATTGCCATAAGTCATGCCGGTATTGGAGATTATGAAACCGCGGTAGACTTTTTAGAAAATGTGTTTGAAAAACGGCTCAGCATTGCCTGCATGGGGATGATCTGGGTGATGCGCTGTCCCTGTTTTAAAGAATTGTGGAAACACCCGGGTTATAAGAATTTACTGGATAATATAGGAATCGTATAAACTTGTAAAATTTTAACGGAAATAGTCGTTTCCCTGGGCACTTGCTTGCAGCGATTGTTGCCAGCCCCTCCATTCAGCAATCATCTCATTCAACTTATCAGGGTTATCTCCAGCGATATTTCTGCGTTCGGAGGGGTCGTCCAATAAATTGAACATTTGAAAACTATCTCCAGAATCCGAACTGTAAATTTTAAATTCGTTTCCAATCAAAGCAGCCTGTTCCCGAAGGGAAAATGCCAGGAATTTGGTTCTTTTTTTGCTTTTATCCCTAACAAATGGAAGCATGTCGCTTCCATCGTAGGGTCGATGATATTTTTCAATATCAATATTCAGGATATTGGCAATAGTAGGAAAATAGTCCGATGTGAAACAGGGTACGGTTACCCTGGTCCCTGGTGTTATAGCACCGGGCCACTCTAATATTCCAGGAACACGAATTCCTCCTTCGTAAAGACTTCTTTTCCTGCCTTTCAATCCGTTGGTGACGCCCTGAGTCCTGCCGGTTGGAGACATACCTTCCGGACCGTTATCGCTGGTGTAGAATAATACAGTATTCTCTTCGATGCCCAGCTCCCTTAGTTTTTGCCGTAACCTTCCAATTTGCTCATCTAATGCAGTTAGAGCACCGTAATAGTGTTGCTGGTCTTCCGGTAGATCAGCATACTGTTGCCTGTATTCCGAACCGGCTAAAACCGGTAAATGTGGAGTATGAAACCATATAATACTCAAAAACGGAGTATTGCTGACCGCCGCTTTTTCAATAAAAGGGATGGCTCTGTCCATAATTACCCTTGAATCGTCTCCTTCCAGGTTTTCGGTGGCTATTTGTCCGGAAGCCGTCCAGTAAAAGGTTCCGAAAGGATCTCCTTCGGTTAGGGATTCACCAACGTCTCCGGTTGATGCCGGAGGGGTGACCATAGGATTCCAGGTGGGTACCTTAGATTCGGTCACGAAATTATAATCAAATCCGTGATCCCATGGTGGTGCATAATGCTCATCATTCTCGGGTCGCCCTCCACGATTGGCATCAATGGTGTCTCGGGTAAGGGTCCCCAGATGCCATTTGCCAAAATGCGCGGTAAGGTAGCCCTGATCCTTTAGCATTTCGGCCAGGGTTATTTCCTCAGATTTTAAATGCCCACAATTGGCATAACAAATACCGTATCTTATGGGATGCCTTCCGGTAATTACACTGCCTCTGGTGGGTGAACACACTGCAGAAGCCGCATAGAAACGATCGAAGATGGCCCCATTAACCGCCATTTTATCAAGATTCGGAGTTTTTAGGTAAGGGTGTCCATTATAGCCTACATCTCCCCAACCTTGATCGTCAGCCATTATCAAAATAATGTTTGGCTTTGAGTTGGCAACTTTAAGAATATCATCTTTGCGCGAATAGTTATGTTGGCATCCGCTAATGAGCGCAATGATGATGATTATCTTTACACATACCTTCCTTTTCGTATGCACTATTAAACTGTTACTGGTAAACCTTTCAATAATCTGGTACTTATCCTCAAGTACTGATTAAATACTGATTCCATATTACATTTATTTATCTTTGGATAAAGAAAGTAAATTGAAAATTTTAACCTAAATGTTACTAAGGCTCCCATTTGTATCAATAATTTTCTTTGGTTTAATTTCCTGTCAGCAATCCGAAAAAGCCACTCCTCCAAATATTCTATTCTGTATTGCTGACGACGCCTCCTTTCCCCATATGAGCGCTTACGGCAATGAATGGGTGAACACCCCGGCTTTTGATAAAGTTGCCAGGGAAGGGATTCTGTTTATGAATGCTTATACCCCCAATGCCAAATGTGCCCCATCCCGCTCTTGTATCCTGACCGGCCGGAATAGTTGGCAACTGGAAGAAGCAGCTAATCATTGGCCGTTTTTTCCGGCAAAGTTCAAGACCTATGTAGAGGCCCTGTCTGAAAATGGTTACTTCACCGGTTATACCGGCAAAGGGTGGGGGCCGGGAGTTGCAGGAACTGTCGATGGAGCGCCCAGGATGTTGGCAGGCCCCGAGTTTCAAAACCATACACTCACCCCACCTACCAGCAACATTTCGGGTAAAGACTATAGTGCTAATTTTATAGATTTCCTGGAGCAGGCTCCGGATGAGGCACCCTGGTGCTTCTGGTACGGAGCGCACGAACCGCACCGTGCCTACCAGTACGGGTCTGGGGCCAAATTGGGAGCAAAAAATGTTGCAATGATTGATGAGGTACCGGCGATGTGGCCCGATACAGATACAGTCAGAAATGACCTGCTTGACTACGCCCTGGAACTGGAATATTTTGATCAGCACCTGTCCAATATGATTGCAGAACTGGATTCCAGAGGGCAGCTGGAAAATACCATCATAGTGGTCACTTCAGATAACGGCATGCCTTTTCCCAGGGTAAAAAGTCAGGAATATGAGATGTCCAATCATTTGCCCCTGGCTATTATGTGGCCGGCAGGCATTAAAAATCCCGGGCGCTCCGTGGTCGACTTCGTCAGCTTCATCGATTTTGCACCCACTTTTATCGAATTAGCCGGTATACCCTGGGAAACAACCGGGATGGCGGATTCACCGGGTAAAAGTTTGACCGACATTTTTAATTCGGAAAAGGAAGGCAGGGTGACCGATACCAGGGATTTCGTGGTCTTTGGCAAAGAGCGTCATGATGTTGGCAGGCCCGATGACGCCGGATACCCCATCCGTGGAATTGTAAAAGGAGGGTATCTGTATGTAAGGAACTACAGTCCGGACCTGTGGCCTGCAGGTAATCCGGAGACCGGATACCTGGCGACTGACGGCGGAGCCACCAAAAGTGAGATACTGCGCATGCGAAGAGACAGGTCAAACGAACAATATTGGCAATGGAATTTTGGTAAACGACCTGCTGAAGAATTGTACCAGATTTCAGAAGACCCTTATTGTATAAACAATTTGATCGGCCTGTTGGAAACAGAATCCACCTACGCTGATCTGAAAAAGCAGCTGGCTGACGTACTGGTTGCTCAGGAAGATCCCCGGGTTAACGGGAATGGCAATGTCTTCGAAACTTATATGTATTCAGATGATCGGAGCCGCAACTTTTACCATCGGTTTATGGCGGGCGAGGAAATGAACGCCGGCTGGGTAGAGCCTACTGATTTTGAAAAGGATTTGATAACGCAATGATCATTTCACTATTTACTATTTTTTCATTTAACCAGACCAACTGACTTCCCTGATCCGGCGTTATGACCAGTAACAAAACAGGGAGAAATGAAAAAGCATCTAACCTATTTTTTGGTACTGGCTATTTTGGTTTTAATTAATTCATGTAGCACTACGGACGAAGCGCCGCTACCGGATCAGCCTCCGGCCCCTCTTCCGGATTTTAGTAGCGCCGTATTCACTAACTCAACCAGCATTACTAACCAGTACTATGGCCCCGGTGCAGATCAGATATATGTGTACCAGGGGGGAGAAGTGGGAACGGCACCGGAAGAAGAGATTGTAATTGAACGCCGGCAGCAAACCCGGCAGGTGATGGGTATTACCTGTATTATCCACCACGATATAGTAACGCTGGATGGTGTGGTAATCGAGGATACTGATGATTGGCTGGCTCAGGATGATGCCGGTAACCTGTGGTATATGGGCGAGTTCGTAGAAAATTACCATGATGATGGAACTTTCGCTGATAATGACGGATCCTGGGAAGCTGGTGTGGATGATGCGCTGCCCGGTTACTGGATGGCTGCTAACCCACAGACAGGTGAAAGCTATATGCAGGAATATTTAAAGGATGAGGCTGAAGATTACGCGGAAGTTGTCGGTTTTGAAAGTGTTACCATCGCATTGGGTACGTATAACAACTGCCTGGTTACCAAAGATATAAATCCATTTGAAGCAGGTGTACATGAGTTAAAGTACTACGCACCGGGAATTGGTTTTATAAAGGAGGAGAAATTTGAAAATGAAGAGCTGGTGGAGGTTGTGGAATTGGTGGAAATAATTGATAATTGATGACCGCCAACTGCCAACTGATGACCGCCAACTGCCAACTGCCGACTGCCAACTTTGTCAATCCAGCCTGGCTTTCTGCTCCACAAAATAAGGCTGAAAGGTGTATTGAGAATGTTGGTTCCAGGGTAGATTGGTGCCGGGTAGTAATTTTCGATGGGCTTCTATAATATGGCGATGTTCCGGTTGCTCAAATAAATTATTCCATTCTTCCGGATCACTTTCAAGGTTATACAATTCACCCAGCCCATCTTCATATTCAATGTAACGATAATCCCTGCTACGAACCCCGTGATTGTTCTTACCGAAAGTAGTTACCGCGTAAAACTCATCTGCCTCAGTCGCTGAATTCATAGCAGGAACCAGACTGCGTCCTTCATTGCGGGGGTATTCAGGCAAACCGCACAGCTCCAATAACGTAGGGTAAATGCTTAACATTTCCACCGGCATATCCAATACTTTACCATTTGGTACGCCCGGTCCGGCAAACATTAATGGAGCGTTGGTGGCTGGTTCCCATAGTGCATGTTTGGCGAAAGT
>BQJT01000205.1 GCA_021604845.1 Cyclobacteriaceae bacterium
GCCCAGGTTAGCTGTACGCATATAAATACCGCATACAACTCTGGTAGGCAGCCCGGAATCAAACAATCAGCAAGTTTATGCTGCAAAAGGAATGTGATAAATTCATCAATGCTCTTATTTTGTTAGACAATTTCTATTAAAAGTCTTAATTATTTGCTATTTTACTTATAATATACCGACAATATTAAAATCATAGTTTAGTTGTTATTTGACCAGTATCAAACCGAAGTACATTTCGATGAAATGTTCGATAAGGATGGAAAATGCCGTCCGGCTTATGTTGATTTTTTAAAGAAAATTGACCTTTCCACTCACAAAAAGCTAGGCGAATTACAGCATTCCACTTATAAGTCCCAGATGTCTATGGGTATGACATTCAATGTCTACCACGATAACAGGGGTGTTGAAAAAATTCTTCCATTAGACCTTTTTCCCAGAATTATCGGACATGCTGAATGGATGATTATTGAATCCGGTCTCAAGCAGCGTATTGAAGCGTTGAATCAATTCCTGGATGATATCTATCATCATCAAAACATTCTCAATGACGGCATTATTCCCCTTGATATTGTTCTTTCAAGCGCAGGGTATTTGGACGCCTGTAAAGGATTAAATCCGCCAAGGGGAGTTTGGTGTCACATTACGGGCAGTGATATCATTAGAGACAACGACGGAAAATTCTATGTGCTGGAAGACAATTTGCGATGCCCTTCCGGTGTTTCATACCTTTTGGAAAACAGGGAAATTATTAAACAGGCATTCCCAAAATTATTTACCAGCTTAGGAGTGCAGCCAGTTTCGGGATACCCGGGTATGTTATTGAGCATGTTGCAGAGTCTTAGTGACAAGTCTGATCCTTCGGTTGTTTTATTAACCCCGGGAATTTATAATTCCGCATATTTCGAGCATTCTTATCTTGCCCAACAAATGGGTGTTGAGCTGGTGACTGGCCAGGATCTAATTGTGAAGGACCAGAAAGTATTTATGCAAAGCATTCAGGGACTGTTGCCGGTGGATGTAATCTATCGAAGAATTGATGATACCTTTCTCGATCCGGTCACCTTTAATCCCGAATCCATGCTGGGTGTACCTGGTATTTTCGAGGCCTATCAGGCAGGTAACGTAGCTTTAGCCAACGCGCCCGGCACCGGTGTAGCCGATGACAAAGCAGTCTACGCATACGTGCCTAAAATCATTGAATATTACCTGGGACAAAAACCAATTCTGGACAACGTGCCCACCTATTTATGCAGTGAGGAGGAGGACCTGAATTATGTTCTGGAAAACATCCAGGATTTGGTGGTAAAAGAAACGAACGCTGCAGGGGGTTACGGTATGTTGATCGGTCCGCAATCTAACAAGGATGAACACGATAAGTTCAGGAACCTTCTCAGAGAAAATCCTCGAAACTACATTGCCCAGCCTACCTTGTCGTTGTCTACGGTACCTACCCTTACAGACCAGGGGGTTGCTCCCAGACACGTTGACTTAAGGCCTTATATTTTGTATGGAAAGTCAATAGAAGTACTCCCGGGAGCATTAACCCGGGTTGCGCTGGTGGAAGGGTCCCTGGTAGTAAATTCTTCACAAGGGGGTGGCAGTAAAGATACCTGGGTTTTATTTGATTAATTAACCATGTTAAGCAGAGTTGCAAATTCACTTTTTTGGTTGGGCCGTTATGTTGAGCGGGCTGAAAATTACGCCCGGTTTATCGACGTAAATTTTAACCTCTCTATAGACCTACCTCCTGGGTTAAAGGAGCAGTGGGACCCGCTAATCTCCGCTACTGGTGACCGTAAATTATTTGTCTCCCTGTATGGCGAAAAGTTTGATCGTGAGAACTCAGTGTTGTTTTTGGCATTTGATCCGCGGAATCAAAATTCCATAATTTCAACCGTTCAAAATGCCCGTGAAAATGCCCGGATCGTAAGAGAGAATATTCCAAGGGAAACCTGGGAAGTACTCAATGACCTGCACCTCTATGTACAAAAACAACACCAGCGTAAAGTCTGGAAATTGGAGGACTCCGACAACTGCTTTAAGAAAATTAAAAACAAACTGCAACTACTTAATGGCATCAGTTACGGCACTATCCCCAGGACCCAGGGTTGGTTCTTTACCAGAATAGGTCAATTTTTGGAGCGAGCCGACAAAACATCCAGAATCTTAGATGTAAAATATCACTTTTTATTGCCCTCTATAGAGGAGGTGGGGTCTCCACTGGATTTTCTTCACTGGACTGCATTGCTTAAATCAGTTAGTGGCTTTAATGCTTACCGACGAATCTACGGCAAAATTGATCCCACCAATATTGTTAACTACCTGGTTTTAAACCGCCACTTTCCAAGATCAATTTTCTTTTGCCTGCTGGAAGCTGAAAAGTGCCTTCATGATATATCCAAGGCACCCCGCGGATTTTCTAATGATGCGGAAAAATCCATCGGAAACCTGCGCGCCGATCTTGAGTACGCCGATGTAAACGATCTATTTAAGTTTGGCCTGCACGAGTACCTGGATCAACTACAAGAAAGACTGAATCAAATTTCTACCGCTGTTGATAAACAATATTTCACCATTCGGTCTAACTTTAGTGCGGATTTTCAAAAACAATCATGACATACTGCCTGGGCATTTTAAGTAAAGAGGGCATTATTGGGTTAGCTGATACCAGGATTACCTCTGGCAGCGATACCACCACTGCCAAAAAAATATATACCGTTCAACGACCGAAGCATACTTTCTTTATTATGACTTCCGGTCTTCGTTCTGTCAGGGACAAAGCCATTACTTATTTTAAAGAAGTGGTTGAATCGCAGGAAAAGACTTTGGCGGGTATTGGTGAAAGTTGGAATGAAAGTCTAAGGGCTTCGATCAGCAATTTGCCGGACTCAGTTTTACATGCTGCTCTAAACCATGAAGAACGTACCGATTAATGGACTTCCTGATAGAGCATTACAGTAGTTATGCATACAGTATTCCGGTGTACCTGGAACCGCATCACCTCTACTTCTATCCTGCAGCCCGGCCTCATATCAAGATAGTTGAATTTGACTTACAAATATCTCCTGAACCTCAGGGATACTCAGCCAGAATTGATGCGGAAAATAACATCTATCATCAATGCTGGTTTGAGGATAAGATTGATACCTTAACTGTAACCGCCATATCCAGAATCTCAACTAAGCCCACCAACCCGTTTCACTTTATTGTTGACCAGAACCCTGTAACCAATCAAAAAGAAGCTCTGAATTTATATGCAGTTACTGAAACCGAATTATCAGACAACCTTAAACTATGGCTGGGAAATCTGCACAGCGATGGAAACGACACCATAGATTTTCTGAAGAATCTCGTCGGTGAAATCAGCAATGGCTGGCAGCATACAATTCGTTACGGAGACACACTTATGGAACCCAACGATTGTTACCAGGAAAAAGTGGGATCGTGCAGGGACCTTTCCTGGATGATGATGGAGAGTTTAAGACATTTTGAGATGCCTACAAGATTTGTTAGTGGCTATTGCTTTAACCCTGAATTGACCGGACACGAGTTACATGCATGGGTAGAAGTATGGATAAACGGAGCGGGTTGGGTAGGGGTTGATCCCAGTGCAGGGCTGTTCGTTACCCAGGACTATATTCCGATTTCCGCCAGCTATTCTCCTTCCAATACCTTGCCTGTACAAGGAACCTACCGGGGAGATGCACAATCCAAATTGACTACTGCCGTAGATATCTCGTTGTTGAGTGATTAATGAAGAACACACCGGATCCGGTTTACCTTGGCCCCATATATAATTCGTAATCCGTAATCCGTAATTCCTGCCACCAGTAGGCAGTCGTAATTCGTAATCCGTAATTCGTAATTCGCTAACTGTCTTCCACCAGGTAAGTTACAATCAGCTCCTCTTTTCCTTTAACCTGGTGCGCAGGCATTTGCCTCAACCTGAAACGATCATCCAGTTTAGTCTTCACCTCTTCAGTAACCAACAGATCAACATCGTGTATCCTGGTAAGACCTTCAACCCTTGAAGCTACATTAATGGTATCTCCAACCACTCCGAATTTGCTCAATTCGTAATTGCCCATAATTCCAGCCAACACATCACCCTGGTGGATACCTATGCCTATGGATAATTCCGGAAAACCTTTCGACTTTAACTCATTATTATATTCGACCAGGGCCTTTCGCATGGCCAATGCACCCTGAACGGCATCCTGCACCTGCCAGGGGTTGGTATTTATAGCTCCAAAAAGGGCCAATAAACCATCACCCATCATCTCAGTCACTTCTCCATGATGTTTTGCCAGCGATTCTGTCATGCATTGGAAGTACCCATTTAATATAGTTACTACAGTAGCAGGATCCATTTTATCGCACATTTTAGTGAAACCTTTAATATCTGCAAACAACACCGTAACCGAGCGCATTTCCGGTTCATACTCTCCGTCACCTCCGGTTAGATGTTCAATTACATCCTGAGGTGCAAACCTTCCAAAATTTAACTGTAGCTGCTCAAGGCGGGTATTGTTGTGCGCAATTAGCTTTTCCAGGTCCTTCTGTTTAATTCGCTGTCTTACCAATACCACTGCCAGCACTACCGCCGCCAAAGTGGCGATCACCATATACCAAAAAGTAAACTCCATCATTCTAATAACACTGCGAGCCGTACAATTGAGTTTGCCAGTGCAGCCACACCAATGGCTTCTAAAAGCTTGTCATTATCCACCCCTTGCGACAGCACTTTCATACTTTTTTGAATGGCACCGGTTTGGTAGTGCACGGTGTCCCTGGTCCAGGCGAACAGTTGTTGCTCCTGATCGGACAGTTTATCAAAAGTTAATGTGGTGAGGGCATCGGTAAATTCTGCATCGGTAATGCCCAGTTCAATCGCCATGTCATAGGTAGCATTTGCGCAAAATTCGCAACTCAGCGACCTTGCAACTACTGCAAACATTAAAACCTTTAGCCTCTTTAGACAATATATCGGAAGCAAAAGCGCCCTGAACTCCATCCTGAAAAATTGCTGCCGCTGGAATACCTGATAAGGCATTCATTACCTGGAAAAACGGTCCATCCAGGACTACCATCGGTTTGTTTGCGACATACCCTCCGGCACGAAGCTTCCTGGCAATTATTGGCCTGAATAAACGCCCGAATAAGCTGTCGGACAATCGTTCAAATTCATGCATAGGTGGACTGCTGATAAAGGTAACCATCCGGTTAACAAAGCATTCACGGGCGATATGAAAAGCCATTTCAGTTACCTGAGGTGAGGTAAAGCCCAGTTTCAACAATTTATCTCGCTCCTTCTTTGGAGGTCTGGGATTTGATCTGGCCAGGTTCCTGCAGAACCTTATAAAAGTCCTATCTCTTTGATCAAGCTCGGCCATCAGCATATCCTGCTCTATTGCACTGATCATTTTTTTGGAGTATCCGAATAACCGCAACTGCGTACGGGCTATCCCATAGCAAAATCTACAGGCATTTTCCTGAGCACACACCAGCGTTGCAATATCTAATAAGTGCCTGGGAATTTGTTGGGAAGGGGTCTTAAATGCGTTAAGAAGCAGTCCCCGCAACCACTCGCTGGTGCTAACCCTGGTTAACAAGTCAGGCACCACCCCCATTTGTTTCTTTACTTTGACTTCCCAATCCCGGTTTTCGATTTTCGGAAGTATGGGTTCCCCCCAATCAAGTTCTTCTAGGGATTTTAGCATGGTCTGTTAGCAGGTTGAAGGTTGGTTTTTTTCAGCCGAAACAATTAGACCTATGAATATAGTTAAATAAGGATTGGTATCATAAACAGATGCACATGTATTGGTTTAACATAAATCCCGTATTAGTCTGACCGCCGACGTTTTCGTTTTATTGTTTTCTTTTGTCTGCCTAATTACGTAAATTCTTTACTCAATCGTTACCAACCAGCGGCGGATTGGGCTGGTTGAAACAATAATCTTCAATCCCAAAATTTTATTTTTAGCATTAAACATCAAAACAACATGAAACCCACAATTTTAAGAGCATTTTTAACCATAGCTTTTTTGATCTTTTGCTTTGCCACCACTCAAGCACAGGAAAAGGTAGAAACCGTCGAATTAAAAGTTACCGGAATGATGTGTGGAGGATGTGCCAGTGCGGTGCACAAGGTACTGAAGGAGACTGCCGGTATTATCGACAACGAGGTAAAATATCCCGGGGACGTTGCAGTAGTAAAGTACGACCCTGAAAAGACCAACCCGGAAACTATTGTTGGTATAATTGAGGAAAAAACCGACTTCTCAGCAGAATTAAAGGAAGAATCATAAACACTAAACTTTGATTCAATTCAAAATACCCCCGCATTCTATGTGGGGGTATTTTATTTTAAAATGAATTTTCTTATACCACCCGGTAAAAAGTTACGGATTAGCGCCAGGGCAACCCAAATCAATCCTGATAAACTTGATTTAATACCGAATCAATCCAGGGGTTAGCCGATGAAACTCTGGCAAGCAGGATTACCGAACCATAAGTTATTTCCCTGCTAACTCCTCCACTCACAATACCGGCAAGTTGCCACTGCCCGTTTCGTTTGATAAAAGCTCCACCCCCGCTATCTCCTTTTGAACCACCGATCTCCAGATCCAGGGGAATTGCTGAACCCAGATAATTGGGAACTTGAGTTTTTGGGCTGTCAAAATCGCAGGCTAAAACATCGTCTCCCAGATCGATTCCCGCAATAGTGCCACCGATGGCGTCTATGGTATTTTCGCCACCTAAACGCTCTTGAGTGGCCGGGGTGTTCATTCCGGTGGACCCGTCACCAATATAGCCATATCCTATTTTGACAATTCTGGATGCTAGCTCGCCACCATCAACCCAGCGAATTGCTGGTGTTACCTCTAATACCGGACGATTGAGCCTGACCAGGGCCAGGTCCCATCCATCCCACTGGGCTTTGCGATCTTCAGAAACTGTGGACAGACCAGGATGCTTAACAATTTGCACCGATCGATAAATGCTGTCACCAAACCACCAAACAGATGAATCTTCCACAAAGTGTGCTGCAGTTAATACCCACAGCGGTGAGATCAACACACCGGTAGCATAATCCCCACTGCTGGCGGAAGCAGCATATCTGCCAACACAGGCAAACTCACCCTGCCCACCCAACGCTCGATATCGTTCAATATCCCTGTCATGGCGTATTATTCCAGTGGCCTTTAGATTCAAATTAGGGGAGGTGGTTTCGCTGGTAATGGATGCTGGCAGTGTCAATAAGAGTATTAGACTTGCTATTCGCGCAAAAATGTTCCGGGTAAAAACTGCTTTTTTAGTAAACATGATAATAATCCGTTTATTTTCCTCCCTTCTCTTTCAGGTTAGCCCAAATGTCGTCCAAAGAAATGTTCAGGAGTTTGGCTTGTTTAACAAATTCAGGAAGGGTTTGATTAAAAAACTGCTGCTTTCGTTGTGTCAGGATGATCCCTTTAGCTTCAGGGCCTACAAAAAATCCCACCCCGCGCCGGTTTTCCAAAATACCAGCGGATTGAAGTTCTGTATAGGTACGCATAATGGTATTGGGGTTGACTCCTGTTTCTGCTGCCAACTCCCTTACAGAGGGAATTTTGTCGCCATTACTATACGCATTGCTTAAGATTTTCTCGCAGATGCTATCGGCAATTTGTAAGTAGATTCCTTTGGTTGGTTCGAACTCCATGGTTAAACCTGTTTGTTTTTTAACCTGAAGTAAGCCAGCACCACCAAAGCGATATTAAGCAGAATTATAAAACCGGTAAACTCCTGCATGTGCTGCTTTGGGATGGTTTCAATAAAATCATGAAATAAAATGAAGAAGCCGAATAGCAAGCCGAAACCCCAGGCTACAGTTTTGATGATTTGGTTTTTCATAAAAACTGTAGCTCCAAAGAATGGAAAGGTTAAAAACAGCATGGCATGAGAAATTACAAAAGTCATAACCAAAATGTTCTGATAGCGGGATGGGCCGTTGAATCCATCTAGAAAAGAGAAAGATTGGAAGGTAAATTCAGGGTGGACCAAGGCAACCAGCTGCCCTTCCACATAAAACGAAACCCAAAACAAGCTCGGCATCAGCATGACAAACAGCACAATACGGGTAAACAGCTCAAACCAGAACTTTTGCCTGGTACTTACCGGCAGCATCAGATATTGGATCGCCCGGTCCTTAGATCTTAAACCTGGAAAGGAAGTTCCGGCATAAAGCACCGCTAAAACTATAAAAACCGGCATGAAAACCGTCACAAAATTTTTGTGGGTCCAGGTGTCAAAACGGGTATATCGTTGAATGGAATAAAGAACCACAAATACTCCGGCTATAAAAACCGCGATAGATACCAGAAACATTTTTCCATTTTGGATCAGGTATTGCCTTATTAGCAAGGTCATACTTTGTAATGAGGAGGGTCTTAAATTATTCATGGTTTAAGTATCTGCGTTCCACTAGTGACTGCATTAAATA
>BQJT01000206.1 GCA_021604845.1 Cyclobacteriaceae bacterium
TGGGGGATGGAGAAGTCGAATGTGTTGCGTCTCCTGCCCGAAATGGATTTGTCCGTAGCCGAACGGTGGTTGAAGCGGGCAGAGCAGGGTCATCCACGCGATCCTTATGTCACTCTATTCAGCGCCGAACTGGCTGTGCGAGTGGGCGATAAGGAGGTTGCCATAGGTAGATATCAATATGCATTGAAACTTGAGCCCGATCTCCATTATGCAAAAAAGCGGCTTGATGAAATCGCGTATGAGTAAATGTAATTGTCGGTTAAAAGCTTTGGGATCCGAAGTTAAATATTATATTGAGCCATTAACTGTAATTCGCCAAATACCCTATACAAATAATTACATACTTAATTAGTCTCCGATTTAAAAAATGTACGTGGTAACGTTGCTTCGCACCATTGCAATGCCACATGGAAACGCTTTATGTCGTTGAAGAAGAAAATGTTACCCCATGAATTAGGTACAGAAATCAGTTGATTGCTCGTGAAGCAAACTTTTTCCTCACCCCAAAGTCGATGTAAGTCTATATGCCAGTTGTAATCTCTATCACGCATTTCATCTATAAGCATTCGATACGTATATAAAGTACTATTCTGGCCCCAAGGATGATCTTTGTCCCAATACTCAGCTACAACAATAGATGGTCGAAGTTCTCCCATGCCTTTAATAACCTCAAGATCGTATCCTTCGGTGTCGATCTTAAGCAGTCCAATGTTGCTTGGTAGTTCCTTGTTTTCCACAAGATTGGAAATTGTTTCAACAACAACTTCTATGTGTTCGGATTTCTGGAGTGACAACAACTCTCGATTTAGAAGAGAACTCAGAAGCGAAGGATCATTATGTGTTCGACTATATGGAAGATTGTCGTAAATTATGAGGGAGGCATTTTCGTTATTGGAACCTAATGCATAGTTATGAATCGTGCAATTTCCCAGATTTTCCAGTTTATTCTTCAAATTATCTTGAATTTTCGTGTTGGGTTCAAATGCATGGACAACAAATCCTGTTTCTGCGAGTTGTCTGGAAACATCGCCGCAATGTGCCCCGACATCTAGAGCAACTCTGGAATCCAGGTAAGAATACAGATAAGTCATTAGTATGCTTTCCGGGCTTACCGATGCATACTCTTTTGATGCAATCTCTACATGACCTGGAAGTTTTTTATTAAGAGAAGCTATTTGGTTTTCGGTTAGTTTGGAGAAATTTTCAAATTGACCGGAGAGTTCTTCAATTTGCATGAACGTATCGATTGTTGACTTTAGAATTGCAACGTTTGCCTCCGCCAAGCGATCGATTTTTGTTGTATGTTCACGATCTCGGTCCATCAGGTAATCAAGCTGTTTATTTGCATGAGTCGCTCGCTCATGAAGCGGGGCTGTAAGAAGATTCCCGACCAGGGCAAATATCTGCTTAATAGGTCGTTTCAAATTCACGTGAAATCTCCAGTTTTGTGCTTATGCTGTGGACAATATTGTGTGATCACTTCATAGTGATCATTGATCGGTTTTTTCTCATCAATAGACTTCATTATCCATTCCCTGGCTCCAGTGCTTGAGAATTTGTGAGCGATAGCCTTTGCGTTTGATCGAAATAGGTGATTGATCTCAGGCGATGATATCCACTCAACTGCACCTTTAAACTGTAATGCATCATATGGAATCGTAATTCCAACGCCCAACTTTTTGATAAATCTGGAAACAGCGGTATTTTCACTACCGATTACAATCATTGGTGTCTGTGATGTGGCAATTATAAAGGTTACCCGACTGGGGATGCTCAATCGAGCCACAAATTCATGCGTATCTTCTTCGTTGTCGAGTGGGCTTGTCGGAACGATGGCAAACGGAGCTCGTCGAAGCTCTGAAATCAGATCCGTATTACTCAATGGGCCACCAGTTGGAATAACCAATCCATCCTCAAGGAAGTCGTCTGCTATCGAGATATTTATTACGGATGCGCTATCTCTTGGTTCGTGCTCACTCCACCAACGCCTGTAGTCATTTGAGTGCCACTTAACTAAAATACCCGAAGTTTTCAAAATTTCTCGAAGGCGTTCTAGCCATACATCCCCCCATACATTACCAACCAGAACGCCTGGGTACGTGGGGTCTCCAGAGTATTCTTGGTCGGCAGTTGGGATTAGGGCGTTATCAACCAAAGGTGGAACGAAGCCTACGTTAAATCTAAATTTCTGTTGGTATGCCTCTCGCATATCTTGAGAAATCGCAAGAATGAGATCTGATTTTCCCAAGAGCTCATTCATCAGGTTATCTGGAATTCTATCCGAGTTAATATTCGGGTCATCCATTATGTAAGTACACAATTTAGCGCCAAAACAATCATGGAAAGCCAAACCGTTTAGGGCGTCGGAGACTGTAAGCGGGACGCAGACTGCGTGAGATATAAAAGGATCCCCCATCGTGTTGAGGACCTTCAGATATGCTTTGTCCCGATCTTGAAATTCATGAAAGATCCTGAAATCGTAGTCACCGACAAGGCTTCTCTGATCATCGTATGTCGATAATGATCGTACTAATATAGTATCTTTCAGGTCACCAAAAAGTAGTCCTAGATATATCCCGGTGCCATGTTTGTTAACGACCTCGTTTAGTGTAACTACTGCAATATGAGGTCGATCTTTATCAAAATTCAGCGTGTGGCGGAGGTCCTGGAAATTTGGGTCACCGATGCTACCTCGTTGTCTTTGACGAAGTAAACGAGTGACTTGACCTACAAGATGACTCTGTCTCGACCAGACAGAATCATGATCAGACAGTATGTTTTCCATGTGAGTCACTATGATCCTTTAATAGACTAAAGGCCTGGTGTGAGTGGATAGTGTTGAAACAGTACTTCATATCTATCGTCATGTATCACATTCTTGTTAAGTGACTTATACAACCAGTCTGATAGATTTTTGCTGGATAGTTGTGGTCCAATCCGGGCAGCATTTTGGCGAATTTGTTTTTGTCTATCAGGATCCTGGATTCGATGGATCGCGGCTTGAACATCCACTTCAGTGTATGGTGCGACTTCGCCCAGGTCAAAATACTGAACAAAATGTGCCGCACACGTTAACGGACTACCGATTACAAGCACAGGTATATGTGCAGTTGCGACTGCAAACAGGATTCGACCAGGAAGACTTAGAGAGGCCACACCAACATTGGTTTCCTCTTCATCAAGCATACTCACAGGCACGACAACAAAAGAAGCCTCTCTGAGACGATCAACGAGTTCATTCTCGGGTATAACTCCTGCGGGATGAATATTGGACTTACGCATTGACTGTTCATCCAGAATCATCCAGGAAGGTTTATTGTCACCGTACCATGTTAATTTATAGTCAAGCTTAGAGAACACATCACATATACGATCAAACCAGTTTTTTGACCAAAAGCTACCTAAAAGGATTCCATCATTTTCTGGCTTAAAACTTTCTGACCGTGGGATTACTTTTTTTGGGACAAGATCGTCAAGAACCACCGCGGGAAGTATGTTGAACGAAAGTTTGTACTTTTCCTCATACTTATCCTTAAGCTCTGGATGCGTTGTGAAGCGAAGATTACTGCACTCGAGTATTTCGCGCATGAGATGATCTTTAATTACACTACAGGATATATTTTGATCATCCATAATCCAGGTACAGAGGGGTGCGTTTGTCGTAATTTTAAGAGCTATCGCAGTAATTATATCGTCTGGATTAAAGGGTACGCATAATATACTGCTGACCGTTACATCTCTTAGTGCAGTTAGAACGCTTCGAAAGCAGCGTGAACGTATAGATACGTCATCATGAAAAATGAGGACACACCAGTCAGCGAAGTCTTGGTAATCGTAGTAATTACGTGATCTAATTGAAAGCACTCGATTACGATCTGCCATTGCTCGCTTTGCGAGTGGTCCTGTTCCGTGTCGATTATTTATTTCAGTCGGTGTGATAACAATATCCACCGGTTCTGAAAAAGGATCTTTTGACTCCGATCGATAGTCGATGAGACTAGGTAGACTTCGACGAGTGTCAAACAATTCTTTGTTCCCAGTTTGTGGGTGGATAAAAGCAATACTTGCAATTTCAAGATAGTCGGTTGGTTTACATAAAATCCAGGTCTGATCCTTGTGAATTACCTCAAGATGATTTTCATGAGAAAACTTGCGGACGATTTCCTGAACAGGATAAACAATTTTCTCTGGATCGTGTATTGTGTCACCACCTGGCCATAAAAAGTCGTCGCCCGTTATCAATGCCCTTGGAAACAGCCGTGAACAGTCATACAGATCGGTGGATTTTTTATCCGCATCGATATATATCAAGTCCGGATCGAGACCCAATGATGCGAGTATCGGTAAGGCGATTTCCGACAATTGACGAACAACAATGACACGTTCCTTATATGTCTGGACGTTTGATAAAAATGCGTTATACAGTCCGTCAGGTTCGTCAAGTTCCTGGATTTTTGCATTGTCCAGTCGTGGCCAATCAGGCCAACGATACTGATTATCTCCAAGCCACTTGCCAGCCCATCCTCCAGTCCATGGGTCAATGCATATAACCTTGACATTCCTATCTGCATTCAACCACTCAAGTGCGCTACCGCCGAGAAAAGACCCGATTTCGACTATTACCTCTAGTGACTTGTTACGAATCAAATTAGTGATTAATTCACGACCACCGAAATCAAGATTAACCATGAAAGGCTTGTTTTCATACTCTGCATCAGGCCAACCGAAGCGGGTCAATACTGATTCAGGAATTTTATCATTCTTCATCTGATCAGAATTATATGTGTAATGAGATGTTAGAGGGTTCTATTGAATAATCGGATATCAGGCTATCGTGGTGTGTTTAAAACACAATCGTATCAAGGTCGTGATCCATGCCAACCATGTCACGATCATGGAATCTTGGTTCAATGGAAAAGCATCCCATGTCATGAGCATGAGAAGTTTTTGATACTGTGCGATCAGAAATTCCATGTAGTTTCAAGTATTCTGATAAATTGTGTCTAACCACATTCTCATACATCACATAATCTTCTGTCCGGCATATATAACATTTGTTTTCGCCGTTTAAGAACATCTTAAATATGGGGTTGTCAAATAGAAAACGGAAAACCGCTGCCGCTAATTGCGGGTATCTTGGGCTCATAAAATCATCCACACAGATAATTCCTTTTTCACCCAACATATCTGCGGCAATCGCGAGATCGTTCAAGGCCGTATAGCCTGTATGTTCACCGTCCACATGAAACCATTTAATTGATCCAACATATTTATCGTATAAGCCAGAAAGTCGGAACATGCTTGACCGGCATGCGATGGTTTCAACATTGCAATTTGAGATGAGACTGATCCCCTTCGTGGCTTCAGACATGTCAGGGAGTGCGTCTACCAATACAGCGGATTCAGTATTTTGGAGATGCATTGCACCTAGAATCGCACTCTTGCCTTTCCAAACTCCTATCTCCATGAAGTTACCGTTGATACCCGAGGCGCTTTGAAATGACATGAGAAAGTCCCAAACGACTTGTGACTCATAAGTAAACCACCCATCGACATCCTTAAAAAGATAGGTATATCGTCGCAGAATGGAATCGCCATGAGTATCTGAATCATTCATAATTTTGACCTGTCGCAAGTTATTTTTATAGCTTTGACATCACTTATACTTGAGCATCCGCATTGCTAGTCCGTGGGTTTCCCAGAACAATGATTGCAAATCAATTGGGAACTCATCTTTCCAACAACCAATCTTTCCTCGACGGTATAGATGAGGCGCTCGTTTTTGCAGATTGTCGAAGCTGGGAATTTTATACTCATTGTTCAATGAGAATGGGAGATGAAGCTCCTGAATGGCATTGGAGATTTCATTAGCAGGTTCCTGAATCAACTGTTCGAATCGAATCACGACTGTATTCGGTCGTGTTGCCCATGCTGATGTATTCTGACTCCAATTACCATTTGCTTCGTTTTGGGAGAGAATTTGCTGTTTCAGCATGTCCGAAAATACTTCCTTTCGAACATGAGGTTTGTGTCCAAATAATTGTAACCACCGAAGTCTTGAACCTCTGTAAATATTGAACCATGCATAAGAGACCATTGAGTCTCTACCATCGCGCACAATATAAATTGCAGGGTATTCGGACTCAGTTGGTAATTGGTGGGTTTTTACAATGATTACTTTTTCGTTGTGATGGATTTCCCCAAGCTGTGATTCCAGTGTTTTTGCCTTCGTTATTCGTGATATCGGAAATCGATCTCCCTCATATATTGAATACGTACGGATGCCATACAACGAGTATAGAACCTCTCGTGCGAATCCGTTTCCAGACCTTGGGTAAGATGCCAGCCAGACCAACATGAGTAAGCTTGGTTAAAAAGCAGTTAGTGTTAAATACTGCTTAGCTTAGTGCATTCGCGAATCGCGTTTTTGAAGTCCAGGTAAAGCCCGTATCTTCAATATAATGGAAAAGTTCAGGAAATGTATGTGCGAAGTTTTGACCGCGTGATACATCAAGATCGTTAGTAAACTCCATAAATTCCTGTAATAAGTCAAAATCATATTCGTCGCCCATATTCACAAGAGAATTTGCAAGCTCAATCATGCTTGGCGCTGATTCTCTCGGGCAATCAGAATCCGCGTATTCGAATAGTCTGTCTGAAGCGATCTTTCGCGCACCCGGAGGTAGTATCCTGGGGCTTAAAAAGTGTGGAATCTCGAGAATATTCATGAAATTATTTATATTAAAACCAGATGCGGTAAATGATTGATAGAGTTCCACAAGATCTAATGTGTTGTAAGCTTGTATGGTAGGTGCAGCCATTATTCTGGCATTTCCCAAGCTGATAAACTCCGGTATTGTTCTTTCAAGGCGTGAAAACTGTGCAGGATATCGGATGTAATTGAACTTATTTCCCAAACCGTCAATACTGATGGCGAGACTTAGTAACTTGAACTCACGTAAAATGCTCAACCATTCTGCAGATAGTGTGGTCCCATTCGTACTTATATGTAGATGAATATCGTTACTAGTGCCTCGCTCCACAAGAATCTTTAGAGCAGTTTTTAGTGATTCTGAAAACAATGGTTCACCACCGATAACACTAACAATTTTATCGTTAGCCATTTTTTCGATCATGTTAGACACAATAAAATCAGGTTGCTCATGCCAGTGCTTTTGATTAGTTGAAGATTTTTTATTGGCATTCCCTTCGTCGGTATTATTGTGGGTATAGGTATAGTCCCATTTCCTGTGGACAACATCGCGTTCAATTTGTGAACTGAAACCAGGGTTGCACATGCGACATTTTAGGTTGCATAGATTTCCTACTTCAAACTGCAGAGAACTAACGCTATCTTTCAGATGACCATGCGTAAGTCTGGCGGTCGCAATCAGATCATTTTGTTGCTCATCTCGAGATTTACTAAAACCTCCCGGATTCTGTTCCGTGTCATTTAGAAACAATTTATTAAATTGTTTCCGTAAGCTTGGCAAGTTTTTTTCCTCTTGCAATCTGCAGACATAACACGCTGAATTCCATCGATTCGCTGTCATATCCTGCCGCATTGATACAATAGAATTACTATTCCAGATTTCTTCTAACGAGTCGTCATTGATTGACGCATCGCGGTTCCCGATCCGGATTCTTGATGCAGACGCGCAGCAAACTGTAACTCCTCCATCCGCTTTAATGGAGAGATTTTTCCATGGCATTATACAAAAAGTATCTGACATGATTGATTATCAACTCGATTTAAAAATTACTATCCTCATGGGAGTTTACACAGTCATCATTTGCAAATACACCACTATATTCATTCAGGGGGATTTCTTTCCGTTTTACCTTTCAATTGAACACTGATATCACAACAATGTTTGCCTGTGACACATAGTCGAAGAAGATGGCAAATAGCAGTGCTTTCTTTTTGACGTGATCATATAAGGAATTTCTTTTCGTCTTCGTTGCAATACATTTTCTGTTACAACGTGTGTGTTCTGTTACAACGTGTGTGGGCAAATGTTCAGACGCATACTGTCTTCTTCGACCTTGAGCAATGTCAAGGGCTGTCGATGGCGGCTTCAAGCGTTACATCAAGAATACTGATGCCAAAGACGAAGCATATCCTTTTGACCGTTCATCCTGTTTTATTAACGGTTACTAATCTATCTTTTTTGGAATGCGTGATATTTTTAATTTATCCAGCCGGATCGTCATAATTCAAGGAACTTATCTGGATTCGATTTTTTCAACTAATGACTGTACCTGGAGAAGTTGTTCGTTTTGCCGGTTAAGCAGGGTTTCGAGTTGACGCATTCGCATGTCATCCAGTTTTTCATTCAGGCTCATGATTTCGAGCTCTGCCTTCAGGTTGACTTCATAGTCGTTGGCGGCAGCGAGTCGGTCTTTGGATGATTGCCGGTTCTGTGACA
>BQJT01000207.1 GCA_021604845.1 Cyclobacteriaceae bacterium
GAGGGGGTCTTGGCCACTTTCACTTTTTTTCTGAATAAGTAGGTCTTCGAGGGCAGTCAATTTTTCCGTTAAGGTAGTTGTTTCTAGTTTTATCTTATCTACGGCACTTATTTCATCGGCTCTGTCAGCAATATCTTTTAACTGTTTATTCAAAGATCGAATTTGACCAATAGCCGCATGGCATTCATTCAAGAGGTTTTTGATCTGAAAAGTCAGTTCGTATTGGGCCATCAAATCTGCCTCCGTTTGTTCCCAACGAGGATCAATTTTGATTAAAAGCGACTGCTCCTGTTCATTGGTTCCTACTTTAAGAATGACTTCGTGCTTGCCTGGGGCAGCTTTTATCCCACCTATATTGGCCAGTGAAAAAACGGCGCCGTCCTGCACTTCGGGTGCTTCGTACTTCAGATCCCATTCAAAACGATTTAATCCTTTTGACACATTTAGCTTTTTGATGCCCTCTTTGGGTTTGGTAGAAAAGGTTTGCCGGGCATTGCCAAAGGGGTCCGAGATAACCAAGCGGATTTCCTCTTCGGCACTTGGTTCTTCCTTTAAATAAAAATAGATTAAAGCGCCATTGGGGGCCGGATCGGGCGCTGCGGCCGACCTTAAGTTGCCAAACTGAGTCTTATAAGCGTCTCTTGGTGGAAATAAGTGTGCAGTTTCATTGATTAATTCCTGTGAAATGGAGTACAATGGCGTTAGGTCATCCAATAGCCAGAAAGCCCGGCCTTGGGTAGCAATTACCAGGTCTTTTTCTTTAATCAATAAATCTGTGATGGGCACAATGGGCAGGTTAAGTTGAAAAGCTTGCCACTGCTTGCCTTCATCAAAGGAGAGGTACATACCAAACTCAGTACCTGCATACAGCAAGCCTTTTCGATTGGAATCTTCGCGCACCACCCGCACAAAATGATCCTCGGGGATGCCGTTTTTACCATCCGTCAATAATTTCCAGTCTTTGCCATAATTATTGGTCAGAAAAACATAAGGGCGGAAGTCATTTTCCCGGTATTTGTACACACTCACCAGCGCTCGACCAGGTGCATGGCTGGAAAGGTCAATCGAATTGACCGTACCATCTGAAGGCATCATCTTGGGCGTAATATTTTCCCAATCGGTACCACCATTTCTGGAAATATGCACCAAGCCATCATCACTGCCCGCCCAAAGCTCGCCTACTTGATGTGGGGATTCTTCAAAAGCAAAAATAGTCGTGTATAGCTCTACGCCGGTATGGTCATGCTGGATCGGACCGCCGGGGATATCCTGATAGGCATCGTTGTTGCTTGTTAAGTCAGGACTGATTACTTCCCAGGTTTTTCCACCATCTTTTGTGCGGTGAACGTATTGAGAACAATGATAAACAATGTCGGGATCATGTGGAGAAATCCGGATAGGGGCATTCCATTGAAAGCGATATTTTATATCTCGGGGCGCCTGGCCATCGTGCATTTGCGGATAAGCGACAATATCTCGTTGATGCCCCAGGTCTATGCGTTTTCTGGTAATCTGACCGATGTAAGTGCCAGCATAAATTAGGTTGGGATCACGAGGATCAACAGCAATATGGCCACTTTCGCCACCGCCTACTGCATACCAGTTTTGTTCCGGTGTCAAGGCATCCTGATTCCGACTCGGTACCGACATGGTACTGTTGTCTTGTTGTGCCCCATAAACCCGATAAGGGTATTGATTGTCTACGGTAACCCGGTAAAATTCGGAAGTAGGTTGGTTATTTTGGGTTGTCCAGGTTTTTCCACCATTAAAAGTAACACAGGCGCCTCCATCGTTGCCTTCTACCATGACATTCGGGTTATCAGGATTGATCCAAAGGGCATGATTATCACTGTGAGGAGAACGGATTCGATCAAAGGTCTTCCCGCCATCAATAGAACGATAAAATCCAACGTTCAAAAAGTAGATCGTATTTTCGTCTTGCGGGTCAGCATAAATTCTGGAATAATACCAGGCCCTTTGCCTCAGGTTATGATCGCGATTTATTCTTTCAAAAGTCTTTCCGCCATCGTCCGACCGGTACAGCCCGCCTTTGCTTTCTTCTTTAGCTTCCTGAAAAACCCATACCCGCCTGGAATTAACCGGCGAAACGGCAATACCTACCCGTCCCACTAAGCCATCGGGCAAACCACCTTCCAGCTTAGTCCAGGTGTTTCCCGCATCTTTACTTTTCCAGACGCCGCCATCTTTGCTACCATCAATCATGGTCCAGGGCTTGCGTTCTGCTGTCCACATACCGGCATAGAGAATTCTTGGGTTGTTGGGATCCATGATGAGTTCAACGGCACCTGTTTGGTCATTAACGAAAAGTTTCTTTTCCCAACTTTGGCCACCATTTATACTTTCGTAAACCCCTCTTTCAGCTGAAGGGCCAAAAGCGTTACCCAAAACGGCAACATAAACATGATTGGGATTGTCTGGATGGATGACCACTTTGCCGATCTGTCCAGCATTTTCCAAACCAATAAAAGTCCAGCTTTCACCGCCATCCAGCGATTTATACATGCCACATCCTGTAGAGACATTTCCCCGGAGGTCAGCTGCGCCAGTTCCAACATAAATAACATTGGGATCAGTGGGGGCAAGGGCAATTGCGCCAATAGAACCAACCTTAAAAAAAGAATCTGAAATATTATCCCAGCTAAGACCTGCATCTGTTGTTTTCCAAACCCCTCCGCCGGTAGCCCCCATATAGAAGGTGAAAAGTTGCTCCCTGACACCAGCTACGGTAGTTACTCTGCCACCTCGATGCGGCCCGATTAGCCGGTATTTTAGGCCATCCAAGTGGTAAGAGATGTTAGCGGCGGGTTTTTTTTGAGCCAAAGAAGAATTGGGTGAAATAAAGAAAAAAGCAAGGAGGAAAAAGTAGAGCTTTAGGCAAAAACGAGACATAATGGAGTTAATCATACAAAATAGTTTTGACTGGACATTTGATGGCATTAATAATTTTTTTAGCTTTGTAACTAGTTAAATTTATTTTTAACCTATTACTTGAGGATACAGGCAACTTTCTACCTATAAATGATATCTCCCTTCATCATTCGAAAAGTAGGTAAATAAATCTGTTCTACCCCAAAGAGATTGTGAAAATCGCCCAAACGATTACAGGTTTTTTTTACAACTCAGAAATTAAGACGCCCTTTACGATTTCTACTACTACAAAAAAATATTCTTTGGCCTCGATGTTTGTCAAAGAATTAAAGAAAATGGCGGAATCACGCTTTACCCATTCCACATTCTATGGTTTTATAAAAGGAGATGACCTTTCCCCTGTTACTTTTGCCGTAGGGGAAGGTCTAAATAGATTGTGGCAAATTATAATTCAACGAGCATATAAAAACCGAAATTATGAGACAAACTGCTACTCAGATTTTAGTCTTAGTCTTTTTAAGTACGACCTTGGGCTTTGGCCAGACTATGTGGCCAGGAGATGCTAATAATAATGGTGTTTCGAATAGCGTAGATTTATTGTATTGGGGTATGGCTTATGGCGCTACAGGGCCAGTTCGTATCAATCCCACCATTAACTGGACCGGCCAGAATGTTAATAGTATGTGGCCTGAAAGTACGCCAAATGGTGTTAATTTTGTTTATGCTGATGCTGACGGCAATGGTGTCATCAATGACAGTGACCGTGCAGGTGCAATGGTTAATAATATTGGCTTAGATCATGGTAATATAACGCCCGATAATTTTGAAATTGGATCCGAAACCAATGGCGATCCCCGAATCCGGTTATTCCCCTCTGTAAGTACTATCAGCCCAGGCAATATCCTGCATATTGGCCTTAATATCGGAAGGTCTGATATACCCGTTGAACGTTTTTATGGAATGGCTTTCCATTTGAGTTATAATCCTGCTATGGTAGTGGATGGCTCCGTTGAGTTTGAAATAAGTCCAGGTTCTTGGGTAAGCAACTGGGACTCTAATATTAAATCTATAATTTATACAGATGATGCTAGCGGGTTCACCGAAATTGGCATTACAAGAACAGATCATCAGGACATCTTAGGTGGTTTTGGCCCTTTTGGCTTGCTTCGGATGACGATCACAAATATGCCAGATAATCAATTACCGGCTCATTTGGGGTTAAAGGTAGATAGCGTAAAATTGATTACGACCAGCATGGAAACGATTCCTGTAGCGATTGATTCTATTTTTATGCAAGTTACCAACAACCCTGTCCCTATTTTTTGCCCAAATATCATCGCACCGGTTTGTGGTACCGACGGCGTTGTTTATATCAATAGTTGTTATGCAGAGCAGGCCGGCGTTTACGATTATACTTCTGGCGTTTGTAACCCAGATTGTGTCGACCCTGCCCAAATTGATCCCACGGCAGTTTGTCCTACGGTATACGAACCCGTTTGTGGTTGTAATGGGGTGACTTATCTCAATGCTTGCCAGGCCGATGCAGCCGGTGTAGTTAGCTATACTACTGGCCCATGTAATAATAATAATTGTTATGATGCCACCCTAGTGCTCACCGCTGATGGCGCAACAGTAAATACAAATACAGGGACTATAACCATTAATTGCCCCAACAATTACGAACCTGTTTGTGGTTGTAATGGGGTGACTTATGATAATGCCTGCCTGGCCGAAGCAAATGGTATTACCAGTTATACTTCAGGCGCTTGTGATAATATTTGTGTTGACCCTTCAGCAATCGATCCAAATGCGAACTGTACCAATAATTACGAACCTGTTTGCGGCTGTAATGGAGTGACTTATCCCAATGCCTGTTTTGCAGATGCCGCTGGTGTCATGAATTATACGAATGGTAACTGCGGTGGTGGTTCGTCCTGGTGTAATGAAGCCGTTCCTATTCAATGCGGTGATTTTTTACCCAATGAAACAACAGTAGGTGCAGGCAATAATATTATTACCTTCCCCGGCTGTTCCGGATATACTTTTTATGGCCCTGATAAGGTGTATGTTATTAATAAAACAACCGCGGGAGACTTGCAAATTGGTTTGGAAATTATCACTCCCGGACTGGATTTGGATATGTTCCTTCTGGCAGATAATTGTAGCCAAACGACCTGTATTGCGGCAAGTACGACAAGTAATAATGTAACCAATAACGAAGGCATTGTTTATGAGGATGCACCTATTGGAATTTATTATTTGGTGGTGGACGGGCAATTTGCCGGTTCTCAGGGGGAATATCATCTGGAAGTGAATTGTGGCTATTTGCATTGTGGGGATGCACAAGGATTAATTTGTGGACAGCCTTTTAACCACAACAATATGTACGGTAACGATGATGTGTCCTTGTATGGTTGCGATGGAAATATTTATAATGTAGAAAACAATGGCCCGGAAATCGTGCATCATTTTACGATAACAGAAGCTGGCCCTGTAAATATTAGTTTAACCAATTTGTATGATAACCTGGAGTTGTTCCTGCTTCGCTCCTGCGATCGTGGTGAATGTATGGACTATAGTCAAAATTCCGGAAGTGAAGACGAGCATATTTCTGCCTATTTGGATGCTGGTACTTACTATGTAGTAGTAGATGGATACAACGGAGCAGTGTCTGATTATACCCTCGAAGTAGATTGTACTTCCAATTGTAGCCTTGCCTGGTCTGATCTTTCGGCAATAGATGCAGATTGTGGGCAAAACAATGGTTCGATTAATATTATATCTTCTAATGGGCAACCGGGCTTTCTCGTGAATTGGTCGGGGCCTGTTTCTGGTAGTTTTACCACTTTTAGCAATAGCTGTACCATTTATCATTTGCCTCCAGGTACTTATACCATTACCAAAACAGATGCCAATGGCTGTTCTATTACCGGTACCATAACGATTTATTCCATCGGTGATTTTTCAATGAATATAAATGAACAGGATGCCGTCTGTGGCCAATCTGGCTCGATTGCAGCTAGTTTTTATAATGGCACTGGCCCATTCCAGGTTTATTTAACTGGCCCAAGTTCTACTAATTTTAATACCCTTAGTACCAATATTAATATCAACAACCTGCCAATAGGATCCTATCAGCTATTTGTGACGGATAATAATGGATGCGTTGCCAGCGAATTGGTAACTATTGGGCAAAGTAGCGGTAATTTTCACTTTGATGCTACTCCCTATGCGGCCTCCTGCGGTGCTCCAGGTTCTATTTTTGTTGTACTCAGCAATGGCAGCCCTCCTTATGATATTATTTTGTCGGGCCCTGAAGGTAGGATGTCGACTATTACAAATTCAAGCTTTAATTTGACGGACCTTCCAGGAGGTACCTATACCTTGACGATTGAAGATAATAATTGGTGTAGCAGTACACAGGTAATTACTATTAACAATAGTGGATTGGTAGCGAATGTGTCGCCAATCCATGGAATATGTGGTAATCTTAATGCCCTGCATGTGGCTATTCCAAATGGTAGTGGCCCTTTTGTCATTGGATATAATGGCCCAATAACGGGGCAATTTGTTGCTGGAACTTCGCCTTATGTTATTCATAATTTACCTAATGGAAATTACGCTATAACGGTAGAAGATGCCAATGGTTGCAGTACCTATGAAATGGTGCAATTGCAAAATTCTAATAATGACCTCGAAACTACATTGACTGGTATTGATGGCAATTGTGGACAAAATGGAGCAGTTTGGATTGACCTGGAAACAGGATTGCCGCCTTATACCATCCAGTGGAGTGGTGCATCTTTTGGCAGTACCACCACTAATAATGATGGAATTAACATTCCAAATCTGCCCGCAGGGCACTATACCTTCTCTATTTTTGACGATTCAAATTGTGGCGATCAACAATCGGTGACGATCCATAGCTCTGGTGGTGTTAATATGTCAACCTCTTATACCAACGGTGTTTGTGGGGTGCTTGGCACAATTGCAGTAAACATCAATAGCGGCGTTTCAGACTATATCTTGAGTTGGACCGGACCTGCAAATGGCGTAGTAACCATCAATTCCAATAGCTATGATATAACGAATTTACCTTCCGGTAGCTACCAGGTAGCAGTAACCGATGCTAATGGCTGTACGGATACAGAAACGGTTATAATATCAAACCCAGAGAGTGACCTGGCGATCAATGCACTTGCGCTTCCTGGCTGGTGTAATTTTGGTAGAATCTGGCTGGATATAGATGGAACCGCTTTTCCTTTTCATGTCGAATGGACTGGCACCCAATCAGGCAGTGCCATTGTAGACGACATTTTTGGTATAGCGATTCAAAATTTACCTACAGGCACTTATACGGTTCAGGTGACGGATGCAAATGGTTGTGTGATTAGCGAGGTGCATACTATCGAGAATGATGATGTTGTTTTTGAATTGTTACCTGTAAATGCTACTTGTACTCAAAATGGTAGCATTACTGTACAAATTATGGATGGCGATCCAGCTTATACGATCGAGTGGGTTGGGCCGGTTTCTGGAAATACTACCACCTTTGATCCTACTTATGTTGTCCCCAATCTGCCTACAGGAACTTATAGCTTTACAGTTACCGATAATACCCATTGCAGTGTTATCCACTCGGTTGCGATTATTGAAGATACCAACGTAAGCCTTGATCCTACCCCAATTAATGGTATTTGTGGTCAAAATGGCGCTATTTGGTTGGATATCAATAATGGTAGCCCCAACTTCACTGTGAATTGGACAGGGCCAATTAATGGCTCCACCACCATTAGCGATGATGGTTTGAATATTCCTAATCTACCTAGCGGTACCTACACGCTAAGCGTAATTGATGCCAGCGGTTGTACGGATACGGAAACTGTTTCTATCAATAATACAGAAGATGATTTAAGTGTTGTTCCAACAGGAATTAATGGCATTTGCGGCCAAAACGGTGCCATCTGGTTGGATATCAGCGGCGGTACCATGGCCTATACAATTACCTGGACCGGCCCTGAAAATGGCACTATAACCATCAACGATGATGGCTATAATATTCCTAATCTGCCCTCAGGTACCTACAATGTGGAGGTAACGGATATCAATGGTTGTGATGATTTAACGAGCATTTATATCAACAATGCGGAAGACGATTTGAGTATCGTTCCAACTCCAATTCATGGTCTTTGTGGCCAAAATGGTGCAATTTGGCTGGACATCAATGGCGGCACATCAGCCTATTCCATCAGCTGGATTGGCCCGGTAAATGGCTCAACAACCATCAATAATGGTGGCTACAATATTCCGAATTTGCCTACAGGTACTTACAACATTCAGGTGAATGATGTAAATGGTTGTAATGATGGGACAAGCGTGTATATCAACAATCAACCGGACGACTTGACCTTGGTACCAACACCTATTAATGGGGTATGTGACCAAAATGGCGCGATTTGGCTGGACATCAATGGGGGTACGGCTGCTTATACGATTAGTTGGACGGGCCCTTCTAATGGTTCGACAACCATCA
>BQJT01000208.1 GCA_021604845.1 Cyclobacteriaceae bacterium
AGTTGAACAGGTCTGGTATACCGGCAGAATGCATGGAGAAACCGTGGCCAGTACAATTATGGGGGCGCTTACCGAATACAAGCCGGGTGTTTGGTATAATTCGGCCAAGTTTTTTGACATTGAATATCAAACTTATGGTCATGTATGGAGCGAACTAAAAGAAGATGAACAGCAGTTCTATTGGGAACACCCGGATGGCAGAAAATGTATCAAGTTTGTTTATCACCGCGAAAGCATGCAACTGTTGGGCGTAAATACCTTTGGTATCAGACTCAGGCACCAGGTGCTTGATGATTGGCTTAGTAAAAAAGTGGACATCTATTATGTGATTAAACATTTGAGAAAGGCCAATTTTGACCCTGAGCTTTTTAAACGCCATGAATCAGACATTACTGAGAAATTTAATCAGCAGCACGCTGATAGACCTGTAATTCAGGGGGCAGGGTTCTTCTCCAGATTATTCAATTGAGCAGATGAGACACTTACAAACTTTTGGTTTAATAATGTTCCTGTTGGGTTTCGGGATTTTTATTGGCTCGTTTTTTCTTGGTGGGTTCGTTTTAACCCCTGAAAGGCTTTCAGCGCCGCTTACAGAACCAGAACAGAAATTGCTGCTTCCTCATGTCCGTCATATGATGGATGTCAATTACAACTCGGGATTTAAATTTATTGAAGACTTATCGCAGGCATTAAATGAAGCCAATAATCAGGTACTGAGTAAATACAGCATTTCGGATGAAGAAATACAATTAATTATAAAGGAAGCGTCAAAAAATGATCCCATAAGATTCACCCTGGACCAGGTGGCCAACCTCTACAGCTCTGGCGACATCGGTGAATTTAAAAACAAAGCTTTCCAGGACTACGGGGGCTGGCTGGACGGACGTGAATATCAGGATACTGATAAACTGGAAAGGGACCTGTACACTGTGGTGGAAAACTACCAGACCTATGGAATCATTAATAAGCATGGATTCGATCGGTTCAAATCCAAGGAGGTCAAATTTAGCCTGGCCAAAAGTTCCCTGACCGGTCCGGTAAAATCAAAATCGTGGTTGTTCCTGATGCTAACCTATGGACTATGTATTGCGGGCGCTCTGTTTTATATACTGCCAAAGGTGAAAACTGAAGGACCTCCCGGGATCAAAAACCATGGTATTCAATTTTCACCAATGAAAAACAGGGGGTGGATTGGAATTTTTACCGGCAGTTTTCTAATAGCTTTTTATGTATTTCTCTACTTCTTTCCGGAATATATGACCAGTTGGATCTCAATGGTAGATCCAATTAGTTATTGGCTTAAAGGAGATCCGGCGGGACGTTTTTTTCTGTACGGGTTCATATACACTTTATGTATTCTGGTGATGGGGGTGAGAATGCTAATAAACTATCGGCACAGTAAATACCAGGTTTTTCGAACCATATCTGTAATGTTCTTTCAAACAGCTTTTGCCTTCTTAATTCCCGAGCTGCTGCTAAGATTGAACAGGCCTTACTTCGACTTTAAAAATATCTGGCCACTGGATTATGACTTCTTCTTTGATAGCGAACTTGCGACTTTGATGGACAGTGGTACCCTGGGTATTTTTATGCTGGGTTGGGGTATTGCACTGATTGTTCTGGGCGTACCGGTGCTGGTCTATTTCTTCGGCAAAAGGTGGTACTGTTCCTGGGTTTGTGGTTGTGGTGGACTGGCAGAAACCCTGGGCGATCCTTACAGGCAACTATCGGATAAATCATTGAATGCCTGGAAGGTTGAACGATGGATGGTCCATGGAGTATTGGTATTTGCAGTACTAATGACCGCTGGCGTGCTGTACACCTATTGGACCGGAAGTTCCCAACTATTGGGAGTGAATACTTATAGTGTCCGGTCGATTTACGGCGCCTGGATCGGCGCTGGTTTTGCCGGAGTGGTTGGAACTGGATTCTATCCGGTGATGGGAAACAGGGTCTGGTGTAGATTTGGATGTCCTCTGGCGGCATACTTAGGCCTGGTTCAGCGTTTTAAGTCCCGTTTCCGCATAACTACCAATGGAGGACAATGCATTTCATGTGGAAACTGTTCCACTTATTGCGAAATGGGGATAGATGTTCGATGGTATGCTCAAAGAGGGCAGAATATTGTCAGATCATCATGCGTAGGATGTGGAATCTGCTCAGCAGTATGTCCACGGGGTGTGTTAAATCTTGAAAATGGCTCCGAAAAAACCCGATTCAATGAGCCTGGTTTAATTGGTAATGAAAGTTTTAACAAAAAAATTGAAACACCTGGTAAAAACGGAGCCTTATAAGGCGGTCGAACAAATGCTATTTATACAAACTAAACCGATTGGGTAGTGCTAATGTTAAGGTAATCATCCCGGCATTTAATGAGGAGAATGCGGTGGGCAAAGTGATTCGGGACATTCCTAAAGAACTGGTTTCCGAGGTAATTGTGGTAAATAATGCGTCGACGGACCAAACTGAAATCGCTGCCCGCTCCAATGGAGCAACTGTGCTGGATGAAAGGCGAAAGGGGTATGGCTATGCTTGCCTGAGAGGTATTGATTACCTGTTAAATCATGAAACTAATACTGATGTGGTGGTGTTTTTGGATGCAGATTACTCGGATCATCCTGAAGAAATGACAAAGTTGATAACTCCTATAGTATTAGAAGCTCAGGATTTGGTTATCGGAAGTCGATCCATGGGCCGCCCGGACAAGGGTTCTATGACGATTCCACAGGTGTTTGGGAACTGGTTGGCCACTACATTGTTAAATATACTATACGGGGCTAATTTTACAGATCTGGGGCCTTTTCGTGCAATCCGGTACCAAAGCCTGTTGGCGTTAGATATGAAGGACACAACCTACGGTTGGACGGTGGAAATGCAGCTTAAAGCAGCAAAACAAAAATTAAGATGTTTGGAAGTTCCGGTTAGTTATAGGGTAAGAATAGGAAAATCAAAGATTTCAGGAACCATTAAAGGAACAGTGATGGCAGGGTATAAAATCCTGTGGACGATCTTTAAATATTTGTAATGGAATACATAATAGCCATTCTATATACTCTTGCACTGCTCTACATCTTTTTGTTCAGCTTAAGCCAGCTACACCTTACCTGGTACTATAAAAGGAAGCATCAAAACCGACAGGAGCAACCAATTTTAGACCTTTCGAATGTTCCATTGGTGACCGTTCAGCTGCCCATTTACAATGAAATGTATGTTGTCGAACGATTGCTGGAAGCGGTTGCAAACTTCAACTATCCTTTAGACCGACTGGAGATCCAGGTACTGGATGATTCAACCGACCAGACAACCAGGATTATTGCCTCCAAAATCAAGAAGTTAAGTAGTAAAGGCCTGGACATCGTGCATGTCCGCAGGAATAACCGGGAAGGTTTTAAAGCCGGCGCCCTGCAACATGGGCTGGAAATTGCCAAAGGCGAATTCTTGGCAATATTTGATGCGGATTTTCTTCCAGAACCCGATTTTCTTAAACAAACTGTTCCCTATTTTCAGAATAAGGAAATTGGAATGGTGCAAACCCGCTGGGGCCACGTAAATAAAGACTATTCACTGCTAACCAGGTTACAGGCTTTTGGACTGGACGCCCATTTCTCCATCGAACAGCAAGGCAGAAGCAACGCCGGTAGCTTTATTAATTTCAATGGTACTGGCGGGGTATGGCGTAGATCCTGTATTGAACACGCTGGAGGCTGGTCAGCCGATACCCTTACCGAAGATCTTGATCTCAGTTACCGTGCCCAGTTTAACGGTTGGAAGTTCAAGTATTTGGAAGATGTAGTAGCACCAGCGGAACTCCCGGTATTAATGCCGGCGGTGAAATCCCAGCAATTCCGCTGGAACAAAGGGGCAGCGGAAACCGCCCGGAAGAATCTAAAACAAATCGCGACCTCCGGATGGAGCATGACCAAGAAATCCCATGCTTTCTTTCACCTGTTCAATAGCTCGGTTTTTATTTGCCTGCTGGCAGCAGCGGTATTAAGCATCCCCATGTTGTTTATTAAGCACGCAAATCCGCAGATAAATACACTGTTTAACCTGGGAGGCTTATTTCTGATCGGCTTCTTTTCAATAACCTATTTCTACTGGACTGCTAACCAACAGATAGCGGGAAAAAATTCCAAAAAGTACTTTTTAAAAATGTTCCCCTCCTTTCTCACTGTCTCAATGGGATTGTCATTGCACAACAGTGTTGCGGTGATGGAAGGGTTTTTCGGATTCAAATCGCCATTTGTGCGTACTCCGAAGTTTAATATCCGGCATTCCAAAGACAGCTTGAGAAAAAATGTATATGTAAATCGACAAATTAGCTGCTTGACCTGGGTCGAAGGGCTGTTAAGTCTATACTTTGCTTTTGGGATTATTGCCGGCCTGTATCTTGGAGACTCTGGCTTGCTGGTCTTTCATGTGATGCTCTGTCTGGGATTTGCAATGGTATTTGTACAGTCTGTGAAGACCGTAAAATATGCTACCTGACCGGGGGAGTACTGCTGTCAGATTATGGCTGATAGCCGCCGTCCTGTTGTCACTGATCAGTTATTACTTATTAGTCTATCAGACCTCCAGAACTGATTTTTCTTCTATCCTGATATACTATCTGGTATTATCAACGGTATATATATTGGTTATTAGAACCCTTGATGCAAACCTTTTGCAATGGGCCTTAGCCGCAGCGATTCTATTCAGAATATCAATGTTACTGGCTGTACCGGAATTAAGTGATGACTTTTACCGGTTTATCTGGGATGGGCGGCTGCTCGCCCAGGGTATCAGCCCGTTTGCAGACCTTCCTTCCGAATTAATGGCTGACCCATTGTTTAATGCTTCTCCGCTTGACCAGCTGCTCTATGAGGGAATGAACTCACCTAATTATTTTACCGTGTACCCTCCGGTGTCCCAAATGATTTTTTTGCTGGCTGCTAAAATATTTCCTGACAGCATTACTGGCAATGTGATCATAATGAGGTTGGTTATTTTGTTATGTGAAGCTGGTTCACTGTGGTTGATTATCAAAATATTGAAAGGATACGGTCTTCAATCAAAAAAGGTATTGGTATATGCCTGGAACCCCCTGGTGATCATTGAGCTAACCGGGAATCTTCACTTTGAAGCCATTATGATCTTTTTCGTGCTGTTGGCAATATACGGGCTCCAAAAGAATCAATGGAAACTCTCTGCGACCTCAATGGGGGCAGCAATCGCCACAAAGCTGATACCGCTGATATTTCTTCCACTGCTGGTGTTCCGGATGACCTGGAGAAAAGTGGCCGGCTACTGGTTGCTGTGCGGTGCGGTGGTATTGCTTTTTTTTCTTTCTGTTTGGAATCCGGAGCTAATCGATGGGATGCGCTCCAGTTTAACACTTTACTTTCAAAAGTTTGAATTTAATGCCAGCATCTACTATTTGGTAAGGGAAATTGGTTATGTGGTTAAAGGTTATAATGTTATCCAAGAGGCTGGCAGGTTAATGCCCCTAATTACGCTGCTGATAATTCTGGCAATGTCCTGGTATTCTGGTAAGATTATGAGCTGGCCCAATGCAATGCTATTGGCATTAACTGTGTATTTGCTGCTGGCTACTACTGTCCACCCCTGGTATATCACGCCACTGGTAGCTCTGGCGGTTTTTTCGGAGCTTAAATTTCCCATAGTCTGGTCATTGGCAATTATTGTTAGTTACGCGGGGTACACGGAAAAAGGATTTCATGAAAATCTAATATTGGTGGTAGTTGAATATTTGTTAGTGCTTATCGCCGCTTTATGGGATATCAGGAAAGCTATTGCTGCCGGGGTTTTTGTAAAAACTTGAGTTGCTGGAGTTGTTCAGCGATTGTTTTTTGTTTAGGATATATGAATGACTGTTTACTAATAATATTTGTCAAAAACCCTGTGCTGGGTAAGGTTAAAACACGACTGGCCGCTACCCTTGGCCCGCATCGGGCGCTGTTGATCTACCTTAAGCTGTTGGAATACACTAAAGAAATTACTGCTAAACTGCCAATGGACAAGGTTGTATATTACTCTGATAGTATTGATGAAAATGACCTTTGGGACAATGCTATTTATCAAAAAAAACTACAAGACCAGCACAATCTGGGTATTCGAATTAAATCTGCCTTTGAGTGGGGCTTTCAGCAAGGTTACCGCAAAATTTGCATCATTGGCAGTGATTGTTTTGAGCTGACATCAAAAATTATCAGCAATGGATTCCAGGCATTGGAAACCTACGATGCGGTGTTAGGCCCATCCCGGGATGGAGGTTATTATTTACTGGGCCTTAAAGAAGTAAAAACAGAAATATTTGAAAAAAAAGACTGGGGGACAGATTCCGTGGCTTCCGCTACCATTGCAGATTTTAATAAACTGGCACTTAGCTATAGTCTGTTACCGCCGTTAAACGACATAGACGTGGAAGCAGACCTTGGAGGTATTGAGTTTTGAGTTTTTAGTTTTTAGTGTTGAGTTTGGCAGTTGAAAGTTGAAAGTTGGCAGTTGGCAGTTGAAAGCGGCAGTTGAAGTCCAGACTAAAAACTAAAAACTAAAAAGTGCTTACTTCAATTTGTCCAAATCTCTGATCAGGATTTTCCGGCGGTCAAAATTGATCAGGTTACTGTCTCTAAGGTCATTGAGTATGGTGGTAACTGTTTGCCTGGAAGTCCCGGTAAGATTGGCGATATCCTGGTGAGTCAAATGACTTTTAACCATGGTTTCAAAACCTACTTTCTGACCCTTTTCCAGGGCCATTTCCCTGATAAATTCGATAACCCGGGTTCTGGCGTCTTTAAAGACCAGAGACTCCAACCGCCTTTCGAGTTTTCGGAACCTGAAACCTATTAATTTTATAATTTTCAAACTAAGCGCCTGGTCCTCCTGCATCAATTCCTGCATTACATCAATGGCCATGGAACACACCGTAGTATTGTCTACTAATGATTGTGCGAAACCTGCACGACGATCCTCACCGGTTAACGCGAGCTCACCGAATATTTCACCTTTCGACAGGATGGTCTTGGTAATTTCTTTCCCTTCTGTTGAGTAGCTGCCGATTTTGACTCGCCCTTCGGCAATTAAGTAAATGTGATCCGATGGCTGATCCTGAAAATAAACAAATTGCCCCTTCTTATAATGATGAAATTGATGGGAGTCCGGTTGGTTCTTGAGTTTGGTTGGACAAAGCACCTTGAACAGGTCTACATTCTCGAAATACCATATGTCATTTGTAGAAGAATCCATAGAAGTCTAAAGGCGCAATTTAAAGGCTAACAAACATTTTGGATATTTTCGTTCTGTTAAAAGGGATAATTTTACTTCTTTCTCCTATTTTTGATCACTTTTCCCTCTGATAAAATTTTCCATTGCTCTATATAAAAGCATTACATATCATCTTTGTAGTTACCTGGTTCGCAGGGTTATTCTACTCTGTCAGACTGTTTATATACCAAACCGAATCCAATAGCAGAGACGAACCGGAACGTACCATTCTAGTGCAGGAATACCGAAGAATCGCCAGATTGCTTTGGTATATGATTACCTGGCCGTCAGCTGTTCTCACCTTGATTTTCGGGTTAACCATGCTTCAATTGTACCCGGTTTGGCCAGCCTGGTTAATACTGAAATTGTCATTGGTCGCTACGCTATACCTCTATCATTTTTTGTGTCACAGAGTGTATGCCAAACTACAAAAAGAGCAGTATCCGGCCACTTCAATTCAGTTAAGGATCTGGAATGAAATTGCCACCATTCTACTGGTCAGCATCGTGTTTTTGGTGGTTTTGAAAAGTGCGCTGGATATGACTTATGGTTTATTGGGATTGGTTATCTTTGGAGTTCTGCTAATGTCTGCCGTGCATCTTATTAAAAAGTACCGTAAGTAGTGAATTTGTTGAAAATGACCAGGACTAATCTATATCTAATTGTCACCATACTACTGGTTTCAGGGGCATGCCAGCAACACAAAACACTGCCAATTCTTGGTCGAAGAACCTTAAGCAACCAGGGAGATACTATTTATCACACCATAGGCCAGTACAGTTTGATCAATCAGGACAGTATGGAGATTACCCCGGCACAATTGGAGGGAAAGGTTTACGTAGCGGATTTTTTCTTTACCTCCTGTCCTACAATATGTCCCACTATGAAAACGCAGATGTTGCGGGTCTACCAAAGGTTCAATGATCATGAAGATTTTGCTATTATTTCACACACCATAGATCCGAAGCATGATACGGTGGCGGTGCTGAAAGAATACGCCGAACGAATAGGTATAGAGGACAATTCCAAGTGGCATCTGGTCACCGGTGACCAGTCGGAAATTTATCGCCTGGGACAATCGGAATACATGGTAACCGCAGCTGCTGACCAGAGTGCCCCCGGTGGATTTATGCACAGTGGCGCCTTTTTACTGGTCG
>BQJT01000209.1 GCA_021604845.1 Cyclobacteriaceae bacterium
CGAAAATATCCTGACCTGCCAAATCCAGCAACCTACCTGGTGGATATTAAAGAGGATATACCCTTTCATGAAACCGCTATGCCTGTAGCTAAAAGGCTACTGGTGAAGTATATCAGCGCTGCGGCGTAGTTCAATTGGTGAATTGGTGAATTGATGAATTGGTGAGTTATTGAGTTATTGAGTTGGTGAATTATTGAGTTGGTGAGTTGGTGAGTTGGTGAATTATTGAGTTGGTGAGTTGGTGAGTTGGTGAGTTGATGAGTTGATGAATTGGTGAGTTGGTGATTGGATACAGGTTACCTTTGGCCCAACTAAAAACTAAAAACTCAAAACTCAAAACTAGTAATGAGTTATTCTGAAACGGATGAGTCCGGAATTTCAATGGTCTCGTTGGTCTCTCCTGACAGGTCCGGTGTAAAGTTCTGAATGGCAGATTTTTGCTGGGCGGCTTCAATATTGGGACTTACTGCTCCCTGGCTGGCCTGTCTCTTGTCAATTAGTTTATTAGCACTAAGACTTAGCACCAGAATGCCAATCGCTAATCCCCAGGTCAATTTTTCTAACAAATCTCCGGTTCTTTTGACTCCCATTATTTGACTGGTTGCAGATCCTCCGAACTGGCTGGAAAGCCCTCCACCTTTTGAGTTCTGAGCAAGTATTATCAAAACCAGTAGTACTGATATTACCAGAATAAGTCCAAGAATTAATCCCAACATCTTATTTCTTCTTTAATTTTTGAATTCGGTCTGCAAAGTAAGCCTTTTTTTGGGGAAATTTTACCATTAATTTCTTATAAATCTTCTCCGCATCCTTCCGTTTCCCCTGTTTTAAATAAATCCGGGCCAGGTTTTCGGATACGATCTCCTCGTTAAATCGGGTGCTGGTTTTGGAAAGATCATCCTGTGACACCACCCCCTCAGATTCGGCATTCAGATTTGGCATCGATAATACCGGAGAATTCTTGATGAAATTGTCTATTATTTCAATTTGTTCTGTCCGGCTATTTGGGCCTCCGTTCTTATCCGGATGATTTTCAAAATGCTGTTTGCTTTCCTGAAGCTGACTGAGGTTCTTCATCAACTCGGCATGAATACCACTGGCCGCGATTTCTGTTTCCAGCGGATCATCGGTGATTTTAGTTGTCTTCCCCTTATGTTTCTTTTTTGAGGGCTTCTTACCCTCGTCACTCTCTTTGGTTTCCGATTTTTCGGTTTTTATCACAGCTTCGGATGTGTCTACTGTTTCAGTGTCTGATTTCGGTGCTGGTTGCGCCTGAGGTTCGACCTTTTGGTCTGATGCCGCTTTTTCCTGGTCAGATCCAACTTTATCCGCTGGTTCGGATTTTGGCGCTGAGGAAGAATCTGCTTCACTGCCGGATTCTGTTTTTGCTGTAATTACCGGTTGAACTTCTTCCGGTTGACTTTCGGAGGCTACCGGTTGATCCGAAGCCTCATTCTGGATCTTCTCTGTCTTGCGGATCGATTCTCCTTCTTTCTCAACATCAGGAGTATGCTCCTGCGGGGTCTCTTCTGACTCAATTCCTGGTGATGCATCTATTGTATGGTCGTCATCAATAAAAATATTGTCGTCATAATCATCTTCACTTATCCATGAAAAATCGGAGGTCTCTTCAGAAACAACTTCATCAACCTCCGGTACAGGGTCGATATCTTTAGTGATTATCTCAGTATCGGCTTTGAAGTTTATGCCTTCAACAATGGACTGAAGCAGACCCCGGTCATAGGAATAGGTAGCTGCAAGGTTTAGGGATTCTTCAAAGTCCGGCCTGTTAAAGACCTTTCTTCCCTTAACATTGAGAATATGAACGATCTGACTGTAAGGGTGTTCTGAGATAAGTTCGTCTAGCTTGGTCAGGTCTTTCTCTTCGATTGAATCGGGGTTCTTGACTAACTCTAGAAACTTTGTCTTATTCACACGGAATTTGGTTTAAAATCAAAAATAATAAAAATTACCAATTGGCCACGGTGGCATTAAAAATATCAAAAATTATCTGGTCGAAAATGGTATCAATCAGTTGGTCTTCTTCAGCAGTCAGGTTGGATGATCTGGAATCGAAATCATCGTAAAAGGAGAAACTGCGACTGAAGTCTTCTTCCTCATTCAAAGTATTAGTAAAATCGACCTTTATCCGGATAGTGAGCCGGGTGGATCCGGCAACGTCGGTTTGCTGATCATTTCCTGAAGCTATCGGTGCTACCGGCATGGTATTGTAACCTACGATGCTCCCTTCGACCAGTAGTTCTCCTCCGGCTTCAACAATATTCAGGCTGGTATTTCGCAAGTAGTAATCGCGGAGTTCTTCGGTAAACTGCTGGCTCAGAGTGGCAGGTCCCATTCCTGTATCGTTGTAGAAATTGAGTATAGTAATTGTTTGTGCATTGGTATTTGTCCCGGTAAAGGTATAAACTCCACATCCGTTAAAGGTGAGTATGATAATTGCCAGCAACCCTGTAAAACACCATTTATTCATCAATCTGATATTGTTTGATCTTTCGGTATAAAGTTCGTTCAGATATCCCAAGATCCTGGGCAGCATACTTTCTTTTATTGCTGTTCTTGATCAGTGCCTTGATTATTAGCTCTTTTTCTTTCTTTTCAATGGAAAGTGAGTCATCGTCTTCTGTTTCGTGCGTGATGTCCTGAATAATGTCATCCTCATCGTTGTCAGATTTAGTTTCATTAATCTTGATGGCTGAATCAGCAGGCTCACCATTGTTAAGTATATAGGTATTCCCCTCACTATCCTCTTGAATATTCTTAAAAAGACCTTTGTGTTTTTGCAGCAGTTGCTCATCCTGATCGCTGCTGAGTAGTTGAAATACCAGCTTCTTTAACTCGGTTACATCCTGCTTCATATCAAACAATACTTTATACAAAATGTCTCTTTCCGAGATATCATTGGAATTATTTCCGCTCTTTTTATACAACATCGGAACACTGCGGTAATCGCTGGGCAGGTACTTTCGAAGGGTATCTGCAGTAATTCCCCGCTCAATTTCCAGAACCGACATTTGCTCAACCAGATTTTTAAGCTGCCTGATGTTACCCGGAAACCTGTATTCTAATAGCACAGCCTGTGCATTCTCGGTTAATTGGATGGGTTTAACCCGGTATTTTTCTGAAAAATCAGACGAAAATTTTCGGAATAGCAAAAGCATATCTTCCCCTCTGTCTCTAAGCGGGGGGACGTTAATAGGCACTGTACTGAGACGGTAATAAAGGTCTTCTCGAAACTTTCCGTCAGCTACTGCACTTTGCAGTTCAACGTTACTGGCGGCTACCACCCGTACATCCGTTTTTTGAACTTTTGAAGACCCAACTTTAATAAACTCTCCGTTTTCCAAGACCCGCAGCAACCGGGCCTGCGTCCCCAGTGGCATTTCCGCAATTTCATCAAGGAAGATGGTGCCACCATCGGTAACTTCAAAATAACCTTTTCTAGCTTCATATGCACCAGTGAATGATCCCTTTTCGTGCCCGAATAACTCGGAATCAATAGTACCTTCCGGTATAGCACCACAGTTAATTGCGATGAGTTTCCCGTGTTTCCGCGGACTAAGCTGATGGATAATTTTTGAGAAGGATTCTTTTCCGCTACCACTTTCACCGGTAATCAATACGGTCATATCGGTAGGGGCCACCTGCGCCGCTACTTCAATAGCATGGGTCAGTGAGGCTGAGTTGCCAATGATCCCAAACCTTTGCTTGATACTTAGTATTTCATTATCCTTCATAGGTGACAATTTCTCCATGCAAGGTGGCAGCGGAACAGTCTGTAATCTTTACATTTACGTAAGTTCCCTTCTGATGGCTTCCGCGGGGGAAAACCACAACTTTATTGGCACCGTTTCTACCTTGCAGGAATTCTTTGGATCGCTTGGAATAACCTTCAATCAAAACCCGGAAGGTTTGGTTAATATCCCGCTGGTTTCGCTCTAAAGAGTGTTGTTGTTGCCTGGCAATTATCTCTTGAAGACGACGCTTTTTAGTAGCAAGGTCTATATTATCCGGATATTTCTTTGCTGCCAGGGTCCCTGGTCTTTCCGAATAAAAGAACATATAGGAAAAATCATATTTTACCCGGTCCATTAAAGACAACGTATGCTGGTGATCCTCTTCTGTTTCACCGCAGAATCCGGCGATCATGTCGCTGGAAATTCCGCAATCTTCTCCCAGAATTCGACGTATAGAATCTATTTTATTCAAATACCATTCCCTTGAGTAGGTCCGATTCATCCTTTCCAATACTCCAGAACTGCCACTTTGAGCAGGGAGATGAATGTAATTGCATATATTCTGGTATTTCTTCATAGTATGCAACACGTCATCGGTGATGTCTTTAGGGTGAGAAGTAGAAAACCTTATTCTCAAATCAGGATGTACCTTCGCTACCATTTCCAATAACCGGGCAAAACTTAGAAAATTACCGGTTCCATTCTTCTCAATTTGTGCTTTACTACTGAGCCCATGCTCGTCGGACCATTTGTAAGAATCTACATTTTGACCGAGTAAAGTAACCTCCCGGTATCCCTGATTAAATAAAGCGGTAGCTTCGGCTAGAATAGAATGAGGATCGCGGCTTCGTTCGCGGCCCCTGGTAAACGGTACCACGCAAAATGAACACATGTTGTCGCAGCCCCGCATAATAGATATAAAGGCGGTTACCCCGTTGGAGTTAAGCCTGACCGGGCTAATGTCCGCATAAGTTTCTTCTCGTGAAAGAAAGGTGTTTACTGCTTTCTGACCTCCTTCAACATCCTGCAACAGATTCGGGATATCCCGGTATGCATCGGGGCCGGCAACCAGGTCGACTATTTTTTCTTCTTCCAATAACTTGGTTTTCAGCCGCTCGGCCATACAGCCCAGAATGCCTATAGTTACTTCCGGTTTGCTGGCTTTGATGGATTTGAACTGAGACAATCGTCTGCGGATGGTTTGTTCCGCTTTGTCCCTGATAGAACAGGTATTTAGAAAAATCACATCTGCCTCTTTCAAGTCCTGGGTGGTGTCGAACCCCTGTTTTTCCATTATTGAGGTGACGATTTCACTGTCAGAGAAATTCATCTGACACCCATAGCTTTCTATATACAGTTTTTTCGAAGGACCGATAGATTCTATTTTGTCCACTTTTTCTATATATGGCTGATTGTCAGCTGGTTCTTTAATGATATTTATATCATGTATTAACTCCATTATTCCGGTTAATCGGGGGTAGACAGTTGGATACTAAGCAGCAAATATAAATAAATTTCAGGCAAAAAATGACAAAATGTCAGTTAATCCCAATTAAGGTAATTTCTAACATTTATCTTGACTTCGAAAGGTTGTAAACATATCTTGACGGATTGTAAGATTCCGAAAGATGGCTTTGATTAAACCTGTTAACGGCATCCAACCAGTTATTGGTGAAGGATGTTTTCTTGCTGAAAATGCCACCATAGTGGGGGAGGTAATACTGGGAGATCAGTGCAGTGTGTGGTTTCAGGCAGTTCTTAGAGGTGATGTAAACAGTATTCATATTGGCGCATTGACTAATATTCAGGATGGAGTAGTAATTCATGGAACATATCAGAAAGCAGCTACTGTAATCGGGCAAAATGTATCTATTGGACATAATGCAATAATCCATGGATGTACTATTGAGGATGGTGCTTTAGTTGGTATGGGTGCTATTGTGCTCGACCATGCGGTGATTGGAAAAGGGGCTCTGATCGCAGCAGGTTCTGTAGTCCTGTCGGGCACCAAGGTAACTCCCGGTATGTTGTACGCCGGAACACCTGCTAAAGAAATAAAACCCGTTGACGACAAATTGAAGGAAGTGTTAGTTAAAACTCCGGGGAATTACCTCAAATACGCTTCCTGGTATCACTAAATTAAATAAATATGAGAATTATAGTTAAACTTTTATTGTCAGCGGTAGCGGTAATAGCCACAGCTTATGTATTGCCCAACGTACATGTGGACAGTTTTGTAACCGCCGTCCTGGTAGCCGCGGTGCTGTCACTGTTTCAAATATTCCTGAAACCTGTATTGGTTATTTTAACCATACCGGTAACTATTTTGACACTGGGTCTATTTCTGTGGGTAATCAACGCCGCACTTACTTTGCTGGCAGCCAATTTTATTGACGGATTTCAGGTCGATGGGTTTTGGTGGGCGGTAATTTTCAGCTTCATCCTGGCAGTGCTGGTAAGCATCCTGCACAAAATCGTACCCGATGGTGAGCGGGATTCCTAATCGCTTCTACTAGTCCTTTTAGGTTGATAGTAGTACCTCGGTTTAGGGGTTCCTTCCTTTTTCTCTTTGATAATTTTAAATCCTTTTTTAACCGGAGGGCGGGTAACTCCAATCCTGATGCCCAATTGAATTTCATGATTGTTGTGCAGCGGGCTTTGTGCTTTGGAGCCGGAAAACTCCATTGAGTAGCTTATGGAGGCTATATCCTGGATGCGCAGTCCAATGATACCGGCTGCTCCATAATCCTGCCGGTACAAAGCTCCAACCCAAAATTGTTTTTGGATATGGGCGATTGCGGCTACCTCCAATTGGTTGGTAGAATCCTTATTGATCCGGTATAACATTTGTGGCTGTATAGTCACTGCGTCATTTACTGGAAGCATGTAACCAGCAGACAATAGCACTCCTCTAAATGGGTCAAAGTCAAGCTTACTGAAATCTTTCTCCTGTGGATTTTCAAGATCAACCGGCTCATGACTGAACATACTTGGTAGGGTAAACCCTAATTGTAGCTCCTTCCAAAGGTAGGTAAACCCGATTTGCGCATCAGCAAATAGAATATTTTCCTCAGCACTTTGAAGACCTGGTATCCCGGGATTGTTGATACTTTTTAGTTCCACCCTTTCCTGACCAAAACCTCCCGAAATACCAAAACGGAAAAACTGATCCTCTGCTAATGGAATCACCCTGGCAAAAGATACATATGCTAGTGATTGCGAGGCGGTGTCCCAGGAAGTATTGAAGAAAGAGACACCGAAACCTCCGGAGCTAGCCACAGGGGCGTTAAATGTAAACGAAGTGTTGGAAGGCGACAGACTGCTATTGAATTGTTGTCGACGGTCCAAATAAAAAATAGCATGATTTTCACTACCTGCCATTGAAGGGTTGTAAATATATGGCGTGAGAAAATAGTGGTTTTGTAATGGTATCTGCTGACCAACCAGTGGCAGTGCCCCCACAGTACATAAAGCCAAAAAAATCAATAGCTTGTTCATCAGAATGGGCTATGTTTTAATAAAAGTGAACCACAAAGTTATAACTAAAAAAATATATTCCCACGTCAAAAAACAACTAAACTTGTTAAGTGTTATTTTTTTGGACTTTACGAATATTCCGATATATTTATTAAAGTAAAACAAATGCGGACCACGGTGTATAGCCTGGTAATTCAGATAGTTGACGTATAATTTAAAATTACCGCCGGCATTTTGTAGCCTCCGATGTGAGAACTTATTGTGGGGAAATTCGTGTTTTAAACTAGATGCATACTGATCTTTTAAAGTTTCGCTCCAGCATAATTTACACCATGACATTTGTGGGCATATTATGGTTGGTAAGAATTGTGGAAAGTCTGCTCTCGTTTGATTTAGGAGTACTGGGGATTCATCCAAGGTCATTAGCAGGAACAGTCGGGATTCTGACCGGGCCACTGGTACATGGCGACTTCCAACATCTAATGTCCAACTCACTCCCACTGATTTTTTTGGGAATAGGAGTGTTTTATTTTTATAACAGGATTGCGCTTGAAGTTTTTTTGGGTATTTATTTCTTTACCAGTATTTGGGTTTGGATTGTAGCCAGGGATGCTTATCACATTGGTGCCAGCGGTATTGTCTATGGTCTGGCCTCTTTCCTGTTATTTAGCGGATTTTTTAGAAAAGACAGCCGCTCAATTGCAATCTCCCTGATCGTGATATTCATATACGGTGGTATGGCCTACGGCTTGTTTCCACTCAATGAAGGTATATCCTGGGAATCACATCTACTGGGTTCACTAGCGGGGTTGCTCGCCGCTTTTTTGTACCGAAGGCATCAATTGGCAACCAAAGTGGAATATATTGAAGCCGAGCCCTACGAAATTCACCGCGGGGATAAGGTGACATTTTACGATCATACCTGGCATGACGCAAATAGCCATATCAATTACATTTACAAAGGTAATACCACCGATAGTAAAGATCAGGACTAACGAAAATTTCTCAGGTAAGTAACTCATGGGAGGTTATTTATACTATCTTTGCGGCTTACAATAAAATAGATATCGTGAAAAACCT
>BQJT01000210.1 GCA_021604845.1 Cyclobacteriaceae bacterium
ACCCATTCGAATCAGGCTTTCCTTAAAAACTTTACCCAGAACAATAAATTGGTCCGACTTAACATAGGTTTTCCTGAACCACCGGGAATTCAATAAATTGGTTTGGATCAGCTTTTCCAGATTATTGTCCCATCCGTGGAAAAAAGTAAGCACGGGTACATGGCATAGTTTGGCGATCCAGATAAATAACCCGTCCCTATAAAATGACTTGGTATTCAAAGACGGATTTACATGGACCAGGTCATACTTTCCTAAAATCATTTTGTAAAAAAAACAGCTGTATAGTTTGATCATATTGAAAAACAAAGCAACTGCATTTAACTGTCTGGCTTTGTTAACAAAAAAGTAATCAATACCATTTAACTCAGACAGATTGATCACCTTATAAATGTTGCCTACACCTCCGGAAGATACTTTGAGATTGGGAACCAGTACCAAAACCCTCATGCCAATAATTTTTGGTACAGTTCCATAAATTTTCCAGACATGCTTGATAAATTAAAATGCGCCTCAATACGTTTTTTGCCCTCAATACCCATGGTTCTTGCTTGTTTTGGATTATTAAGTAAGCTGTTAAGACGCTTGCTCATTTCTTCCGGATCCTTTTTGGCTACCAGATATCCGGTTTTTCCATGAACTACCAGCTCGTTGGTTCCTCCACCGTCGGTGGCAACTACCGGCTTTTCCAAAGCCATATATTCAATGATCGCATTCGAGATGCCTTCGGTAAAGGTGCTTAATACACCAATGGTAAAAATATTAACAATCGGTTCAATTGGGTACTGTGGTCCGGTAAGAACTATTTTATTGCGATATTTTGGATCTAGTAAACTCTCAATTTCTTTACGGTGATTTCCTTTTGTTCCCCCAATACATAGAAATGACACATCTTCCCTATCCTGCAGCACGATCTTAGCGGCGTTTATGAAAGTTTTATAATCCTTGTGGTGAGAGAAAGTGGCAACCATCCCAATTAAATACTTGGTCGATATATTGAATCTGCGTTTAATTGCTATACCGTCTTCCATATTATTAAGACGATTGAAATCAAAGCCATTATAGATTAAGTAACTTTTTGCCGGTGGTGCCTGGTAGGCCTTTAGCCCTGCATTCGAATTGCCAACGATGGCCTTTGACATTGGAAAGGTAAATTTTGAACGCAGCCATTTTGAAGAAAAAGTCTTAAATGGGTGTGGGGCATCATAGATCATGGCATTTATAAACTTGATCCCCAAAAGTTTTGCCACCGGTGCTGAATAAACAGAGGACATGCTATCCCAGCTTTGAATTATATGGGGTTTAAATGATTCGCATATCTTGTAGAAAGCTATGAACACCCTAGGGTCTTTGTCCCACTGTCGTTGCAGGAAGTGGATCTTAATTCCCAGTTTTTGTACTTCATCATAGTGTATAATATCCGACAAAAGGATCAATTCCAGGTCAACCTTATAATCCAGGACTAAACTCTTGATCAGTTCTACTAATCTTCTTTCTTTGCCTCCCGGTCTAAGAGTATCTATAATAATGGCTATTCTCATGCAATGAAGCTTTTTCCTATCATCCGTTCGGCTAAAACCAAAAATAAGAGAATTTATTCATATAATACAATTATATATTAGATATATTATGTATATTCGCGATTGATCCTCACTTTAACTTGCTACAAAAAGGCGTTTGCATTTAACAGGAAGGGCATTGGTAAAAGAATGGCTAGTGTGTTTATCTGTCTGACCAAAACTTCAATCATGCTGCGGTCAGTTTTACTAAGATGAAACGGATATTACCCAAAGATAAAATTAACATTTGTTAATGAAAAGGATAATCTTAGTAAGAAAAATGGAGTTTTGGATGCCGACCTGGATAGGTTGGTTATTTATATTTTTATTTCTGTTGGTTACCGGCTATCTTTTTTTGCATTCAGTTTATGACTTTTTGGCGATAAATAAACCTTTAAAGAAAAACACACTGGTGATAGAAAGTTGGATTCCCGATATAGCTATTCCAAGCCTAATCGATAAGGCTCGTGATGGTGACTACCGCAGGATTGTAGTCGCTGGAGGACGCGAATTAAAGGGTTCTTATCTATCTGACTTTGAAACCACGGCTGACAGACTTCGAGCAACCCTGATTTTATTGGGACTGGATTCAACGATGATTTATGTAGTAAGAAACCAGGCCGTGGTTAAAGATCGAACTTATAACTCCGCAGTAAGCGTTAGTACATGGATCCGTCAATTTAATAAATCTATTGACACCCTTGATGTAGCAACTATAGGACCACATGCTCGACGAAGTAAAATGCTATTTGAATTGGCGCTTTCTCAAGATATCAAAGTTGGCGTAATTTGCATCGATGATTTGGAATACAACCCCAATCGGTGGTGGCAAAGTAGTACGGGATTTAAATCTGTTGTAGGAGAATGTATCTCTTATTTTTATGCAAAATTCTTTTTTAACCCAGAAGATTCAAATGCACGATATTAGCATAAGGGAGATGACACCGTCGGATATGCCCTTGATTGAAGAGTTAGTGGGGTACAGGCCTGAACTCAACCCGGAAAGTGCAAAAAAAAGAACCCGGTTAATGCAGTGGATAGCGTTCAATAATCCATGTGCAAACGGGGTACCCACCTATTTTGTAGCATTAAAGAATAATAAGATTATAGGTTATCATGGTAGGATGCCCTGTAAATTCAATGTTAAAGGTAAAGTGGTCAACGGATACTACATTCATGATCTTTATGTTGATCCGGAAATCAGAGAAAAGGGTCTCGGATTTTTTTTAACCAGAGCGCTAGCAAAGGAAATCGAGAATAAGTCGGATGATTTTTTTGTCTTAATATGGATGACCAAGTTGAACCTGTTAATTCAACGCCGAATGGGATATACAGAACTTGACAAAAAAATTGCCACTTACAAAAAGGTCCTGAAGTCTAAAAAATATTTAGAAACCTTCCTAAAACCCAGGTTACTGGCATCAATAGCTGCTCCGCTGGTTGATGGGGTCCTTTGGTTGATGGAAAAGCTTGGATCGCCAGGTTCAAGCCGCGGTCCTAAACTAACCCCAATCGACCGGTTTGATGAAAGGTTTGATGATTTGTTTCAGCGAGTAAGTAAGTCTATGGGCATCTCATCAATCAAATCTTCCAATGTATTGAACTGGCGTTATATTGACAGGCCATATCCCAGAGACAAGGTATACGCTTTGGAACAGGATAATCAAATCAAGGGTTTTGTGGTACTCTGTGAAAATCCAAGGGATCCGTGCCAGGGTGAAATTATGGAGTTGGTAGCTGACCCTGACGATCACTTAACCATTAAATCGCTATTGCACCAATCAGTGAATCTTTTTAAAGATAAGGGTTACCATTCCATCGGGTGTTTTATGAGCAATGAACACTTTTCCAGATATTTAAGAAAGTTCGGTTTCTTAAAAAGAACGAATGAAAAGGTGATGCTAATTGGTAACTGCAATCCGGCAGATTTAGACATTTTAACAGACCTTCAAAATTGGCATATAATGAGGGCTGAATCTGATGGTTACATGCTAAATTTTTAGTAGACTAAATGATTAATTACAGTGTTAAAGCGCTTGAACCCGGGGACAGCAATCAGTTACTCGAACTTCTGAAAACCAGGGAAAACATCAACGAACACGATGCTGAGGTAAGAACTCAACTACAAGAATGGATTGCATTTCACAATCCCTTTCAGCAAAATGAGGAAACTACCTATTACGTTGTGCAGGACAAAGATAAAATCATCGCGTTCCATGGAAGGATGCCTGTTAAATTCAATTTTAAAGGAGCGTGCGTTAACGGGTATTATGTTCATGATCTGTATGTTCATCCGGATTTTAGAAAAAAGGGACAGGGATTTTGGTTGACTATGTCTCTGGCAAAGGCCATCGAAAAAGACACCAGAGATCCTTTTTGTTTACTTGGAATGACCCCGCTCAATTTGGAGATGCAAAGGAGACGAGGATACTACGAAACGGAAGTAGATGGTTATCATAAACTAACAGATCCCTTAAAACAGGTAACAAGGGTATTTAAGAACCGTACTTTATCTAAACTGTTAAATGTGCCTGTTAAATTGACGTTGGCATTTATAGATTATTTGCTTGGTGCTATTTATAAGTCAGAAATTGAGGTAGGAATCTTGGACCGCTTTGATCAGCGGACTGATGATCTATTTACCAGAGTAAAATCTAAAATAGGAATCAGTACCTGTAAACAATCAGATTATCTCAATTGGAAATATATAGATCGGCCACATTCAAGAGAAACGGTGTTGGTGTCAACCCTCGATAATCAAACAACCGGTTTCATGGTAATTTCATTATCACCTTACCCAGATGCCTATGCCAGGGGGTTTATAATTGATTTACTGGTGGACCCGGATGATAAAAAATCACTACACGCATTACTGATTTCCGCCATAAAATTTTTCAGAAATAGCAACGTGTATTCCATACATTGCTTATTGAGTGATCAACGCTATGTTCAGGAGTTTAAGAAATTTCTGTTCACCAGGAAAATTGGTAAAAAAATGTTGCTGGGTAACTGCGAAAATCAATCCGATTATAAATCCATAAGTAATTGGCATATGACATTAGGGGAATCAGATGCATTTATGCTTAATACCTGAGCTATATTTCAATAACCTGATAGATTCGGGGTTCTGGATAATTAGGTATGTCAATATAGAAAGTATCCAGTACTGACTCGGTGTCTTTGGACATTTTCACTACCCTGCCTTTAGAAGTTGTGGATCCTGCCCAGGTAGATTGACCTACGAATATGTGTTGATCATTCATGCACAGACCTCTGGTCCAATGAGTAACCATTTTGCCACCTTTTCCTTTAAGGCGTTTTTTTAGCACTTTCAAAACTCCTCTAATCCCGCTATAGCGCTCATATTGATCATCTTTCCCAAAGACTTTTTTCCTAATTACTACTTTTCCTTTTTCGTTGATTCCCGCAATAGAGGAATTCATGGTTTCAGTAACCCAAAAAAGGTCGTTTCTCCAAAATCCGTCATGGGGTCCGTAAAGTCCTTGAACAACCAATTCCAGTTCCTGGTCACTCACTCCTTTATTTTCGATAAATCGGTCTTTATTAAATCTTATAACACGACCGTGACTGTTTTCTCCTCTGCCGGTTAGATATACTTGGTTTCCCTTGACGTCTACATTATTAGCATGGTACTCCCTGAATCCACGAAAATCCTTCCCCCTATATCTCCAATCCACGCTTTTGTCTACCGGCTTATTAGGTTGATAGACAAAGGTTTCGGACATCCACAATGATGCTATGGGTGCTCCGGAAAAGTCATAGAGCAACAGCGCATCGGGTAATGATGAAGTGACCCAAATTCCGTCGTCATTAACATAAATACCATGTACGTCAGACATCCAGGAATGACTCAAAGAATCAATTACTTTGAAAGACACTTTATCCACTATAAAGATTGCATTCCAGGAAGCAACAAAAATTTTATCCTGATACTGGCATAACCCTCTTAGTCCAGGTTTCAATCTTTCTTCGGATCTGGAAGTTTCTACCGGTGTGTCAATACGTAACGTTCTGGTGATGTTACCATTGGTGTCGTCCATCTCAATAAGTAAGCCGTAAAGAGTTGGTTCATCATTTTGATATGATTGCGTTGATATTAGTAGACTCATCTTGGTTAAAAAATCTCGTTGTAAATAAAGTAAATAGGCTGATTGCGGTATCTATAAATGAAAAATACTTTTTGTCAATGATTTTAAACTGAATAGTTGAGCTTTTCCATTGCCTCCCCGGCAATTTTTAAGAAAGTATCACGATGAGCTGGCCTTAAAACCTTAATCTGGTTTTCATTTATATTTGGTTTAATGTGTTCCCGCACCTGATCGGGTTCATACCAAAAAACCTGGCGGTCGTACCCTTTACTCAAGGAATGTTGTCCTTTGGAATCCATTACTGCCTTTGATTCAAGTCGTATTTTTTGAACTTTTGATATATCCAAATCTGATTTCTCGTACACTGAGCGCATGAACGCTAGTGGATCGTTTATCATATCCTCAAACTTAAAAAGATGGTAGTTTGGTAGCTCTTTTTCCAGGCGCAGCATTTCCTCGACCACGGACTTATAGTGATGTGAAAAAGTTTCCAATGGAGCACCCCTTCTTATTCTGCCTTCACAAACTGCCAATCCGTTGCGGACCAATCCCAGGAAAACCGCATCGGGATACATTTCTTTGAACGTTTCTACGGTAAAAACCATACCATTCAACCCTTTTGTTAATAGCCTGCATTTTGCCAGCTCTTCATCCGTGTATTTTACACCCTCCGATTGATAAAGATTATGACTTTCAATGCGAGCGATAAACCTTCCTTCATACAATATCCTGTCTATGTAGGTTTTTATGAAGTCAGGCACCCGGTTGCGTTTTTTCATAAGGTTGGGTTTAAAAAAGTTCTGGCCAGTGAAAAACCTGATGGGGTAATCATAAAACAGACGCTTTTTAATACGCAGCCACCCTTTATCGAAGCGTGTGCCGGGTTTAAATACTTTGTGCGTTTCACCGGAGGAAATACAAACTTGAGGATGAGATAGAATAAAATTCACCATCATATTTGATCCACCTCTGGATAAAGCATTAATAAAAATAGGGCGTTTATTTAGCATTATTTAATCGGGTTTATGGGTTTCGAAGATAATTAAAATATTCATTACAACAGTACCAATATTGAGGGCTTGGAAATTCCAACAGGGAGTCTTTCACCCTGATTATGATTTGACATGGTTATTTGGTAAATTTCATTTTACAATTTTTATTTTGCATTAAACTAGGAAAATTCAATGAAATTGCTCTTTTATGATTCAGAAATACCAGAATTTCTTAGGAATAAGGGAAATCCGATTGGGGGAGCATGTGTCCGGCAATATGCAATTGCCAGAGGGCTTGTTGACAATGGATGTACAGTAGGAATATTAACCTGGAAAGGTGCAAATGAGTATATTGGTCAGCAACAAATCAACTTTGATTTAGTTGAATCATTTCCACGTAACAAGGGAATAAAAATACTCAGGGCATTTTACTTATGGATGCCCTTACTTTACAAGGCGGTAAACAGGTATCGGCCAGATTACTTGTTTCAGAAAGGTGCATCTCCCAGTACATTGATGCTTGGTATCATTGCGAAGCTAAGCGGTGTTCGGTTTGTGTATATGGCCACCAGCAACAAAGATGGAGACGAGCGCCTGGCCACTGTCAGAAATAGGTTTCCCAGGTATATGTTTTACATGGGTCTAAAGTTTGCAACCACCATAGTTTGTCAAAATAATTACCAGCACGATTCTTTCGTAAAAATGTTTCCAAACAAGAAAGTCATTTTGATGCGTAACCCATATTTAAATACTTCCGGATTGGATCAGGTAAAACCCCTGGAACAGCGTAGCTATTTTGCCTGGATCGGAAATTATCGTACGGTAAAAAATCTCCCGGCTGTCTATGAAATTGCTAAACGGATGCCTGACTATAATTTTAAGATAGCAGGTGCCAGAACATTCAAAAGAGACTTTGATCTTAAGACAAAAGAGGCGGTTATAAATCTGGAAAAACTAAGCAATGTTGATTTTGTAGGACATTTGAAAAGAGAACAGATCATTCCCTTTCTTTCAAATGCCTATGCCTTGTTTAATACCTCGCACCTGGAAGGATTCTCAAATACATTCCTGGAAGCTTTTGCAGCGGGTACTCCGGTGATCACTCGTGAAGAAATTGATCCGGATGGAATTATTGCCAGCAACAACCTGGGTAAAGTGGTACAGCACTATCCTGAATTCCAGCAAGCACTGTTGGATATTACCAATGATCCAAACTATCAAGAAGTAGCGGCTAACTGCCAGCGGTATCTTCAGGAAGAACATGGGGCTAAGTGGATAACCGGAAATCTGTTGAAACACCTGGAAAACAACCATAATGGTAAAGAGGAAAAAGAATTGGTGATATAATTATAAAACTTCATGTCGGAAAGGTCCCTAAGAATTGCTGCAATTACTGACTCTAATAAAATTCCAGCCTGGAAGTATAAGTTGCTGGAAACCATAGTTGATACCGGCCACCTAGATCTTTGCGCGATATTTATATTGGCTGGACCGGTTAAATCCAATGGTGCTATTTCTACCTTTTTACAAACCAAATGGCAGAAGTTTGATGCAAAAAGAGTGAAGCACAAAGCAACTAAGCCT
>BQJT01000211.1 GCA_021604845.1 Cyclobacteriaceae bacterium
ATTACCTGGAGGGCACCAGAGCGTCTCTTTTTGTCATATTGCTCGAAGTGTAGCCCGCCGGGCAGAAAGAATGGCAGTGACTTTGCACCAGCAAGAACCTTTGGATGAATGGATATTGATATACCTCAACCGGCTGTCTGATTATTTATTCGTCCTGGCCCGATATATGGCTCAGGTGCTGGGTGCCCAGGAAATACCATGGAAATCAGATTCCTGAAGCAGTTAAACCACACGAATTAATCATTGTTATAAGCTTAAGATTTGGTAATTTTGCCTTTATACGTTAGTTGAAAGATCATGATTGAAACATTAACCATAAAGAAGAGTTTAACATCCAATTCCAGATTAAGTGAGTTAGAAATGGATGGAATTAAGTTTGGAAGTTATTACTCCGATCATATGTTTGTAGCGGACTACCGGAATGGAGCCTGGGGTGAATGTAGAATAGTTCCGTTTGAAAGCTTTAAAATGAGTCCTGCAATGTCCGTCTTGCATTACGGACAGTCCATTTTTGAAGGGCTCAAGGCTTATAGTGGAGGTAATGGGAAAGTACTGGTTTTTCGACCAATCGACAACTTCTTAAGGATGAATGAATCCGCTGCGCGGATGTGCATGCCGGATATACCGGAAGAAATCTTTATGGGTGGACTTAAGGAATTACTGGACCTTGACCGGTCCTGGGTACCCACCGACGAGGGAACCTCACTTTACATCAGACCATTTATGTTCGCTACTGACGAATTTATCGGAGTACGACCTTCATTAACATACAGGTTTATCATCTTCACCAGTCCGGCCGGAACATACTACAGCGAACCGGTTAAGGTAAAGGTTGAAAAGTATTTCAGCCGGGCATTTCCCGGAGGTACCGGTGCGGCGAAGGCAGCTGGTAACTATGCTGCCAGTTTATACCCTGCAAAATTGGCTCAACAGGAAGGGTATCATCAATTGATCTGGACCGATGGCCTGACCCACAAATACATTGAAGAGGCCGGTACCATGAATATCATGTTTTTAATTGGCAACCGTCTTATAACCAGTAAAGGCGGCGAAACTGTACTGGATGGTATAACCAGAAAGAGTGTATTACAACTGGCCAGTGAGTGGGGGTATAAGGTGGAGGAAAGGAGTGTGAGTGTAAGCGAGATAATTGATGCAGTGGAAAAAGGAACCTTGAAGGAAGCATTTGGCACCGGTACAGCTGCCACAATTGCACAAATCGCAATTATAAATAATGATGGGCAAGACTATCAACTACCTCCGCTGGACGAAGGTGCATTCTCCAACCGGGTACTTAAGGAATTAACAGACATCAAAACCGGGAAAATCGAGGATCGACATAACTGGAATGTCAGCATCTAATTACTCGATTATTGCTCACCACCAAAAGCTAATTTCGCAGGTATGACGACGGATCAGATAAAAGATCTGAAGGCCAGAATAGAGGCCTTAAGGGGGTATCTTTGACTATGATAATAAAATAGCTAGGATACAGGAGGAGGAACAGATCACCTTACAACCCGACTTTTGGGAAGATCCCAAATCTGCCGAAAGTTTTCTAAAAGGAATTCAATCTAAAAAAGTCTGGACGGATAATTTTGACAGGGTCCATACACTTCATCAGGACCTGGAGACCTTGTATGAGTTTTTTGAAACCGGAGAGGTGGAAGGTGAAGAATTGGATAAAGAGTATCAAAAGACCCTGAGTGCAATAGAAGAGCTGGAATTCAAAAAGATGCTCAGTCACGAAGAAGACCAGTTGAGCGCGATGATGGAGATTAACCCGGGGGCCGGGGGCACTGAAAGCCAGGATTGGGCGGAGATGCTGATGCGCATGTACATCATGTGGGGTGAGCGCAAGGGGTATAACGTACGCCAGGTCAATTATCAGCCAGGTGATACTGCCGGTATTAAATCGGTAACATTGGAATTTGACGGTGATCTGGCCTATGGATATCTGAAAGCAGAAATAGGAGTGCATCGGCTGGTACGCATTTCGCCGTTCGATAGTGGTGCCCGGCGTCATACCTCGTTTGCGTCGGTTTTCGTTTACCCTGTAGTGGATGATAGTATTCAGATCGAGATTAATCCCGCAGACATAACCTGGGATACTTTTCGTTCCGGCGGGGCGGGTGGTCAGAATGTGAATAAAGTAGAAACTGCAGTAAGATTGCATCATGAACCTTCCGGGATTGTACTGGAGTGCCAGCAGGAGCGGTCGCAACTTCAAAATAAAGATAAGGCCCTGAAAATGCTCAAATCCCGTCTTTACCAACTAGAGGTACAGAAACGCAACGAAGAGCGGGATGAGGTCGAAAGCAATAAAATGAAGATCGATTTCGGATCACAAATTCGCAATTATGTGCTGCACCCCTACAAACTGGTAAAAGACACCAGAACCGGGGTAGAACGTAGCGACGTGCAGAATGTGCTGGACGGGGACCTGGACCCGTACATCAAGGCTTACCTGATGGAGCAATGACCTGATGGATAACCGGCATTAGACCACAAATCTCAAAACCTTCGAATGCGCTTTCAATTGAAATCTTACAACAGCAGCTGGTTAGTATTCATTAATGGAACTGCCTGTTTGCTCATTCAGGTTAGTACTTGCAGGCTCTCCCCGATACTGGATTTCGCTGCTTCCACCACTATTGGCGCTTAAAGTACGGCCAGCATAAATTTTCGCGGAGCTTGCTCCATCCGCGTCGATTTCCACATTGTTGGCTTCAAAATACAGGGAATTCAACACACTTCCTCCACCAAGGGTAGCTTTAAAATAGTTACCACTGCCTTCCAGTGTGAGTTTCGCTCCCCCGCTTATTTCAACTTCCAGATTTTCAACGCCGGTTAAACCGGCCTCTGTTACCGATACTCCGGATAGAACCATTTTAATGGACTGAGTATTAAAATCGTTTAAATAAGCCTTGCTGACTCCTGAAAAATAGATTTCTTCAAGTCGAGGTACCGTAATATTTAACTCGATTCCCCTGTTTTTCTTTTTTAAACTATACCTGTCCTGATCAAAGCCGATTTTTAGCAGCCCCCCATCATTTTCAAATTCGACCTCTTCGACAAATGTTTCTTCTCCCGATAGTTCCACGGACGTTGAGTCTCCCTGAGTAATGTTAATGATAAAATCATCTCCTACCTCCAAACCCCTGAAATCACCAGTGGTTAAGGTCTTTTGAAAATCACCGCTATAATAATAATCATCATCATCGTCACCATCATCCTCATATTCACAGGTAAGACATCGTAAACCTGCTTCGGTGAAAACCCATGAATTATCTTCCATCTGAGATACACTGAAGCCGCTCCGGTAAATGGTGTTTCTGATGATGTGCTTTAAATCCTCACTCATACGGAATTTGTAATTGTAGGGGATATACAACTCCATATCCAGTGACTGGCCCCTGAACTTGGCATCCTCCTTAAAAGAGATATTCGAATCAAAAATCAGCAGTGAATCTTCCTGTACCACCTGGTAATTTACCATTTGGGCATTTCCTATAGCATCCTGTCTGGTGCGACCTCTTGAATTGAACTTACGCACCAATCTAAATTCATTGCCTTCATGACCGTACAATCTCAACTGGGTCACCTGATAGTCATCCATGCCCACCTCGTGCAATTGCAGAACCGCCTCTTTACCCTGGAGATCAAAGTTTTCCTCTACTCGGTGGGTACCTTCAGTTTTGTACTGCTGAACAACCCTCGGGACAGTAAGTCCAAGCCCTAGCAAACTGATAATCCAGATGGCAAACATAGACCAGCCTACTGAAGCAGGGATGATCTTCCGTTTGGCAATAATAGTGACTCCTAAAAGGGCCAGTGCCAAAGCTGGAAGGAACAGGCTGAAGAACGCAGTAATACTACCGAAAACAGGTATTGAATCTTTGACCAAATGTAAAGGCAGGTCTCCCAGTACGAATCCCTCCGCCCCACTTATTGTTCCCAGTAAAACACCAAGGGCAACCACCAGTGAAAACAGCATGCAAACTGCTACCACAACCAAAAGAATACCTACAATAACCCTGATTGCTTCAACCAGGAACAACAGGAATGGTCCTAATGCTCTTCCAAGACCTGAAATTACCGTGGCTATTAACCTGAAAGGAAATAAAAGGATTTTAACAATCAGGTTCTCTTCTTCGTTTTCGCCAACATTCAGGCTGCGCTTGATATTAGATTCGATGTTCGACAGGGTAACACTTTCACCTTGCATCTGCATCTTGTCGGTAATGCTTTTGGCTTCCGGCGTAATGATCCACATTATGATATAAATCAGCAATCCTGCACCACCAAAAAAGAAGGTTATGACAAACAGCAATCTGATAATGGTCACTTCTGTACCGAAGTATGCTCCAATCCCACTGGCAACACCGGCAATTACACGATCCTCAGGATTTCTAAACAGCTTTTTAACTTCCTTGTCCTCCTCCAAGTCATCGGATCCGGGTACCACGATCCAGAAAATAATATAACCAATCAGAAAAAAGCCACTGGCGGCTCCCCATAAGAAAACATCCAGTCCGAGCACTCCTATCACCAGGATCAACCGGATCCACAGAGGATCAATGCTAAAATAATTTGCCAACCCGGATGCCACACCACCCAGGACTTTTCGCTTGTTGTCCCTAAACAGTTTTTTTTGCCCGCTGCTGGCGCTGGTTCCTGTATGCTGTTGCCTTTCGCGTTGTTGCTGTTCCGCCGGCTCTTCTATGGCTTCAAAGTCCTGAATACTACCCATAGTGGTGATCAGACTTTCAACATCCTCTGCGTTGATTACCTGTTTGCCATCGGTCAGTTTGGACAAAAATATTTCTGCAATTCTATTTTCAATGTCAGAGATAATTTCTTTGCTGTCGTCATAAGAAGAAAAGTAGTGGTTAATGGAGTCGAGATAGTTCCGAAGGGTTTCGTAGCCATCCTCCTCGATATGGAATATTATGCCGCTTATATTGATACTGATATTCTTTTTCATGTTCCTAATTTAAGATTGTTTTTCAGAAATAATCTGATTGGTGGATTCGCTCAATTCTTTCCAGGTTAGACTTAAACTATTCAGGAAGGTGTTTCCTTCATCGGTAATGGTGAAGTACTTTCTGGGCGGTCCTGAGGTAGACTCTACCCATTTATACTCCACTAATCCTGCTTTTCTAAGTCTGGTGAGCAGGGGATATAGGGTGCCCTCCACTACCATGATCTTGGCAGAGGTAAGTTCTTCCAGCATATCTGAAGCGTATACCTCACCGCGACTAATTATGTGAAGTATGCAAAATTCCAGAATTCCCTTTCTCATTTGCACCTGTGTGTTCTCTAAGTTCATACGGCTCGTTTAAAATATTCCATCTCTTTATTCAAATATACGGGAGAACTACTATGCATGGCCAAGTACTAAGTAAAATATATTACCTTGTGATGAAAAATATATAAATAGTTATATCATTTATTTGTTATGTTATATTATTTATAAGAATAGACACCACTCCCGCTGGTTGGCCGGACTGTCTTTTGATAGTAAATTATGAATTACCAGGTATGGCTGGTTGGAATAATTAGGGTGTAATGATTAAATTCTCATTCATCATTTAGATCGAGATTCTATAACTTTACTTCGGTACAGAATCTAGCATGAACAGGATTTACAGGTGGACCTATTTCTTAGCAATTGTGTTGTTGCCTTTCAGGGGAATAAGTCAGGACAATACACCTAAATACAGCAACGAATTCTTATCAATTGGTGTGGGAGCAAGAAGCCTTGGAATGTCCAATGCACAGGTAAGCGTTACGGATAATGTTACTGCCGGATACTGGAATCCGGCCGGGCTGTTGGACATTAAGTCCGATTATCAGTTTGAATTAATGCACGCCAGCTTATTTGCCGGGATCGCAAATTTTGACTACGCAGGTTTCGCCACCCCAATTGACAGCTCAAGTCATCTGGGGTTTTCCATAGTCCGGTTTGCTGTCGATGATATTCCGGACACCCGGTTCTTATACGATGCCAATGGTGTGCTGAATTACCAAAACATCAATTTTTTCTCAGCTGCTGATTATGCTTTTATTTTTTCATTCGCCAGGCGGGTCAACTTTATTCCAGGGTTAAAGCTAGGTGCAAACTTTAAAGTAATTCACCGGACTGTTGGCGATTTTGCAAAAGCCTGGGGATTCGGGCTTGATGCGGGGGCCCAGTTAACCCTGAATCGCTGGAGGTTGGGATTGATGTTGCGGGATATTACCGGTACTTTCAATTCCTGGTCACACAACCAGGAATTAGTGCGTGATATTTATAACCAGACGGGGAATGAAATCCCGGACAATACGTTAGAAATTACGCTTCCTAAATTGATCCTGGGAATATCCAGAAATTGGGACCTATCCAGGAACTTTGCACTTCTGGCGGCACTGGATCTTGATATTTCCTTCGATGGGAAAAGAAATGTTCCTATAAGCTCTGATGTGATGTCAATTGACCCACATGCCGGAATGGAACTTAGTTATAAACGGGTTGTTTATATCAGGGGAGGAGTTGGCAATATACAGCAGATAAAAGATTTCGATGGCAGTAAAAGTACCACCGTACAGGCCAACTTCGGATTGGGTTTCTCAATAAAACAGGTACAGGTTGATTATGCGCTTACAGACATGGGAGACCAATCAGATGCTTTGTATAGTCATGTTTTTTCCATTAGAGCCAGCATTGATAAGAAGTAAGTGAGATTTAGGCTAAACATGTACTTTTTCGGGCAGACTGCCGTATCTTGTATTTTCCTGATGGTCTTTATCTCCCTGGCTGGTGTAGCTCAAAGAAATTCCTGGGTAAAGTTCGACCAAACCTATTACAAGGTACTTACCTCCCAGGATGGGATACACCAAATTACCTACGATCAACTGGCTCAGTCGGCTTTCCCCCTGGATATAGTAAATACCGGGAATATTCAATTGTACCACCGTGGAGAGGAGCAGGCGATTGAGATGGTGGACAACGGTGACGGCAGACTCAATGCAGGTGATTATATTAATTTTTACGGCAGCAGGAACGACGGAACGTTGGATAGGGACCTGTATCTTGCTCCAGCAGCTCAACCGCACGTTTATCACAATCTTTATTCCGACACCACCGCCTACTTCCTGACCTGGAGTCCCGGTGTGAGTGGCAAACGAATGATTCGGTCTTCCGGCAGTGGCGCTGCTGCTGTTGCCAATTACCATTGGAAGGAGCAGCTGATACTTTTCACCACGGACTTTAGCGCGGGGCGTAGATATCCTGTTGGCGGGGCTGGTGCGACCTACCGCTCGCAGTTTGATTACGGAGAAGGATTTACCGGAAACCGGATCCGCAATGGCAGCGCGGTGGATTTCGACCTTGAACCTATATCTTTTGCTCACCGCACCGGCCCTTCACCAAGGCTGGAATTGATGCTGGCCGGGCGTAATGAGGTGGTACACAATGTGGAAATATCCGTCGGATCTGAAAGCAACCTGCGTACCATTGGAACTTTTCAATTTGAATATTTCGACAATTATCTGCTTACCAGTGATCTGACCTGGTCAGACATCCCTAATGCAGGAACCCCCAGGATAAGAGTCACGGTTACCAGCTCCGTGTCGGATCAGGTATCCGTTTCCTTCATAAAACTCCGGTATCCCGAAATTCCGGACATGGATGGTAGCCTAAACAAAGTTTTTGAAATAGAAGCAGCCGGTCAAACACAGCAATTGACTATTAGTTCGACCTCCTCCGGATCGAATGTATATGATATTTCGGATAAAAATAACCCGGGTATTCTGGAAGCAACCGGTTCCGGATCCTCGATATCTGTTTTACTGCCACCGTCGTTTTCCAATAGCAAATTATTAGTAAATCACACTCCGATACCCGCTGAAACCATCAGCAGGGTTGACTTCCGGGAAATTGATCCGGCGAGGTATGATTATTTGATTATTTCCCACCAATCGCTCCGGCAACCATCCGGCAACTACCAGGATCCGGTAAAAGCCTATGCTGCTTACCGGGCATCATCTCAGGGAGGAGGATACGATACCCTGGTGGTCAATATGGATCAGTTGTACGACCAGTTCAACTACGGGGAAAAATCACCGCTGGCGATCAGGTACTTTATGGAGCACATGCTCCCGGGAAACCCGAGTTACCTGCTGTTGATCGGCAAAGGCTATAACGTCAACTTTAAACCACACCGGCAG
>BQJT01000212.1 GCA_021604845.1 Cyclobacteriaceae bacterium
GAGGCGACTGGGTTACCAAACTTAATAAAGTTCAAACAAATTGAGAGTATTTTTGAGCAACAACCAAATGTAGGGGTCAGTGTGAGCAGCAACTCTACGGGTTTTCATCAACACCAAGAAGGTGTTCAAATCACTAGTACGGGTAGTACCCAACAGGGAAAAGCTGACAGTGTGAATGTACAAACAGTCGTGTCAACTCCTACTGTACATGGCGCCTTTCAAACAGTGGAACGAGATGCAATTGTGAACATACCACCACCCACATGCCCACCTACAGTGCATGCACCGGATGATCAGAAGAGCAAGGGAACAAGCCCTATGGATTTGGATTTTGACGTACCATGGGATCAGGAAAATTTTGCTCATGAGAACGTAAGAAAGATTTTTGAGAGAAAGAAGGAATATGTGATTCCTATCAATCATCAATCAACACCAGCAGGTTTACTTTTTGAACCCAGAACCATCCCGAAAACATTGGAAGACTATGGAATCATAAAATTTTCGGAGGAAGCACTCAGCTTTGAGCAGCAGTATAATCCGGGGTATGGCTCATTTTTGGAAGACCACACATACATGCCACCCATGGATATTAGGATTTTAATGGAAAGGGTAAATACGGAGGCAATGCAGATAGCTAAAGCATTTCCGGAGGCTAACAAGGGTAAGAGAAAACATGGTAAACATGGTTTTAAGTTTGAGGATTCTATAACACACAAGGAGATTTGTAGATGGTTAAAGGATTTGAGAACACATGTGAGGAATGATCAGATAGCCAGTAGGGAAGTATTGTGTTTAGTTGCTACAGGTAGTGCTAGGACTAATACACAGGTGGCAACAATGTTGGATAGACTGCCGAGGGATTCAGCACCTCATACATGTTTAACTGGTCTTGTATGTTTAGTGTACCAGTGTGCAAATCCAGGTATGGAAGCGGACTTGGCTAACATAGATTGGAATAAGTGGTCTATGCCTAATAAAATGCGACATATTGATATGGTTAATTGGGTAGAAGATACTGTCACAATTTTGATGAGAAGGTTTGCAAAAGGACAAGTGGTAGAAAGTGCAGCTATTACGGAGATAATAGCCCGGTTGAATGATAGTTGGAGATTCAAGGTTAAAATATTGAGACAAACTTGGAGTGATCCTTTTTATCCTAGGAGGGAATATTCAGCAACAAGTGACATTGGTTTGAATTTATTTTTAGCTTGGTTGTGTTGGCAGGCTGAAAAATTGGAAAATCAGGCCAAAGAGGAAGCACTTTTTGAAAAAGAAGTTGTAGTTAAGACATCAGCTGGAATTTCCTACTTGAACGATGCAAGTAAAGGTAATAAGAAGGGTAAAGGTAAAGGTAAGGGTAAAAAAGGTTATGATAGTGACAGGAGCAACCGAAGTGAAGGTAGCAAGAATGGTGGAAACAAAAATAATACCAAGAATAAGTCTTCTAGGGTATTGCAAGTAGAAGAAGAGTGTTTGGACGATTTTGAAGTAGGAGATGAATACCAATGTACTGACGTGGCGTATTCACAAGCATCCACAGGAGGTTTGAATCTAGAACCTAGGTGTGACAACTGTGGTAAAAAGTTTAGATTTCACCCGAAAACTTCCAAGGATAGGCAAGCAACTAGGTGTCCTTCGTGTATAGCTTTTGTGGGGACACAGTCTAGGAGTAGTCGGGGTAGACGATCTTCCAGGGATAGAAGTAGGGATAGGTCAGGTTCCAGGGGTTCAAACGGCAGAAACAATAGTACCTATAATGGTGTCAGGAATGGAAACTATTCGTCACATAATCATAGTGATCATTCCTATCATCGGAACAATAACATTGGCTATAATACTGGTGGAAGAGGTGGAGGTCGACATAACAACAATGGTGGAAGAGGACGAGGAAGAAATGCACAGAGGAATTTTTGAAATGGGGGCGGCACTGACAGATTAAGTAATGCTAATCTTGTGGAGGAATTCGACAACACTAAAGAACCATCTGAGTACGATCTTTTTGCGCAAAGTACTATGGTGGAAGCTTCGGAACCTATCTACGTTTTACTTTTTGTCCATGGGCAACCACATAAAGCTTTAGTTGATACTGGGGCGACATGCAGTATAGTGTCTTCTGGACTTGCTAAAAAGTGGAGTAGGGGATCGTCAGATTATAAAGAAGTGGACACGGATATGGTCTTTGTTTTGGCGGATAAGTCACAAGTCAGTGCTAACCATCAAATCGTGGTGACGGTAAGAGCTGTGCAGAATGGAGATTATGGTGTGAAGCCGGTTATCAGTATACCAGTTAAGGTTTCGTTTTTTACAATGGATACATCCAACTTTGATATTCTCTTGGGTAGAGATTTGATTACCTTTTTGGGGGTCTTTCCAAATTATGGGATTCCAGGACAACACAAGTGTAAGACACAGTTAGCAGCTCCTTGTCAGTGGAGTTCTAGGAGAAATTCTTGGGTGCAGCACAAAATGCAACCACTGAATTTTGTGGCAGAGGCTATGGTTGCTCAGTTGGGACCAATCGCAGAACAACTTGTTAAGCCCACTAAGCAGTATCAGCCAGAGTTTCATGCATCCTTTAAGCTACATAGAGGGGTCTTCTTGAAGTGCTGTAGGCACCATAGTGTATACCCACTTGTAGACTGTTATGCCAGTTATTGGAACACTCAGTGTCAATTTTATATTTCCGAGTTTCCTGAGCCACAGGCTCTGGCTACAAACTTTTTGTCAACAAGTAAAAGCAGTTTTAGGGGTAAGTCATTATGGGTCAATCCAATTTGGGACGATATTCCGAACATTATCAAGTGGTTGGAGGCTGATCCAAACGTACCTTTTTGCATGTTGTTGTTTGTACCTATGTGGTGCCAACATGACTGGTGGGGTATGCTTATGGCATACAGTGATTGTGACTATTTGAAAATCAATTCCAAGGCAGGTTTATTTAAGGATCCTTTGGATATTAATATGCCTAAGGTGAATTATAACTTTGCATGTTTTAAGGTTACACATCACTCAGTTAAGAAAGCGCTAAAGGTTCATGGTGTTCTTTCAGCGGCCTCCAATATAAATAGTGTTGAGACCACGGAACTTTTCCAAGTGGGCAGTTGTGACTCTTCGGTATGCCTCAATAGGGTGGCATCCAACATAGACATGTCCATTTTTACGATAGGAGCGGAGGAAAGGTTTTCAATAGGTGGAAATGAGAGTTTCAATACAGGGATTACATTTATACCATCTCTGAATGAAGAGATTGTTGTCAAAGTCCTGACTGACGAGGATTGTGACGTGAAAGTACATCGTAAATTCTTTTCTGGAGGAGAAGCTATTCAATTGATCTTCAGGGAAGATACCAATGTTTTGGTAGGTGATATCTTGGCCAAGGTTTTCGTCTTTAGGAAAGCTCAAAATACTGGGTCAGTACAGTTTAAGGAAAAATTTGTGGCTGGGAAAGTAGCGTCATTAACACCACGTGTAGGCCTGACTGAAACTAAGAGTGTACTTAGACAGTCTGATACCAAACACCCAAAGCTAGTAGGATCTATAAATTATATACAACCTTCATCTAGTACTTTTAATTCTTCTTATTCAAACATTTTTTCGGTCAATCAGTTGATTGAGGAGTGTGCAGGTGAAAAGGCATTTTCAGCACGTGATAATGCTATTGACAGTAATTTACATCAACATCAACCTGATGGTGATCTTTTGTTTTTAGAGACACTAGAAGCAGGAGATGACAACATGGGAGGTCTTTTAGCAAATTTGAACACAGTGGAGTTAGTACCAACTATTCAACACTTGGGGTCATCTTGTAATTCCAAAGAGTTTGTGGTATCTTTTTCCAGGGCTACAGAACTTTGTGAAGTGCAGTGTCAACAGGGGGGTAGTAAGCCAAAATACGTCCACACGGGGGAATTTGCAGATGTAGTGAACACCATGTTGGGGGATTTTTCCAAAATTCAGGATGACGTTCGTTTTGATCCAAACTTGGCAAGGTGTGGGGGTTACACACATGATGTCTCGTTTCCAGGGTCAGTTAAACCATTTCGAGCCAAACCTTTTAGACTCTCACCGGTGGAGACAGAGCAGTTGAAGATATTATTAGAAAAATATCAGAAGAATAATTGGATAAAGGTCTCTAACTCTCCATGGGCAGCACCCATCTTTTTGGTGCCAAAAAAGACTGTGGATCCAGTCACGGGGATGCCAGAGTACAGGCTGATTATAGATTACCGTAAAATGAACGAACAATCGGTCAAGTTGGCATATCCTTTACCAAAACCAGACGAGTTGCTAAATAGTATCAAGGCTTCTAAGTTTTTTACAACTTTAGATCTGCAGAGTGGGTACCATCACATACCACTTACAGACAGGGCATCAGATGCAACAGGTTTTGTCTCACCCATAGGTCATTTTCAATTTAATGTGTTACCTTTTGGGATACATTCAGCACCACCATCTTTTCAGCGGTGCATGGAAGAAATCTTGGCAGTTCCTATTGCCAAGGGATATTGCAAAGTATATCTTGACGATGTCATCATTTTTTCCGACTCTTTCAAGGCACATGAGAAACACATTCGGTCAATCTTGGAGATTTTGCAGAAAAATAATATGAGGATCAGGCCAGATAAGTGTGAGTGGTTTATGAAGGAGGTGAAGTATCTTGGACACATTGTTGGCAGAGAGGGCATGAGAGTGGATCCAAAGAAGATAGTGGCAATTGCAGAATTTCAGCGACCACAGACTTTAAAAAATCTTCAATCTTTTTTGGGGATGTGTATCCAATATAGTAGCTACATTAAGCACTATGCACATCTGACGTTAGGTCTTACAGAAATACTGGGCACACAGAAGTCTTCTAAATTGAAGAATCCCAGGTTAGTTACAGCTAAGGAGCCGGAGGAGGATCCTTCTTTAAAAGGACGCTGTCTTATTTGGACAGAGGAGGCGGATAAGTCTTTTCAAGCTATTAAGAAGGCTATGATAGCCACAGACTCTGAGGACGGTATCCTTGTTTATCCTAATCCACATGTGGAGTATCACATGTATACTGACGCTAGTGATAGAGCGTTGGGGGGAGTGCTTATGCAAGCAGGGAAGCCGGTGGCTTATTTCTCCAAAAAGCTTTTGCCAGCAGAAACTCGGTATATGGTGTATGAGCGAGAGGCACTAGCTGTGGTCAAGTGTGTGAAAAAGTGGCATCACCTCATTCACAATAATTTGCCAATTACGGTGCATTGTGACAACAAGGCAGTAACTTGTTTGTTGAAACAAAATTTTACCAATGCCAGGCAAGCCAGGTGGAGTTGTTTCTTGCAGCAGTATAACTTGATATTTGAGTTTATCCCTGGTAAGGATAATGTGGTAGCAGATGCTATAACACGGCAATATGACCTTAACGTGGCAGGTACCTGGGGGGAGCAGTGTTTGAACCAAGTTTTTAAGTCTCTTAGGGTAACTATGCCGGAGGTAAGAGTGGAGTCGTTGTCTCAAGTGGCAGCGTGTACAGTTAGTAAGTTTAAATTTCCAAAAAAGGTGTCTTCTAAGTCAGATTTCGCAACACCGACATTATATCCTGTAGTCTTGGAAAATTCGGATTTTGTGCAACCACCTACTGTGGAAACAGCGGAGTTACAGGACAAATGGAGGGAAGCATATCTTTTGGATGAACGACTAGCACCAATCTACAAACACTTTGCAGACGACATGGTTCTTGTTGGAAACCAGGCTGATAAGTTTGAGTATGACAGTGGTTTTTTGTTCTTCGAGGGTAAACTCGCAGTTCCAGTTACCATGAGGTACAATTTGCTGGCCATGGCGCACGATGAGGTAATGCATTGTGGTGTCCACAAAATGGTGGCTAGGTTACGTGCTTTTTGGTGGCCAGGTATGCACTCAGACTGTGGCAGGTTTTCAAAGTCTTGTCTTGTATGCATTCGTAGTAAATCTAAATTCGTGAAATCTGTGGGTCACGAACCAAAAGCTATTCCATCAGCTTTCAATCCTTTTGAGAGGCTGCACATAGATTTTGTGGGGCCTTTTCCCTTAGTAGAATATGCAGGTAAAATGGTTAACCGGGTTATGACAGTTATTGACAGTTACACCAAGTTGGCTTGGGCCATACCTTGTACTGTGAATGTAACTGCGGAAGATATGTGTAGTATGTTAATGACTCATGTTATTCCAATAACTGGGGTTCCGAACACCATTATCACTGATAAGGGTGGTGAGTTTCACAGTGAGTTTACACGTGAAGTGCTTCGGTGTATGGGTTCTAGGCAAAAGTTTACTTCTGCATACCATCCACAAACCAATGCAGCTATAGAACGTTGGCATAGGGATCTTAATGTGTATTTTTCCATTGTTGCAGGAAAGTACGAAAATTCCACTTCATGGGTACACGGGGTTTCTATGGCACTTTATGTCCATAATCACACTATGCATTCTTCTTTGGGGGCAGCACCAGTTGAGGTAGCTTTCGGCATTATGCCACGGGAACCAGTCAGGGATTTTCTTTTGGATATTCGTGAAAGTATGGGAAGCCCAGTAGTGCCAACGGCAGCAGGGCGTCTTAAAATTCTGGAGGAAGCCAGGCGGATAGCTAGGAAAACTCTACGTGAAATGGAAGAAGTTCGTTCACAAGCTATGAAATCTCATGAACGTAGGGGGAATTACTTACAAGTCAAAGTGGGAGATTATGTCCTTGTAAATACTTCGAGAAGGAGTCCACTTCCACGTAAGAAGTTTCAGCCCAAATTTATTGGACCATTTCAGGTAGTAGAAGTTAAGGATCAGGTAGTAAAATTAGATTTATTGCAGTCTAAAATGGATAATACTGTTAACAAGAAAGATATTGTGATCTTCAATGATGAGTTTGCGGTCTTCGCGCCAGCACCAATTATCACACGGACTTTAAAAGATGACGAACAAAAATTGGAATTTTTGAGAAAATCTGCACCGCATTTGACTAATACGGCAGAATTTCAAGTCATGGGGAAAAATGTCATTGGGGCGGTAAGTTGTAGGAGAAAACAAGTGGGGGTACTTAGGACTAAAACTTTGTTTGATATTTGGTTGAACGGAGAAAATGACAAAATAACTTTATCATTTGAGGAGTTGGTACTCCAACGAAATAAAAAACATTTGGTACATAATTGCGTGGTAAAACTTTTACTTAGAAACATCGACTTACCAGTTTGGACAGAAATAGAAGCACGACGTAGCAAAACAGTAAAGCTAAGAGAAGAAGTGATTAAAATGAGATTACAAATCAAAGCAGAAACTATGAAGCTAAAACACTCACCTCATTTGTTTCAACCTAAGGTTAAGCAACGTTTAGAGGCAGTGAAAAAGGTACATAACATGTTGAAAAGTAGAGAATTGGCGGAAACGATTAAGAAGGGCAGTAATGTGGAACACAGCAACAGTTCAAATCAGAGCAACAGTCAACTAGACACGAGTAAGCTAACACATGCTAAAACTCAAGGGGGTACACGTTTGACGCAGAAAGCAGGTAGAGTGACAACTAGAACATCACAAACCAAAACTGCACCTGTTTCTGTGCAAAACTCAGGCCTGGGGATGCGGCCTGCGAACAGGAGAAGAAAGATATAGGCACTCTATTACGTGCAACTAAGACTAACATACGTGTGTATCTCGTGTCTTCGGTGTAATGTCTTCGTTTTGGAAGCTGTACGAGTGCACGTCAGCGCGGTACGGTTTGCGTTAGCATAGCACACCTTTGCAGGCACCGCGTACATGCCACATGGTAGTATAGATTAGGATTGGATATTCGCGCACGATATCTGGAGTGGTACGGGGTCGATAAGTCAGCGTAACGATTAAGCGACTGTGCGGTGGTTACATTTAGTTGTAAGTATTATTGTGTATGATACCTCGATGTGATAAGCTTCTGGGGTGTATAATAGGCTGATTCAGCACAAAACCTACGCAGGTAGTGTCAGGCTTTTGCAGGGATGCGATATTACGGTTGCAGTAAAATATTTTACAACGTTCTTTGTGATTGTTATTCAATACACAGGTTCGAACGATGCGAAAACGGTGGATGATGAGTGTTATTTGTGAGGATAGAGCGATTGAAT
>BQJT01000213.1 GCA_021604845.1 Cyclobacteriaceae bacterium
TGCACCAGATGCTGTGGATGATGTAGCAAGTGTAGACGAAGATGCTTCAGTTAATGTCCCTGTTCTTGTTAATGATGATTTTGGTGGTGATGGCCCTTCGTCTGGCCCAATTACGATAGTAGGAACACCAACCAATGGTACTGCCACGGTTGATGACAATGGCACACCAAATGATCCGACTGATGATACCATCGATTATACACCGGATCCGGATTACAACGGTCCAGATAGTTTTACTTATGAAATGTGTGATGCCGATGGTGACTGCGATCAGGCGACTGTGAATGTTACGGTCAATTCTGTGGACGATGCGCCAGATGCTGTGGATGATGTAGCAAGCGTAGACGAAGATGCTTCTGTCAATGTACCAGTAGTAGTCAATGATGATTTTGGCGGTGATGGCCCAGCAACTGGTCCAATTACAATAGTAGGAACACCAACCAATGGTACTGCCACGGTTGATGATAACGGCACACCAAATGACCCGACTGATGATACCATCGATTATACACCGGATCCGGATTACAACGGCCCCGATAGTTTCACTTATGAAATGTGTGATGCCGATGGCGACTGCGATCAGGCGACTGTGAATGTTACGGTCAATTCTGTGGACGATGCGCCAGATGCTGTGGATGATGTAGCAAGCGTAGACGAAGATGCTTCTGTCAATGTACCAGTAGTAGTCAATGATGATTTTGGTGGTGATGGCCCAGCAACTGGTCCAATTACGATAGTAGGAACACCAACCAATGGTACTGCCACGGTTGATGACAATGGCACACCAAATGACCCGACTGATGATACCATCGATTATACACCGGATCCGGATTACAACGGTCCAGATAGTTTCACTTATGAAATGTGTGATGCCGATGGCGACTGCGATCAGGCGACTGTGAATGTTACGGTCAATTCTGTGGACGATGCACCAGATGCTGTAGATGATGTAGCAAGTGTAGACGAAGATGGTTCTGTCAATGTCCCAGTGGTGGTCAATGATGATTTTGGCGGCGATGGTCCAGCAACTGGCCCAATTACGATAGTAGGAACACCAACCAATGGTACAGTCACGGTTGATGACAATGGCACACCAAATGATCCGACTGATGATACCATCGATTATACACCGGATCCGGATTACAACGGCCCAGATAGTTTCACTTATGAAATGTGTGATGCCGATGGCGACTGCGATCAAGCGACTGTGAATGTTACGGTCAATCCCGTGGATGATGCACCAGATGCGGTGGATGATGTAGCAAGTGTAGATGAAAATGGTTCTGTAAATGTCCCAGTGGTGGTCAATGATGATTTTGGCGGCGATGGCCCAGCAACTGGTCCAATTACGATAGTAGGAACACCAACCAATGGTACGGTCACTGTTGACGACAACGGCACACCAAATGATCCAACTGATGATACCATCGATTACACACCGGATCCCAACTTTACAGGTACGGATCAAATCACTTACGAGATTTGTGATGCAAACGGAACATGTGATCAGGCAGTTGTGGATGTTACTGTAAATGCAGTGAACGTTCGCTTACAAGCAAGAGTATTGTTGCAAGGTTCTCTTTTAGGTACAGGTGGTGCCGTTATGCGGGATGACCTAAGAAGTAATGGCGTAATACCGGGAGCAGAGCCTTATTCTGGTTTAGCTTCTTTTACCCATTCCAATGGTGGAGGCGGAGAGACGATTTCTGATCCAGGAACAGTATTTGGTGATAATGGCAGCAATTCGATTGTAGATTGGGTATTTGTAGAATTACGAGATCCAAATAATGCCACCGTAGTAGTAGCTACCCGGGCTGCCTTGGTACAACGGGATGGCGATATTGTAGATGTTGATGGTGTTTCTCCATTATTATTTACTCAATCGCAAGCAGGATCTTACTACGTAGGAGTTCGCCACCGCAACCATTTGGGCACGATGACAGCTACTGCAATTGCACTTTCTGCTACGGGAACAGTAGTTGACTTTACCAATCCATCCACTCCACTTTGGGAAGAAAGTGCTGCCTATGATGGATATGAGCAAATTACGATTAATGGCGTATTTGCACTTTGGGCAGGAAATACCAATGCTAATGGTTCAGTAGTTTTTGCCGGACAATTTAACGACAAAGATCCCATCTTTAATGAAGTGGATCAGGCATCTGGTAATACCTTCAAATTGCAAACGTACATTTTTGACGGCTATCATCTAGGGGATGTTAATTTGGATGGCTCCTCTATTTTCGCTGGCCAGAATAATGATGTTGATCACATTTTTAATAATGTTGATGGGCATGCTGTAAATATTTTCAAGTTGCAGACTTTCATTATTCCTGAACAGTTAGCTAAATAAAACTTCCATGGAGAATGGATGAAATACGCATCCATTCTCCATATCTATTTTATCATATACAACAAATATTTAAACATGCGATATATAAGAAGATTGTTTCTGATATTACCAGCATGGTTGCTCTTTACCCATCTTTTTGGCCAGGGAGTGACTTACGGTTTTATTCAGGATCCCAATACTCCGACGCAGATAACAGCAGTTGCTTATCCTGATTTTAATTCTACAAATGTCACTATTTCAACTGCTGTTTTCAGCTTCTTGCTCCCCGAAGGTACAACAACAAGTCCTTCTATCCCACCCCTCCCAGGTTCAGGGAGTTTTAATGATATAACCGGTAGCTGGGAAGCACAGTTGTTACCACCAGCAGCTTACCAAGGTGCAGGGTTTGATCCCAATGATTTACAAGGAAATGATGTCTACCAGGTTGTTTTGCAAAGTTCTCCGTCCCCTAATGCTACTGCTGGTATGGCCATTCAGCTATTTTCTTTTGACTTACCATCTGATTGTATGAACGGCAACGTAGAAATATTAACTAATAATAGTAGTATCCAACAAGCTGTTTTGACAAATCTGGGGGCTAATTTCAATAATCAAATGTCGGTAAGTATTAATGATGGTCCTGCATCAGATATCTACAATGGAAATGATCCAGTTAGTTCTTCCTTGGCTTGTCCACTAATTCAAATGATACAAACCCCTAATGCGATTGACGATTTTACCGCTACTGACGAAGGAATGACGGTTAACATCGATGTGTTGAACAATGATGATTTTGGTGGCGATGGCCCTTCAACTGGCGCGATTTCGATCAACGGCACCGCCAGTAATGGTACCGCCAGCGTAGATGATAATGGCACACCAAATGACCCTACCGATGATACGGTCAATTATACCCCGGATCCAAATTATAGCGGCCCGGACAGTTTTACCTATGAAATTTGTGATTCCAATGGCGATTGTGATCAGGCGACGGTAAATGTTACGGTCAACCCAGTCAACGATCTACCGATGGCGCTAGATGACAATCCAGCCACCAACGAGGATACGCCAATTAATATTGATGTGTTGAACAATGATAGTTTTGGCGGTGACGGCCCTTCAATGGGTACAATTACGATTACCGGCACAGCTAGTAATGGCACAGCAAGCGTAGATGACAATGGGACACCAAACGATCCTACAGACGATACGATCAACTATATACCAGATGCGAACTATAATGGCTCAGATAGTTTTACCTATGAGATTTGTGATGCCAACGGCGATTGTGATCAGGCTACAGTAAATGTTACGGTTAATCCAGTCAACGATCTACCGATGGCAATAGATGACAATACCGCTACCAACGAGGATATGGCGGTCAACATTGATGTGTTGAACAATGATAGTTTTGGCGGTGATGGCCCTTCTATGGGTACAATTACGATTACCGGCACAGCTAGTAATGGCACGGCAAGTGTAGATGACAATGGGACACCAAACGATCCCACGGACGATACGATCAATTATGTACCAGACGCGAATTTTAACGGCAATGATAGCTTTGCCTATCAAATTTGTGATGCCAATGGAGATTGTGATCAGGCGACGGTCAATGTTGTAGTTAATTCAGTCAATGATTTACCTGTTGCTATAGATGACAACCCAGCCACCAACCAAAATATGGCAGTCAATATCGATGTGTTAAACAATGATGATTTTGGCGGTGACGGCCCAGCGGTGGGTGCAATTACGATTAACAGTCCAGCTGGCAACGGCACAGCAAGCGTAGATGACAATGGGACACCAAACGATCCCACGGACGATACGATCAATTATGTGCCAGATACGAATTTTAGCGGCAACGATAGTTTTACCTATCAAATTTGTGATGCCAATGGTGATTGTGATCAGGCGACGGTCAATGTTGTAGTTAATGCAGTCAATGATTTACCTGTTGCTATAGATGACAATCCAGCCACCAATGAGGATATGGCGGTGAATATTGATGTATTGAACAATGATAATTTTGGCAGCGATGGCCCTTCCACCGGTTCTATTTCGATCGTCACTGGAGCCAGCAATGGCACAGCAAGTATAGATGACAATGGGACACCAAACGATCCCACGGACGATACGATCAACTATACTCCAGACGCGAATTTTAACGGCAATGATAGCTTTACCTATCAAATTTGTGATGCCAATGGCGATTGTGATCAGGCGACAGTCAACGTCACGGTTAATCCAGTTAACGACTTGCCTGTAGCGATGGATGACAATGCAAGCACCAACGAAAATATGGCGGTTAATATTGATGTCTTGAACAATGATGATTTTGGCGGTGACGGCCCAGGGATGGGCGCAATCACGATCACCAGTCCAGCAGGCAACGGCACGGCAAGTGTGGATGACAATGGGACGCCGAACGATCCCACGGATGATACAATTAACTACGTTCCGGCCGCGAATTTTAATGGCAATGATAGTTTCACTTATCAAATTTGTGATGCTAATGGCGATTGTGATCAAGCAACTGTAAACCTTGTGATTAATGCGGTCAACAATTTGCCAGTTGCCATTGATGATAATGTTAATACCAATGAAAATACAGCAATCAATGTTGATGTATTAAACAATGATGGATTTGGCGGCGATGGTCCTGCAACGGGTCCTATTATGATGATGAGTACGCCGAGCAATGGTACGGCCATGGTTAATGACAACGGTACGCCGAATGACCCAACAGATGATACGATCGATTATATGCCGGACTTCAATTTTACAGGCAATGACAGTTTTATTTACCAAATCTGTGATGCAAATGGGGATTGCGACCAGGCTGTTTTAAATATTCTTATAATTAATCAGGCAGGTTGCCCTTGTATGGATCCAATTCTGGTCAATTGTCCACCAGACGTAGAGTATTTGGGGTGTATGGAAGATGTACCAGATCCTAACCCTGCTGCTTTAGTTGCTAACTTTGCCTGCTCTGGCACCACTACAGCAACGCTACTTAATGTTATTGAAACAGGAGATAATTGTTCCGGATTCGCCGTAACACATGTTTATGAAGTGACAAATGGCTGCCAAGTAGAAATATGCGAGGTAACTTATTCCGGGCAGGATTTTGGTTTCCCAACAGGGGTATGTCCACCAGATGTAACAGGGTTGGCTTGTGTAGGAGATATTCCCGATCCAGACCCGGCCGGGGTAGCAGCATTGTTTCAGGATAACTGTGGGATAGTAACCGGGCAGTTAATAGAAACTATTGATGATACGGATAATTGCATCTATTTTAGTAGAACCTATATTTATGAGATTAGCGATGAATGTGGTCGATCCAGAATTTGTGATGTCACCTATTCTGGTGCTACTCAGTTGCCGTATATAACTTTTATTGGTGCCGATGATTTGACTTGCCTGAACCAGGTACCTCCTCCAGACGAGGAAGCTCTAGCTGCTCGTTATGATTCAGGTTGCGGTGATGAGGTTACGGCGATGTATTGGGGCGAGATTACTAGTGATCGACACTGTTCCGGTTTTATCAAATCTTATTACTATATGGTTATGCTGGATTGTGGAAGCATGATTTGGGCGACCGTACAATATACAGGTACCAATTGTCCTGGTTGTGAAAACAACGGCCTTTTACAGGAGGATAATTCTGGTCAAGTGTTGGATTACAATGAAGTTGACGAGATGATCCCAGACTTTTCAGCAGACTTCCATGAAGAGAGTCCGGTAGAAATGAACATTTATCCGAATCCGACAGCAGAATCGGTTAATGTCTTGTTAACTGGTATGGAAGATAGGACAGTAGAGCTTAAAGTTTATACTGTTTTTGGAGCGATGGTTTATAAGGCTACAGTGGATTTTTTCAAGGGACAGCCTATTTTCTTAAACCTAGAAAAACTTGGACTGTCAAGCGGAACTTATATGATCCAAGTAGTATCTGGAAAGGAATTGTTATCCCAAAAAGTTGTATTTGAAAGAAGATAGGTGTTGTATAGATAATTTAGGGATAATTGCTGGAGTCTTGCCAATTTGTGTAGGGCTTCAGCCTTTTTTTTTAGCCAGGAGCTTACCATTGGCAAACTCCTGACTTTTTAACTTACTCCTCTATTTTAATCATTTTTCCCCTGGTTTTGTAATCAGGCGTAGAAACATCATAAATAATCATTCCTGAGGTTTGCCAGCTTGTGGCATTTAGTTCGATTTGATGTTTTCCAGCATCATAATATCCATCAAATGTTTGCAGCAGTTGCCCCTGGCTTGAAAAAATGTGAATACTTACAGGGCCAGGCGTAGTAATCTCGAATCCAAGGGTAGTAATGTCACGGAATGGATTTGGCGCGCTTTTAACCTTATTAGGCGTATAATCAAAATTAGCTTCAAAGCCTGTGCCAGCTGATTCCTCTAGTGCAGAGAACAGTCTAACTCTAATTCTGACCTTTGCCTGGGCGCAGTCGCCGTCGGCATCACATATTTGGTAGGTCAATACATCTTTTCCTAGAAACCCAAAGTAGGGGGTATAGATGATGACGTCATCGCTTTGATCATTTAGATCAGCTCCCCTGTCGATAGTTGCTGTTCCAAATTGAGGAGCTCCAGTGATTTGTATAGAGCCGCTGCCAGGTCCGTTGAGGCCAAAATCATCATTCGCCAAAACGTCAATGGTAATGGTTTGACCCAGCCTTGTGTTGACCTTGTCGTGTATAGCTTCAGGGACACCGTCTATAGAGCCGTCGGAGCAAGAATAGGCGTAAGTTGCCTGATCATTTCCACTATAGATGTCTTCTGAAGAAGCGTCATCCACACTCATCGACATCTGATTATTAAAATTAGCACTCAGATTATTGTAGATGGATTGCTGGATGGAACTGTTGTTGGTCAGCACTTCGATATGCCCTTCTGCGCAAGCATTTGGCAACTCAAAACTAAAGAGTGGGATGGCCTGTCCAGCTGTCACAACTGGGCTGGGTGCATTGTGCAGAACTACAAGATATACATCATTCCCCTCTAATTCAGATGGATCAAAGCCCAAGTTTTCATAATCAGAAGGCTTCAATACTTGAACTTGCCAAACACCGGTTTGATTGATAAAGCTTCCTGCATCGGGCAGATTTGGAACGGAAGGGCTGGTAGTGGTACCTTCAGGCAATAGGAACGAAAAAACAGCAGAAGAAATGGTTACGTTGTTACTTGTAAAATCCGAAATGGCGACGGCCGTATAGCTGTTGCCATCCTTAGTGAATCCATAGGTAAGTTCCTGACCTTGAAGTGAGAAAAATGCTATAAAAAGCAGACTGAACGCAATAAATAATGGTTTGAAATTTTTCATCGTGTTTGAGTTTAGTTTTAGTAAATAATTAGATTGAATTGACTCTGATAAATAATTGCTTTTCTTAAAGCCAGAGGCAAAGAAATTTAGGGCACACATTGTTGTTAATGTATGAGCAAATAGGATTACAGGCCCTATTATGACAAAATTTTATGCTCGGCTGAAATTACTCGTAGAGAACAATTTGAATTCGAATCAACTTGCAGGGTACAGGGAATCTTGCGGAGAATTGTTTCACGTTACGCATTGTAAATTTGTGTTTGTTAGTTTTAAAAAGCCCTTTTTGGG
>BQJT01000214.1 GCA_021604845.1 Cyclobacteriaceae bacterium
GTTGCTCGCGCTATTCTATGTAGCCCCGGCAAGAATCGAACTTGCATCTAAAGTTTAGGAAACTTCTATTCTATCCATTGAACTACGGGGCCATCGGATCTTAGATCTCAGAACTTAGACCTTAGATCTGGTTTTACAATCCGGGCTCGTCCTGTGCCATGCACTAAAACCCGAAGGGCGAAATTAAGAAATATGAGTAACTATTGAAAGGTACCAGTACTACTGCTGATTTATTTATTAACCTTTTAAAATACCGGATTAAGTTATCTGAGCAACCAGACAAAAATGAGAGAAGCAACTGGGTCACCATAAATTTGAGTTCTCATTTGTTCCTAAACGGCTGCTTCTTCAAATAAGTAAGAGACCGCCAGGCAGGATGAAAATCCAGTAAGATCAGTTTTACCAAAGAAAGCGATAATTCAACGATAACAGCAATGATTTTCTGTCTCCAATTATTCCCCCTTCGCTACGGATCATCCATCGCTTATTCATTTGGTATTGAATCCCAATAATTCCATTCCATGCTTCTTTCACCTGTTTCTGCATGCCATAACGAACTATGGCCGACCCATCCGCCTGAGCCAGCCGATCTACCAGTTCTGGCAATGGGGTATTGTCTACCAGAATTTGCTTAGGTGGGCTCAGTTCATTGTACCAGTCCCAATATTCTGAAACAATCTCATCTTTTCTCGCCCATACATCTGGAGGCAGTGCATCAGCCAATGAAATTTCTCCCTGGGTAAGAGAAGACATCCGAACACGCATTCCACCGACCCAAATTGCAATGTTTCTGTCTGGCTTATTATGAAAGGCAAAGCTTCTTCCCAGTCTTACTCCGAAAACACTCACCCGTACAGGTTTGTCTAGCAGTTCCGGCTTACTCCAGGTCCAGTTGCCATCAAGTGACAGAAAAAATTTCCCGATTCCGAATGCACCCATAACACCAAACCCGGCGGTCCTCAATTCTTGTTCAATACTGGTTTGTAATTCTACTGGCTCCACCAACAGTACATTGGTTTTTGATCGACCGTAACCGAATATTCCGTAAACATTCAGGAATGGTAATACCCAAATGTCCGGTCTGACATTAACCGCAAAGGACTGATTAGTGTTTTTACCAAAATTGATAAAGTCATTTACATCAGTTAGTGGTAGGTCTACATCATCGGTTTTAAGGCCAAGTTGCATTTCATCAAACACCAACGATTGATCCATAAACATCATATTACCCATAATCCCAACCGGGTATGGGATGTCAAAACCCGCCTGGTAGGTTTTTTGACCCAGAATGGGAAAAATATAATGATAATCGACTTGTTTTATACTGTCCGTATACGCCTGCTTCGCTTTGGAGACTTCACGTGTGGTGTACTGAGCCATTGAGCTTAAGCTATAAGCCATTAGAAATAATACCCAAAATAGCGTATTGTGGTTATAAAAATTTTCAGAACGCATGCTCTAATTTTGATTACAGTTTATAAAATGATCTTGATCAAGTCGTTTCTTCACACTCTGGAGCTTCTATTGATCCGGTTGATGACGCCCGATTGGAATACCCACTACCAGGTAGATACTCCTATTCCTGGCTGCTGGAGTTTCTTTCATTATATTGGTAAGCCCGTAAAAATACTTCATTCCGATATTCATACCCTGTCCCTTTTTAAGTTTATACCCAACGCCTCCTATCAGGCCGAATTCCAATCGAGTAAAAAGGTCTTTGTTTTCGGTTTTTATTTCAACTGTTTTGTTATTCTCTTCTCCCTCAAATTTTACAAAGGCCTTAGTTCTCAGGGCCACCTGAGGTCCTGCATGCAAATAAAAGTGATTTTTAAATCTGTGTTTAATATTCACAGGTATATGGAAATAGCTAATTCTTTGGCTGTATGCGCCTGAACTAATATAAAATGCATCAGGATCCAGAATGGAAAGATCGTTTTCAGATAACTTGTTGAGCCCCGTATTTGATTTGACCAAAACCCCGGTATAAATAAACCACTGATCCTTCAACTTAATGTCAAAATAAAACCCCAGATTGAAGAATGTCTGGTATTTTGTGCTTTCGAAATCCGACATACGAGAAAAGTTTGCCCCGCCTTCCAGCCCGAATTCAATCTTATCGGAATTCAATTTGTCCCCAAACAACAGAGAAATTAATACCTGTGAGTAAGAAGTTTGAAAGGAAGTAAAAAGCAATAATGCAAGTAATAGTTTTTTAAACATTTTTTTGAAGTTACTTAACCGGTTAATATCTGCTGAATATTAGTGATTACCTAAAATAACTATTGCTTTATGTTTACAATATTTTATCTGTTTAATTATATTGGGCACCAACCAATCCAATTATGATATCAAAACTATTAAGTGGTTTAATTCTGACCTTTCTGCTGGTAAGCTGTTCAAGTACTAAAATCACCAGCGATTATGACAAAGAAACTGATTTCTCCCAGTACAAGGATTTCCATTACTTAGGCTGGGCTAAACAAAGCGATCAGATTCTGAATGACCTGGACAAAACCCGCATCGAAAAAGCGTTTACCAATGAATTTGCTAAACGTGGGGTAAAGTTCGTAGATAAGAGTGAGGCGGATGCTACAGTTTCATTATTTGTGGTGGTAGACGAAAGGACCAGTACTACTGCGTATTCAGACTACTATGGTGGTATGGGCTATGGCTATGGCTATGGTTACCCGAGATGGGGTTGGGGTGGAGGAATGTCCACCACCCGATATCAGGAGAATCATTACCTGGTGGGCACTTTGGTGGTAGATGTCTTCGATGCCGGCAGCAAGAAGTTGATTTGGCAGGGAGTTGCTTCGGGCACCATCAATGAAAATACAAAAAACCGCGAAGAACGTATTAATAGACTGGCAAGGGCTATTATGGTAAATTACCCTGTTGAACCAGCGGATTAGGGTGACGGCTTGTGACGAGCGGGTTCCACGATTCACCAATTCACCAATTCACCAACTCAATAACTCACCAATTCACCAACTCACCAACTCACCAATTCACCAACTCACCAACTCACTCCTTACTTCAGTATATCAAACATTCTACTGTATTTAACAGTAAAACTTCGATTATTAGTAGTTCCATCACCATTAACCTGGTTGAACACCACAAAAAGTCCTGTGTTGGCCTGTTGAAGCCATCCAAATCTGATATTAGCTGACCAAATATCAGAAACGCTGTTAAATTGGATAAGTCCCTGGGTAAAAATTCTGGGAGTGAAAGAATAGGAGAGACGGGTGCCGAAGACAGTGGCGTTAAACTTGCCACCGGGTAGATCAAAATTGTTTAGCTGCAACGAGTATTCCGAGTTAAACCGATCCCCAATCCTCAACCCGAAAGTCCCACTGTTAATATATCTGGTACCGCCGAATGATCCTCCCAGAATGTGACGAGTACTGATATAGACATTTTTGCTTTGGTTTGTGCTGAAGACTAATTGAGCTTCTGCGTGATTATAGGTGTCCGCCGGTACAATCACATCCTCAAAGATCTCAAAATCCGCTACTACCCCTTCGGTGGTTAGATTTATCCCGGTATGAATTTCAAACCCACTGCGCCACACCCAATGATTATCAATGTGCAAACGGCTTGACACCAGAAAATCATCAAAATTCCAATATCCCTGGTAACTAACGTGAGGTCTATTCTCCAGGAATTTCATTTTATTTCCCTCCTTAGCCCGAATTGTTTTAAAAACCAGGAATTCAGGTTTTCTGAACGACTCTCGTAACAAAAAGCCCATTTCAGGATTGAAGTTTTCCGCGACTTCAGTATAGGCAGCATTGATCAGCCAGCCATTCCAATTGTAATTAGCCCTGAAATTATAGGAGTATTGATTTTCGTTTACCCTGGGGGTTTTGGTTTGTGCATAATATCCGGAAAGCTGTGCTTTCTTTCCCAGCCCCCACCTGCCGTCTAGTGCGAAAGTTCGATTATATTCATTAGGGTTGGTGGGCAACAATTCCTCGTTCAAACCTCCCAAACTTTGCCGGCTCATAAATGCCGCACCAACCGCTGATCGCTGTGCAAACTGGTGATTTACCCGCACCATTGAGTAGTTAGTAGTTTCTATGTTCTCTTGATCCGTTATAAGTTCTTCTGTAAACATTGAAAGAAAGCCAACATAGGTATCTTTGATCTTGCCAGATAGACGGGCACCGCCTATAATTGGCACGACGCTTCCACTATCACTAATACCAATCCTTCTGCTGAAAAAAAGATCCACTTCACCGGGGCTGCCGATACTAAATTGACCTGCATTTTCTAGAAAAAAGGGTCGTTTTTCCGGAAAGAACAAATTGAATCGATCCAGGTTGACTTGCTCGTTGTCCACTTCCACCTGTGCGAAATCTGTATTATAAGTAAGGTCCAGCGTAAGGCTGGGGGTAATACTGTATTTTACATCCAGCCCGGCATCCGCACGGTAGTTGGTTTCAGGGTCTTCTAATTCAAAATCCTTGGAGGCCTCTCCCAGAATATAGGGTATAATTTTCAGGTTCCCTGGACTTCTCAAGTTCAGCCCATTTAGTTTACCAGCCAGAGACAATCGCTTGATATCAAATGTCAGAGGTAAAGGCGCCCAGAATGCGATTTCATTGTTTTTGCGAATATTCCGTTGAAAATTAATCCCCCAGGTTTGATTGTCCCCGGAATTAAACCGTAATGTGCTAAGAGGTATAGCAAATTCTGCGCTCCATCCATAGTCACCTACTTTCGCTTTTACCGTCCATGAAGCGTCCCAGTTTATATTAAACCCACCAATGGTACCTCCCTGTTGCCGGTTATTATTAAAGTTGCCCTGTCCTTCGTTATCCACCTGCCCATCGTATTCAACCCCCAGGGAATTGGTACCAAATAGAAACCCGTTTTGGCCATCGTTGTAGGTATCCAATATGAAAAGAAAACTGTCAGTATCATCAAGTGAGGCATCGCGACGCGCATCGGCTACTACCAGCTTATCTGGTTGCTGGTCATAACAGACTACTGATAAATAGAATACATCAGCGGTGTAGGCTATTCTTATTTCGGTATTTTCGCTGGCAGCTAGGCCCTGATCCGGCCTCATCTGAATCATTTCGGTAACGGGTACTAATTCCTGCCACAGCGGATCATTTAGTACTTCACCATCAATCTCAGGTTCCTGCTCAAGTGCAATGGCAAAGGTAGCGGGACGGTTCAGTGTATTCGGCGTCTGTCCAAATAGCACCAACCCCAAAACCGTCAATAAGATCGATGCTGTTGCTTTCATCTTGGGAATGTGAACTAAGGCAATTTAGCGATTATTCACTAAATATGGTTCCCGGGAACATCCCTCAGGTTTCAATTTCGCCGCTTACGCAATTATTCTTGCAGCCAGGTCACCATTTCGGAAAATGCTTGTTTCACCAGGAACGGGAGCTTTGAGTATTCTTGAAGGTCCCAACAATAGCTAAGTTTAATAAATGGGCTTTTCATCAACATCGTGTCTAAACGATCCAATTCCATTTTGGCAATCGGAAGATAATTAGTTGGCTGAAAATGATGCTCCCAGGGAGATTCGTTTACACAAATGTAAGCCTTTGAGGAATGTATTCCAGAAATAGAGTTTCTTAAAACTAAACGTTTTTGTTCCAGATAGCTCCCACTTATTTGAAGGGTACTACTGAAAAAGTTACCCCACCAGAACATGGTGCGGAATGCAAAGACCCCTTCTTTACTGAAACTTCTGGGATAATCCAATACATAATAGGGAAGACCCAAATACAGTTCACCTTTGCTGATCTTGCCGGATTTTGCCATAACTCCCTCAGGCCAGCTATGTTTTTTAATAATCGGTTGTAGCTGCTGTTCAACGGATCCCAGAAGCTGCAGAATCTTCTTACCAATCTCAATTTTGGTCAATAAGAACTGCTGGTCCTGGATGTATTGTAATTCTTTCGAGGAAAACTCCATAGAAATGTTAATAATTGCAGAATCTTTTTGCCCAATCTACACTTTAGCTAAGTGCGCAGTAAACTGCCGTTAATTGACCGATGGTCACAAAATCACCACTCGAATCTAAAAATTCAATACTAAAAACTTACAAAAGCTCATTGGCCAAATTTGCCAATTCGGACCGCTCTCCTTTTTCCAGCGTCACATGCGCATAGAGCGGATGATCTTTGATTCGGTCGATTAGGTAGCTTAGTCCGTTACTTTGACTATCCAGGTATGGGGTGTCAATTTGATGAATATCTCCGGTAAAAAGGATCTTGGTACCTTCTCCAGCCCTGGTAATAATGGTTTTAACCTCATGTGGAGTCAGGTTCTGAGCCTCATCTACAATAAAAAAGATATTGGAAAGACTGCGGCCCCTAATGTATGCCAGAGGTGTGATCACCAGTTTTTCATTGTTAACCATATCCGTTAACCGGGTGGCCTCCTTATCAGTATCCCCGTACTGGCTCTGGATAAATTTGAGGTTGTCCCACAAAGGCTCCATGTAAGGGTTCAACTTGGATTTGATATCCCCGGGCAAGTAACCTATATCTTTATTACTAAGCGGAACAATGGGCCTGGCCAAATAGATCTGCTTGAAGTTTCTCCTCTGTTCCAGTGCACCAGCCAACGCCAGCAAAGTTTTTCCGGTGCCTGCAACACCCTGTAGTGTCACCAAACGCACTTCAGGATTAAGTATCGCATGAATAGCAAAAGTTTGCTCAGCATTCCGAGGCTTTATTCCGTAAACCGGCTTTTTCTCGACCTTCTGTATGGAGCCCTCCACAGGATTGTAATAAGCCAGCACAGAGTTTTTGGGGCTTTTGAGAATGAAATAATCGTTACAGATGGGCTTTTCATTATTAAGAATGGAATCCGGTGTGCATTTTCCCTCCTCATAAAGGCCATTGATAACGTCGGTGTCAACATGTTCTATCACGGTTTTACCGCTGTGCAACGTGCTGACATTTTTTATCTTCCCGGTTTCATAATCTTCAGCGATCAGGTTCAGGGATTTTGCTTTTAACCGGAGGTTAATATCTTTTGTAACCAGTATAACCTTACGGGTTTTTTCCTCCTCTTTTAAATGGAGGGCTGCATTAAGGATCTTATGATCGGCTTTTTCTTCATCAAAGATCTTTGTCGCATCCAACTTACTGCCGACACTCATCAACACTTTGAACTTTCCTTTTGATCGGCCATTTAGCGGGATCCAGTTTTGCAGCGTATGGTCCATGGACAGTTTATCCAGCAGCCTGATGAATTCCCGGGCTTCAAAATTCTTGATATCATTGCCCTTTTTGAAATTATCCAGTTCCTCCAGCACTGTTATTGGTATGCCAACATCATGCTCGGCAAAATTCATAATCGCATCCGACGCATAAAGGATTACCGAAGTATCCAGCACAAATATTTTCTTTTCCTTAGTCATATAATTTAACAGACCTTAGTATTAGTAAATTTTGTAATAGACCGGTCACTCATGCAATCACTCCATTAAAACAATACCAATCTTCTCCTTCACGGGGGATTATCTGAAGTACTTTAGCCAGTACCAGAGTGACCAGCGTCCGGGAAGCCAGGTAGGGTCTGATACCGGCTAAATCCGAAAAATTTTTGAGGGTAATGAAATCGTGCTTATCAAGATATTTTAACAATACTTTTTCCTTCTCTCCATAAGTAAAGCGTACCGCCGCTGGCTTTCGCTCCCTTCTCAGTATTTCTTTCATTTCTTTGCTTGCCTTGACACTCCGATCCGCCAATCTGATATATCCCTGTCGATGGTTGTTTCCATGATTCAGCAGGATATAGTGGGGTTTAATTTCGCTTTCAAAAATAGTATAAATAATTATAGATCGCTTAGCGCTGACCGGGATAATTTCGTGCTGATATCGTACTTTCGGAAAGCAAAACCTGGTGATGGCGTGCTCAAGTGTATACAACTCTTC
>BQJT01000215.1 GCA_021604845.1 Cyclobacteriaceae bacterium
GCGCACCGCCTGGGGTTGAGAATGGCGGATCTCCCCAACACAGTAAAGGCTTAAAAAGAATAACAGAATTTAACAGGTATACAGCAATCTTTGAATATCAATCAAGACCAGCAGCAAATCTAAAATCTAAAATCTAAAATCTAAAATCTAAAAACTAAAAACTCAAAACTCAGACAATATTCACCTCAGGGGTCAATTCAATGCCAAACTTAGCATTAACCGAAGACTGAATTTCTTTAGACAATTGCACCAGATCTTCACCATTCGCCCCTCCATAATTTACCAAAACCAGTGCCTGATTTTTGTGAACACCAATGGCACCCTTACGAAAACCTTTCCAATCGCATTGCTCGATCAGCCAGCCCGCAGGTATCTTTACTAACCCATCTTCCGTAGGATAATTTGGAATATTTGCATAAGCGGTTTTAAGATTATTGTAAATATTACGATCGACTGTTGGGTTTTTGAAAAAGCTGCCGGCGTTTCCAATAGTATCTGGGTTAGGAAGCTTGCTTTCCCGAATACTAATAATGGCGTCACTAATATTCCTAAGGGTTAATTCCTTAATTCCACGTGCTTTTAATGTCTGTGAGACCGCACCATAAGACGTATTGAATACCGGGTGCTTTTGTAGTTTAAGTACTACCCGTGTGATTAGGTACTGATTCTTTAAAGCCCCTTTGAAAACACTATGGCGATATCCGAATTGACAATCATTGGCGTCGAATACCCGTAATTTTAAAGTACTAAGGTCAATTGCTTCAAGCTTTTCGAAAACAGAACATATCTCAACCCCATAGGCACCTATATTTTGCATGGGAGCTGCTCCTACTGTTCCAGGAATTAGGCTCAGGTTTTCAATACCACCCCACCCATTTTCTATGGCCCAAAGTACGATGTCATGCCAGTTTTCACCAGCTCCCAGCTTTACCCAGACATAATCATGATCCTCTTTCAGCAATTCCCTGCCCAATATGTTGTTTTTGATAATCAGTCCTTCAAAATGTCCGGCAAACAGGACGTTGCTTCCACCGCCCAGAATGAGTAGCTGGGGTTTAGTTCCATAACTATTCAAAGTGGTTTTCACTTCACTTTCTTCTCCAATTTCAGCCAAATAGCGGGCTTTGACATCAATACCAAAAGTGTTGAGGTGCTTTAGTGATACGTTTTCCCTGATTTCCATTATTTTGGAATAAAGCTAAAAAATGCCCACGAGATCAGCTTCAATACTGGTTATTTTTTAGGAATTTCCATGAAAAAGGTAGTACCGTTACCCGGGGAGGACTCAACCCAGAGTTTTCCATCATGGATCTTTACAATTTTTTTGCTGGTGGCCAGGCCGATACCGGATCCTGCGTATTCAGATTGCCGGTGCAGTCTTTTAAATGGTTTGAAAATTTCGTTGAAATGGATCGGGTCTATCCCGATCCCGTTATCTTCTATACCGATTACGATTTTATTCTTATCCTGCTTCGAATAAATTCGTACTTGCGGGTTGAGGCCAGGAGACCGGTATTTAAAAGAGTTTGAGAACATGTTCTGAAAAAAGTGATGTAATAAACTGGCGTTACCATGGATTTCAGGGAGTTGTTCAACCTTAATTTCAGCCCGATGTTCCTTCACTACCTGATATAAATTATTTAAAACCTCTTCAATAATCTGGTTGAGGTTTACTGGTTCCAGATGATAGTTTGCTCCATTGATCACAGCGTAATCCAGGATGTCCTTTATAAGTTGCTGCATTCTTTTTAAACTATCTTCAGCTTTTGTAAGATATGTATTCGCTTCGGGTGCCAACTGGGAGCCGAATTCTAATTGGATGATATTTAGAAACCCCTGTACTGATCTTAAAGGTTCCTGCAGATCATGTGAGGCCGCATAGGAGAATTGCCTCAGTGCCTCATTGACTAAATTCGATTTTTTCAGATCAATCCGGGTTTCACGAAGCCCTTCTTCAATTCGAACATGTTCAGAAATATCATAAGTAAACCCATATATACCTTTCAATTGGCCATGCCCATCAATCCAGGGGAATTTTACCGTTTCAATCCAGGTATCATTGTCCTTATCTTCAATCAGATTAAATATAATGTTCCGGGTTTTATATACTCTTTTATCGTCCCGGGTATACCTTTTCACCTCATCAGAAATTTTGTGAGATTGCTTGCTAAGGATCTCTTGAGATGAAACCTGAAGGTGTTGGCAAAATGCTTGATTTACATAGACAAAGGCATTTTCTTCATTCTTTACAAACATTCCGACTTTGGTTGACCCCACCAGCTGATTGAGAAGCTCGTTTTCAGATTTCAATTGCTTGTTTACGGCTGCTAATCTCCTATTCTGTCTCCTAAGTCGTTGTATTTCAGATAAATGTGATACTCCAGATGGTTTCCTGATAATCATAGACTAGCGGTTGAGTTTATGAATTTACCAATTAAACCCCTATTTACCCTGGACTAATTCCTGCGATGGGAGGGCATGTAAGAAAATACTTAAATCTCCATTATTCGTTGGAATAACTGGTGTTCTAACACCTATAGGCTTGCATGTAACTAACTTGAAAAATCCTTGAGATTTTGTTTTATCTGATCAATTTTAAGATCCAATAGCTGCGAGGAGGAATCGAAGTCGGCGTAACTTGCCAACCGGCCTTTTACACTTATGTAAAATTTTATTTTTGGTTCGGTACCAGAGGGACGAGCGGAGATTTTACTCCCATCGCTGGTAAGAAATTGAAGCACATTCGATTTTGGAAGTTCAATTCTTTCAAGGTTATTACTGGCCACATCCAAAGCCTCACTACTTTGATAATCCATGATCTTAACAATTGGAGATTCCGCGAAACTTTTTGGAGGGTTCTGGCGCAAATTCTTCATGATCTCCTGTATTTCTTCTGCCCCTGATTTACCAGGCTTAGTAATGGAAATCAGAGATTCTTTGTAGTAACCGTATTGCTGGTAAATAGATATTAGCCGGTCAAACATTGATTGCCCGTCTTGCTTACAATAGGCTGCCAACTCGGCCAGAATAGCACAAGACGCCACTGCGTCTTTATCCCTTACTTCTTCACCGACCATATATCCGTAGCTTTCTTCACCACCGACAATAAATTCCCGATTACCCTCCAATTTCCCTATGATTTCAGCGATCCATTTAAACCCGGTTAAAGTGTTAAAACAATCGACCTGATAAGCTGCTGCGATGTCATCGATAAGGTTGGTGGTGACAATGGTCTTAACGATGTAGTTGCTGTCACTAATCTTGTTATTAGCTTTCCACTGATCCAAAAGATAATGGATTAACAAAACCCCTGCCTGGTTACCATTCAACAATTGAAATTCCCCGTGATGGTTCTTGACTCCGATCCCCACCCGGTCGGTGTCAGGGTCAGTAGCCATAATAAGATCAGCATCGATCTCCCCGGCTTTGGCAAGTGCCAGACTCATTGCTTCCTGTTCTTCAGGATTAGGATATACCACTGTAGGGAAGTTGCCATCGGGTTCAGCCTGTTCCTCAACTATGGTTACATTGCTGAAACCAATTCTTTTCAGGATTTCAGGTACCATAGTAATACCAGTGCCATGTATTGAGCTGTATACTATTTTCAGGTCGTGTTGCTGACTGATTACCTGGTTGTTTACCACTAACCCTTCGATCATTGAAAGGTACTTTTCATCTATTTCAGTGCCTATGGACTTGATAAGCTGCTGATTGCCTTCAAACTTTATCTGGTCAAAGCTTTCGATTGCACCTACCTGTGCCATTACATTCTTATCGTGTGGAGGTACAAGTTGTGCTCCGTCATTCCAATAGGCTTTATAGCCGTTGTACTCCTTGGGGTTGTGCGAAGCAGTGATTACGATTCCCGCCTGGCACTTAAGTTCCCGAATTGCAAAGCTTAATTCAGGTGTAGGTCGTAAAGATTCGAAAAGATGTACGGTTATTCCATTGGCAGCAAAAACCTGTGCAGTAACCTTGGCAAAGTAATCGCTTTTGTTTCTGCTGTCATAGGCTATGGCTACCTGGATATCGGAAGAAGAAAATGATTGGTTCAGATAATTTGCCAAACCCTGGGTGGCCTTGCCAATAGTGTACTTATTGATTCTGTTTGACCCGATCCCAATAATTCCACGCAAACCACCGGTGCCAAACTCGAGGTCCTTATAAAAAGCATCTGTAAGTGTCTTAGGATCTTTCTGAAGTTCTTCGATTTGAAGCTTGCTTTCCCGATCAATACTGCTGTTAAGCCATTGATCCACTTTTTGTTGTATTGCTTGATCGACCATTTTCAAGAGTGTTTTAGATTAAAGGTTACCTCTAAGCGCCTGTTCCCGTTCAATTGCTTCAAATAAAGCTTTAAAGTTTCCTTTTCCAAAAGATTTTGCTCCCTTACGTTGGATTATTTCGTAAAAAACTGTTGGCCGGTCCTGAACTGGCTTGGTAAAGATCTGCAACAAATACCCCTCCTCATCTCTATCGACCAGGATATTTTGATTTTTTAAAGACTGGGTGGTTTCATCTATGGTACCCACACGTTCAATTAGATCATCATAATAAACCTCAGGGACATGAAGGAAGTCCACACCCCGGCTGCGAAGTTCAGAAACCGTTTTCAAAATGTCATCGGTTGCAAGTGCAATATGCTGGACTCCCGGGCCTCGATAATATTCAAGGTATTCTTCGATTTGAGACTTTTTCTTTCCTTTTGCAGGTTCATTTATAGGAAACTTTATATAACCGTTGCCATTTGCAACTACTTTTGACATTAATGCCGAATATTCGGTTGAGATGTCCTGGTCATCAAAGGTGACCAGCAGGTTAAATCCCATAACTTCCTGGTAGAACTTCACCCATTGATTCATTTCCCCCAGGGTAACGTTTCCCACACAATGGTCAACGTATTTTAAACCTACGGGAACCGTGTTAAACTTTGATGACAATTTTCGGAATCCCGGTAAAAATGGCCCATTGTAATCCACACGCTCCACAAATTTATGAATGGTTTCACCGTAGGTTTTTATTGCACTTACCATCACCCGTCCGTTTTCATCCTCAAGTAACTGCGGCTCGAAATAGGAATCTGCTCCCCGTTTAACCGTTTCCAGGTAGCTTTTTTCAGCATCGTCTACCCAAAGGGCCAGCACCTTAACCCCGTCGCCATGCAGTGCTACGTGTTTGCTTATCGCTGAATCATGTTTCAGGGAGGATGTCAACACCAGTCTGACCTTACTTTGCTGAAGGACATAAGATACTTTTTCACGACTACCGGTTTCCGGTCCTGCATAACCAACTAATTCAAAACCGAAGGCGTGTTGATAGTAGTGCGCAGATTGTTTAGCATTGCCGACATAAAACTCAATATGGTCAGTTCCTTTTAGTGGTAGAAAATCTTGATTCATGGCTATTGATGTGTGGTAATTTTATTTACTTGCAAAGTAAATAAAATTTTAGTCGTCAGTAAAAAAGCTGAACCCAAAGTATATGGATTTAGAAGCACTAGATCAATGGTTGATTAATATCGTAAAAAAGAAAAACCAACTTAGGGACCTGGGTTATCAGGACCCCCGCTATGACCAGTTGGAAGAAGAACTACATGATCTGGAAGATGAATGGATGGAGTCCTTTGGCGAAGAAATGGAGGAGGTTATTCAGGATGTACATGACAAGATCTGCCCGGACACAGATGTTTTACTACCCATAGCTTATCTGGCAAAATCATATGTAAAAGTGAAAGGCTCCAGCGGAGAGGAATCATACGATGTTGACCTGAAGGAGGGGGTGCCCGTTATCCTGGATGAGTACCCGAACCAGTTAACAAGAATGGTATTATTGCCCACCCCTCCGAGACTGATTGTACAGGTGAACCGGGAGAAAAGATTCCTGGTTTGGCCTGAGAAGTAGCTGAGAACCGTCGCTTATTAGCTGGGCCAGCCTTCCGGCAGGCACGCATTTAGGATTTCAGCAGGGGCAACAATGTTGAGCCAGCCTTCCGGCAGATGTAGGCATACAATGCAATGAGCACTCCCACTCATGCTCCATACTCCATGCTCCATGCTCCCGGCTCCATGCTCATGCCCATGCCCCATGCCCCATGCTCCATGCTCTATGCCCCATGCTCCATGCTCCATGCTCCATGCTCATGCTCCATGCTCTATGCCCCATGCTCCATGCTCCATGCTCCATGCTCCATGCTCCATGCTCCATGCTCTATGCTCTATGCTCTATGCTCCATGCTCTATGCCGTTGCCGTTGCTGCCTTAACTACTGTATCCCAGGTTTCTTCGCACCCTTTGCAGCACTTCCCTGGCGATTGCGGTAGCCTTCTTTTCTCCGTGCTCCAGTTGCCGGTTAATTTCATCAGGGTTCGCCATCAATTCATTGAAAATATTCCTTTCTTTAGCAAACCGCGCCAGGATCAATTCGAATAATGCTTTCTTAGCATGGCCATAGCCATAATTTCCGGCGGTATAATTGTTTCTCATTGCCTGAGTTTGTTCCGGAGTGGCCAGTAACTTATACAATGCAAAGACATTGCAGGTATCAGGGTCTTTTGGGTCTTCCAACGGAGTACTGTCGGTAATGATGGACATCACGGTTTTTTTCAGGGGCTTATCGGCCATAAATATGTCGATGGTGTTGTTATACGACTTACTCATTTTCTGCCCGTCGGTACCCGGAATTGTCATCACAGATTTGTCAATTTTTGCTTCAGGCAATACAAATGTGTCTCCGTACTGGTTGTTAAAACTACCGGCAATATCCCTGGTCATTTCCAGGTGCTGCTTCTGATCCTTTCCTACCGGTACGATGTCGGCATCATACAGAATAATATCAGCGGCCATTAAAACCGGGTAGGTAAATAAACCGGCGTTTACATCCGACAGCCGGCTGCTTTTGTCTTTAAAGGAATGGGCATTGGCCAACATAGGGAAAGGGGTGAAACAGTTAAGATACCAGGTCAGTTCGCATACCTCAGGAATCCGCGATTGGCGGTACAGAATCTGCTGATCGGTATCCATGCCACAAGCAATCCAGGCAGCGGCGGTGGCGTTGGTATTTTCCCTGCGAATTTCAGGATCTTTTATTTGGATAAGTGAGTGCAGGTCGGCTATAAAGAAGAGTGACTGATTATGCTGCTGTTTGGATAGTTCGATTGCCGGGATAATGGCACCCAGCAAATTTCCCAAATGCGGTCTCCCGGTACTTTGAATGCCGGTTAATATTCTTGCCATAGTCCTGTAAAAAAATTAAAGTTACAAAGAAACGATTTTTTTGTGATGAATGGAGAATTATCGGTGATGAGTTAAGGGTGCGATGATTGTTGCCGCAGCTTTCAGATTGCCATCCCAATTATAATCTTACAAATTATTATTTTAGAGAAGCTTTAAATTTTTAACCTCAATTTTCTTTCCAATCATGAAATTAGAATACCATTCACGCCGCCAGTTCATTAAAGATACCGGAATACTTACCGGAGCCATGCTGGCCATGCCTTCGATGGCTTCTTGCCTGAGCACAAATCAAGGCAGATTGGGAGTTGCCCTGGTAGGGTTGGGTAACTACAGCACGCGTATGTTGGGACCTGCATTAAAAGAAACCACAAATTGTTTCCTGTCTGGAGTGGTAACCGGTACCCCAGAAAAAGCAGAAAAGTGGACCAAAGAGTATAATCTGAAACCTCAGAATGTTTACAACTACCATAATTATGATGATATAGCCAATAATCCGGAAATTGATATTATATACGTAGTGTTGCCCAATAGAATGCACGCGGAGTTTT
>BQJT01000216.1 GCA_021604845.1 Cyclobacteriaceae bacterium
CAATATTCTTGAGTGCTTTTCTTCGGGAAAGATTTGATTCGGATGATGAATGGTGCTGGTTTTTCATGGTAGGTAAATTGGTCAGCAATTAAAGTCTTTATTTATATACTTTAAGAAGGTAACTAAAACTGATCAATACTGGAAATGCGCTGGACAATTGGGTTGACGCCTTACATTGTGTTCACTTTGAGATATCTTTCCGCTACCAGGGATGGTTCCACAGATTACCAGTCACTATTAGATTCTTTTTTTCAATATCAGTGAAATATATTTTTAGATGATTCTAAATTATATTATATTTGAAGACTAAAAAAATAAATTCAATGCTTAGTCTGGTTGAAGAGAACTATTTAAAGGCAATCTACCATCTGTCGGAAGGTGGACAAGCCCAGGTTTCCACCAATGCCATCGCCGACGCAATTCATACCAAACCCGCTTCTGTAAGTGATATGATCCAGAAATTGGATCGAAAAAGAGTAATACAATATACTAAATATCAAGGAGTTAAAGTTACGAAAGAAGGAAAAGAAGCAGCGCTAAAAGTTATTCGAAAACACCGGTTGTGGGAGGTATTTTTAGTGGAACAGTTGAATTTCAATTGGGATGAGGTCCACGACGTTGCCGAACAACTGGAACATATAAAATCTCCCCTGCTTATCGAAAGACTTGATGCGTTTTTAGGGCATCCTAAAGTTGATCCTCATGGAGATCCCATTCCCGATGCCCAGGGAGTGATTAACACCAAGCCGCAAAAACCACTGCATCAACTGGACCTGGGCGCCGAAGCCATTATTCGTGCAGTGAAAGACAGCAGTCCTGCTTTTCTGCGGCATCTTGACAAGCTGGGCGCCTACCTGGGTGCCGGGGTTAAGATTTTGGAGAAGGAAGAATTTGATAACTCTATGCAGATTCAGATCGATCAGTCCACCGTGGTGTTTATTTCTAATGAAGTAGGTCAGAACATACTGGTCCAGGAGAACTGATGATGCTCCCCGGAAAATACCTTATACTGGGATTATCATTGTTGATGCTCGCTTGTCAGCAATCCTCCGATCAGTCTTCGAATAGCAAGTTGAAGGTGATTACCACCACTACCATGATCGCTGACGCGGTAGCTAATGTTGGGGGAGATTCATTGGAAGTAACCGCCTTAATGGGTCCGGGAGTTGATCCGCACCTGTACAAAGCCACCCAGGGTGACCTAAAGAAGTTACGCAATGCCGACCTGGTGTTTTACAATGGACTGTTACTGGAAGGTAAAATGGGCGAGGTACTTGAGAAATTGGGTCGAATTAAACCGGTTACTGCAGTCAGCAGCGATATAAATCCCGCTCAATTATTGAACAGCCCCTTGTATGAGAATGCTTACGATCCTCACATCTGGTTTGATGTTGCATTATGGAAACAGGCAGTGGCTAAAATTGCCGGTACCTTACAGGAACTCGACCCTGGAAATGCAGGCTATTACAGGCAGAATGCAGACAACTATTTAAAACGACTGGACTCACTGCATCAGCAGGTTTTAACGGAAATTGCGCAAATTCCCTACCAGCAACGGGTGTTGATTACTGCACACGATGCATTCGAATATTTTGGCAGGGCTTATGATATTGAAGTCAGAGGACTGCAGGGATTATCCACCCTAACTGAGTTCGGACTGAAAGACATTACTGATCTGGTACAATTTATTATGGAGCGCAATATCCGGGCAGTATTCATAGAGACTTCCATATCGGAACGCTCCATCCAGGCAGTGGTGGAAGGATGTCAGAATCAGGGTCACGATGTGCGCATTGGCGGCAGCTTATTTTCCGATGCGATGGGAGCAAAAAACACCCCTGAGGGAACTTATATCGGCATGGTAAATGCCAACGTACGGACTATAACCCAGGCTTTAAAATGATACACCAGGTAGAAAATCCAGTAGTAGAATTACACGATATTACCGTTTCCTATAACCGGAAGCCTGTGTTGTGGGATATCGATCTGACGCTGCCTCATGCTGCTATTATTGGCATTATCGGGCCCAATGGTGCCGGAAAATCCACCCTGGTCAAGTCCATGATGGGATTGGTAGAAATCAGCAGCGGCTATGTAAAAATGTTCGACCAGGATCTGGAGCAGGTTCGGTCAAGAGTATCCTATGTGCCCCAGAAAGAATCGGTTGACTGGGACTTTCCCGCTTCCGTTACCGATGTAGTATTGATGGGGCGGTATGGCAAGCTAGGCTTATTTACCAGACCCCGGAAAGCCGACAAAGAAGTGGCTTTGGAATGTTTGAGACAGGTTGATATGCAGGATTATGCCAATCGCCAGATCTCACAACTTTCCGGAGGGCAACAGCAGCGGGTATTTTTGGCCAGGGCCCTGGCGCAGGAAGCAGATCTCTATTTTATGGATGAACCCTTTGCCGGAGTAGATGCTGCGACGGAACGGGCCATTATTAACCTGATGAAAACCATGTCCAAACAAGGCAAGACGGTGGTGGTGGTTCATCATGACCTGCAGTCCGCCCAAGAATATTTCGATTGGGTGGTACTGCTCAATCTAAGGTTGATTGCCAGCGGCCCGGCGGATCAGGTGCTCACACCGGAGCTGCTACAGGAAACCTATGGTGGTAAACTGACACTCTTGGCAGAAGTGGGAGCCCTGCTTACTAAAAAGGAATTCCCCAGCAGAGAAAAGGGTTAGGGAGCATGGAGCATGGAGCATGGAGCATGGAGCATGGAGCATGGAGCATGGAGCATGGAGCATGGAGCATGGAGCATGGAGCATGGAGCATGGAGCATGGAGTTTTGAGTTTTGAGTTTTGAGTATTAAATAATTCATGGAGCATTTGTTGGATTTTTTGTCTCTTTCTGATCCCAATGTCCGTTATGTAGTCATTGGGTCCATCCTGTTGGCGGCCAGTTCTGCCATCGTGGGCACCTTCACCCTGTTGAAGAAGAAAGCCCTGGTAGGGGATGCTGTGGCACATTCGGTTTTGCCCGGTGTTTGCCTGGCCTTTTTGCTCTCAGGGGTAAAAAACCCACTTTACCTGATTATCGGTGCATTTGCTACCGGCTGGCTCAGCCTGGTGCTGATTGACTATATTACCCACAAATCGAAAATCAAAGAAGATACCGCCATTGGGCTTATTTTATCGGTATTCTTTGGCATTGGCATCCTGATGCTGACGGTGATACAAAAATCAGGAAATGCTGCTCAAAGCGGCCTGGATCACTTTCTTTTTGGTCAGGCCGCCAGTCTGATTGGAAAAGATCTGATCGTTTTCAGTTCCATAGCGGTGATCCTGATCGCTGCCATTTGGCTGTTTTTCAAAGAGTTTGCTCTCATTGCTTTCGATGAAAATTTCGCCCACAGCATTGGCTTCCCGGTGCGTGCGCTGGAACTGGTGCTTACCACTTTAACCGTACTGGCAGTGGTAGCAGGAATCCAGGCCATTGGGGTGGTGTTGATGGCTGCTATGTTGATTACCCCGGCCGCAGCTGCCAGGTTCTGGACCGACAAATTAAAAGTGATGATCTGGCTGGCCGCCGGGTTAGGAGCGTTTTCCGGTTTGGTAGGAGCCTACATCAGCTATGTGGCCCCGGCCATGCCCACCGGTCCCTGGATCGTAATGGTGATCTCCATTATCGCGGTGCTGAGCTTTTTCCTGGCCCCTCGAAAAGGTATTTTGTTTCGGTTCTTCACCCAAAGGAAATTCCAGAACCAGATGCTGGAAGAGAATATCCTAAAGCTTTTTTACCAGTTGGGAGAAACTGAAGGCAGTTATTATCAATCCCGGTCAATGGCGGAGATCATCGCCCGCAGACCATTCCAAATTGCCCGACTTAAGAAAGGATTGAAGAATCTGTACAAGCAGGGATTCCTGAAGACTTCAGCGAAAGGATGGGCTTATACCAGAGCCGGCAAGCGCAAAGGGCAGCGGATTACCAAGCTGCACCGCCTCTGGGAATTATACCTTACCGAATACCTGCGCATTGCACCGGACCATGTACATGAAGATGCTGAGACCATCGAACACATTATTACCCCGGAACTGGAACGGCGGCTGGAAGAAAAGTTACGATTCCCCACCCTGGATCCGCATCAGTCTGAAATCCCCTATCGCAAACTCTGATGGATGCTTTTTGGATTATACTCGCCGGATCTTTAGTGGCCATTCCCTGTGGCTTGTTGGGATGTTACCTGATCCTGCGTAAAATGGCCATGATTGGCGATGCCATCAGCCATGCGGTACTTCCGGGAATCGTGATCGCGTTTTTCGTCAGTGGTTCCCGCGAACCAGTGAGTATGCTGCTGGGGGCAGGTATCCTGGGCATCCTAACTACTTTCCTGATTGAATTCTTTCATACCAAAGCACGTCTGCAAACCGATGCGGCTATTGGAGTAACCTTTACCTGGTTGTTTGCCCTGGGCGTGATTCTGATCTCAGTATTCGCCGGCCAGGTCGATCTGGACCAGGATTGTGTGCTGTATGGAGAAATTGCCTATGTCCCGATTGACCTTTGGATCACCGATAGCGGGCGGATCATGGGGCCCCGGGTTATCTATATCATGGGTATGGTTTTTCTGGTGGTCCTGTGCTTTATATTGATCGGTTATAAAGAACTATTCCTCACTACCTTCGATCCCGCCTTTGCTTCAGCCACCGGAATCTCCGTTGCTCTATGGCATTACCTGCTGATGGGGGCGGTTAGTTTCACCACCGTGGGCGCCTTTGAGTCAGTGGGAGCGATATTGGTGGTGGCCTTTCTAATTGTGCCTCCTGCTACCGCTTATTTGTTAACCGAAGACTTTAAAAAAATGATGCTGATCACCGCCTTGCTGGGCCTGGTAATTTCATTCTGCGGCTACTACCTGGCAGTGTGGCTGGACGGATCTATTGCTGGGGCGATGAGTGTGGTTGCAGGCTTAATATTTGGAGTGGTGTTCTTGTTGCATGTTGTAGGCTCCAGGTTGCCGGCGGCAGGCAGGGCTTGAGCATAGAGCATGGAGCATGGAGTGTTGAGCATGGAGCATGGAGCATGGAGCATGGAGTGTTGAGCATGGAGTATGGAGCCTGGAGCAGGGAGCAGGGAGCATGGAGTTTTGAGTTTTGAGTTTTGAGTTTTGAGTTTTGAGAGTTAGGTAGGTAGTTTTTGGAAATTGCGCAAGATTACTATTAACTTAAACTGATTTTTTAAACATTCTCTCCAGCTGTGCATAGAAATTTCATTTTTCTACTATTTCTTAACGTACCAATTTTTGCACAAACCGGGCCTGGGGGTATAGGTGACAACACCAACAATATCATCTGGCTCAGTGCTGACAGTGGCGTTTACAACGATGCAGGAGTCACCCTTGCTGCAAACAACAACTCAGTGCAGGAATGGCACGACCGGTCAGGAAATAATAATCATGCTACTGAAACCACCAGCGGAAATCAGCCAACTTATTTAACCAATTTGGTCAATGGCTTACCAACCATTCGATTTGATGGATCTTTAGACAGGTTGCTATCCAGTGGTGTCACCGCTACCAACCAGCTTTCCCTATGGGTTGTTGGCCAATACGCTTCACTGGGCTCACCGAATCCGGGTCTAATCCATGGGGCTCCTTTGGGAAGCGCATTTTCCACCTCTACCACCAGCAAATCAGTGGGAATGTGGGTCTCCTCAAGTACTAATCAGGTTTGGGGAAGGGGTGTACAGTCCAACCTTACTATACGAAGTATTCCTCAGGTAACTACACTTTCATCCAATACCTACTATGGTATACTAAACCACTTCGATGGCACCAACATTCAACAATTTGTAAACAGTACTGCTGCCGGCAGCATATCCTATGATGGCACCCTGGCCTCATGGTCGGATTTTGGCATAGGCCGGCAGGCCAATGAGTCCTGGAACGGAGATATAGCGGAAGTCATTGTTTTTAACTTTGCGATAAACACCGCCCAAAGGATTATTGTAGACAATTATCTGGCCGCCAAATACGATTTTTCATTAACCAGCAATGATGTGTACGATATGGACGACTCAGGCAATGGTGATTACGATTTTGAAGTGGCTGGAATTGGAAGAGTAGATGCATCCAACATTCACAATGATGCACAGGGCAGCTCCATAGTCAGGATTAGCAAATCCTCGTTTGGCGGTTTAGGGAATGATGAATTTCTCATCTGGGGTCACGATAACGGCCCGTTGACTTCAGTAGGTTATACCGATGTACCATCAGGTTTAATGACCCGGTTGGGACGGTCCTGGAGGGTAGCTGAAAAAAACACTTCGGGATCCTCTATCAACGTTGGGAGGGTATATATCGATTTTGATCTGTCGGGTCTGTCCGTTACCAGTGCCGCGGATTTAAGGCTATTGATTGATTCTGACGGCGATGGAGATTTTAGCGATGCCGCTACCTACACCGTGGAGACTGATCTTGGAGGGGATGTTTACCGGTTTAATATTTCCGGTGGTCAATTGCGGGATTCCAGAACCTTTACCGTGGCCACAACTTCCACTGCATTGCCTGTCGAATTAGTGAGCTTTGATGTGACATTAATGGATGATGCCGTTACTGTTAAATGGTCAACCGCCAGTGAAACTAACAATGATTTTTTTACAGTACAAAAATCTGCTGACGCTCAGGAATTTGAAGATATTTTAAACATTCCAGGCGCTGGAAATAGCCATAACACCTTGTTTTATGAAGCCGTGGATACTCAACCATTGGGCGGACGATCCTTTTACCGGTTGAAGCAGACAGATTTCGACGGCACTGCCAGCTATTCAGAGATTAAGTCTATTCTGTACCAGGTGGCAGACCAGCACTTTTCAGTTTATCCAATACCAACAACCAGTAATTTTGAAATTAGCAGCCGGGCCGATGAAGCTGGAACAACCGAAGTTACTATGATCGATGCTCAGGGTAAAATTTACACCCGGTTTAAACTCACCTTTAAAGCAGGAGTACAAAAGCACCCCATTTCCCTTTCGGCATTAGCCCCTGGTACTTACTACCTGAAATTCCATGGTAAATCCAACACCACAATTCCAATAATTATTGAAAAGTAGTAGTTGGACGTGGGAGCATGGAGCATGGAGCATGGAGCATAGAGCATAGAGCATGGAGCAGGGAGCATAGAGCATGGAGCTTGGAGCAGGGAGCATGGAGCATAGAGCATGGAGCATGGAGCATAGAGCAGGGAGCATGGAGCAGGGAGCATGGAGCATGGAGCAGGGAGCATGGAGCATGGAGCATGGAGCATGGAGCATGGAGCAGGGAGCAGGGAGCATGGAGCATGGAGCACTCCCACTGACCACCGTACACTAAGCCAAAATCCCCTTCACTACCTTTCCGTGCACATCCGTCAACCGGTACCTCCTACCCTGATGTTTGAAAGTCAACCGCTCATGATCAATACCCAGCAGATGCAGCATGGTAGCCTGAAAGTCATGTACATGTACCGGATCCTGAACAATGTTGTAACTAAAATCATCGGTTTCTCCATAGGTAATACCGGGTTTTACACCTCCCCCTGCCATCCAAATGGTAAAACATCTTGGATGGTGGTCACGGCCATAATTATCTGCGGTTAGTTGCCCCTGACTGTAAATGGTGCGGCCAAACTCCCCGCCCCACACTACCAGTGTTTCCTCCAGCAATCCCCGCCGTTTAAGGTCCATAACCAGCGCTGCACTGGCCTGATCGGTATCTTTTGCCTGGGGAATAATATCTTTGGGCAGATCAACATGGTGATCCCAGCCCATGTGGTATAACTGAATAAAC
>BQJT01000217.1 GCA_021604845.1 Cyclobacteriaceae bacterium
CGTGCCGCCGAGGTAGGGGCTGAGAATCAGGCGGCGCAACAAGAAGCGGCAATGATGGACAGTTTTAAGAAAGCCTTTAGTGTTTGCCTTGAAGGAAAGGGCTATACTGTAAAATAGCTCCTATGTCAGCATTAACCCTACCGCATTTTGGGAATGTTGGCGGGTGTTACCGGTTTATTGTTCGATTATATGTATATTATTGCCTTTATTTTCGAACACCTTGAACCATTTATTTCTAACTCCATCAAACTTAACAGGATTGCACTTTGATAGATTCAACATTGTAGCCAGCAGGTTTAACCTGTTTTTTAACGGATCATTACGTATAGCGGGTATTGGGTTATTGTTGCTAATCATTACAATGAGTAGCGCAATGTCTCAGGAACGGGTAAAACCCTCCAAATCATACCTTGCCGGGGAGGTTATTGAAGCACCACTCTACGGAATTAGATTGACCCTGCCGGAACATTGGAATGGGTTTTTGACCAGGAGTACAGAAATTTTTACCCTTAATTCAGATACAACCGGAGATACCAGCATTATGATATTTCCTTCAGAAGAAAGTTTGCAGGACATTGAGACCAGGTGGCGTGGAAAAGTTGAATTTTCTCCGGGGATCGTATTGATTCCTGAAAGTACCCCTCAGATAACCGGTGGAAAGTTAACCAGCGCGTTCACTTTGTCTGGTAATGAGAACCAGCAAGGTTATGCTTTTGCCAGCTGTGGAGATTTTGGATTTTGTTATACAGCTTTTCTGATGGTGGGTGCATCCAGGGCTGAATATTATGGGGATGTGCTGAATAAACTGGCGGCAAACATTAATTTTTTCCAGCCAACCATTACAGAATATTACGGAGATTATGAATGGCCTCAAGAGTTAAAAGGGAAATATATGGTAACCTATGAAAGAGGGGCCGGTTCCAATAAACAGAATCACCTATGGCTTTGCGAAGATGGGACGTTCAAATCACAAATCAAGAGAAAGGGTGGCCTAAAAGGATCTACAGGCGACTATAAAGGCAAATTAACCGGTACATATACTATCGAAGGAACTGGTGCCACCGGAAGGATCCAGCTGGATTTTGAAAAATTGACTCCTTTACAACTTCCATTGGAAATCAAAGATGAGGTTATTTACATGAATGGTTTGCGGTACTCAATATCAGGACATGACCAGTGTAAATAACCCTCAAGGCTGACCAATCCCTTTTCCAATCATTCCCCTGGCCTTAAGACCAATCCCATAATGCCTAAGAGACCGCTTAAAAAAAGAATAAAGTATGCACTAATACATTGGTTCACATTAGCCCTTATTTATTTGGTCAACCTGTTTCCCAGGCGGTGGGTGTTAGCAGTTACCGGTTATTTGGGAGGAGTTGCCTATCACCTTTTTAGGAAGCCTCGAAATATTACACTAACGAATCTCCACCTGGTATACAGTGATACCAAAACACCTATGGAGATTCGAGCACTGTCACAGGAAGTATTTAAAATGCTGGGTAGAAACGCAGGCGATATAATTAAGGGATTGTTTATCAAAAGGTTGGAGGACTTCAAAGAAATTGTTCAAGTAGAGGGGGAGGAGCACCTGGAAAGAGCATTTGCTAGAGGAAAGGGAGTGATTGCGGTAACAGCTCACCTGGGAGCTTTTGAGTTTACCTGCACTTATTTAGGATTGGCCGGTTATAATCCTTTGGCAATCGGAACTGCGCTCAAGGATGAAAAACTAAATAAGTTATTGGTTGAGCAGCGAATCTCCAGAGGAGCAGAGGCCGTTCAACGAGGCAAGGGAACATTGAGGTTAATGAAAGGACTAAAATCCGGAAGATTGATGCTGATATTGATTGATCAGGATACCCGGGTCAAAAGCAGATTTGTGAACTTTATGGGCAGGCCGGCGGCTACACCCATCGGAGGTACATTGATGGCTCAGAGAACGGGTGCCAGTGTGGTCCCATTGTATATTACACTTCAGCCGGATTATCGGCAACTTATTCGTATCGGTCCTGAAATAGAAATTCAGCGAACAGACGATGAAGAGCATGATCTGGTGGTCAATACCCAAAGAATTTCTGATACCACTGAACAGGCCATTCGAAATAATCCTGAGCAATGGGTATGGATGCATGAACGCTGGAAAACCAAACCAGGGGAGGAAATCAAATAATTATAATCTATAAAATCGTTTTTCCCGACCAGCGTACGCTATTGGGGATATGCAGGAATAAATATATATTAGAACCCTTGAAAACAAAAAGTACTATGAAAACAGTGTCATCCATTCTGGGGTGCTTAACCCTGACAATATTCATTACAATCAACTGTACAGCTCAGAAACCTGAAGAAACTGAAGTCTGGGAGCCGGAACCCGAGGTTGTAACGCCGGGTACATCTGCTGAGCAGCCTCCCTCAGACGCCATAGTACTGTTTGATGGTACAGACCTCTCTCAATGGGTAGGAAAAGAAGGATCTCCGGCCGCCTGGAAAGTGGAAAACGGTGCAATGACCGTGGTAAAAGGTGCTGGCGCTATTAAAACCAAACAGGGATTCGGGAGTGCTCAACTCCACATTGAGTGGCGCACACCCTCAGAAGTTGTTGGTGAAAGTCAGGGTAGAGGAAATAGCGGGATATTTCTTCAGGACCACTATGAAGTGCAAGTACTGGATTCTTATGACAACAGAACCTACAGCAATGGCCAGGCAGGCAGTATTTACAAACAGCACATGCCGTTGGTTAACGCTTGCCGGCCTCCAGGAGCGTGGCAGACCTATGATATCATTTATAAGGCGCCTGAATTTGATGCCCAGGGTAATTTAGTAAAACCGGCATTTGTAACGGTAATCCAAAATGGGGTGCTTGTTCAAAATCATGTGGAATTAAAAGGCCCCACCCAATACATAGGGCAGCCAAAGTATGAGGCACATGATGATAAACTGCCGTTGCAATTACAGGACCATGGCAATCCGGTAAGCTTCAGAAATATTTGGATCAGGGAGCTTTAGAATTTTTAGTTTTTAGTTTTTGGTTTTTAGTTATACTGGCTGAACGGTCAGTAACCGTATTATAGATAGCAGACAGCAAAGTAGATAGGAGATAACAGATCAAAAAGGGTAGCCCACTGCAATGTTGAATGTCGGATCGAATAGATTGAATTCTTTCAGCCAGCGATGTCCTTTTACCAAATACGGTGTTCTGAGGGTATAAGCAAGGTCAAGTCTCGCAACTACAAAATCGAAATCCCAACGGAACCCCAATCCCGAACTAACTGCCAGTTCATCCATGAAGCTGTTAAATTTGAAATTACCATCCGGCCTGGTGGGATCTTCATTGAATAGCCAAATATTTCCCATATCTACAAACAATGCACTTTTCAAGTTTCCCGCAATGGTAAATCGATATTCAAAATTCCACTCCAGCCTGATGTCTCCTGTCAGATCCCGATAACCTTCAGGAGGCTGTTCGCTACCGGGACCAACGGACCTGGCGATAAATGATCGCAGGCTATTGGTGCCACCTACATAAAATTGCCTGATATACGGGAGGATACTCGAATTGCCATAGGGAATTCCCACTCCGGCTAAAAATCTGGAGGCTATGCTGGAATTATTGTTTAACTTGACCTGGTATCTGAAATCGACCCTGGTCCTTACATATTGTGAAAATGGCACCCCAAAAAGTGTGTATTGTCCTTCCTCATCCTTATCTGCGTTGGTGATAGAATACGCCCCTGCCAGGAGATTTCCCGCAAAGTCAACCCCGGTCTGGAAAAATAAATCACTATTACCTGCAGGCAGTGGATCAAGAGTAAACTCATATGCAGCTCCCAGTACAAACTGCTCCTCAAAACTTCGCCGTACGCCCGGGTTGTCATCAAGATATTCCCTGAAGTCGTCAGAGATTGAGGATTCGGGGATTTGAGTGAAAACCGACTCGAAAGGGGAAACCCTGTGAGTCATTACCTGGTTTGTCCTCCATTGATAGCTTAAATTGAGAAAAAGTGAGTTGAGGCGATAGAGGTCCAGACGGTTGAAAAGATTGTATCCCGTAGATACGATGGTTTGAGGAAGTTTCCGTTTTTCCTTTCTGGCCAGGAATCTGGGGTACAGGCGTGGCATTTTATAATTCACCTCCAATCCTAATTCATAGGCGGGGTTTACCTGCCCGTCATCAATTTGCACTTCAAACCTTCCTCTCAGGTTTACTGACAACTGGTTTGCGGAATAATTTACATTTCGATTTACAAAGCTGAAAATCATTCCCGGTCCGAAATAGTTGGTTGACCTAAAGATGGCATTGAGTTCCGCAGAGTAAGCAAATTGTTTTCTTTTACTGAAATACACCAGAGCATCAAGCTGTTCTTGATCCTGGTATTTGGTAAATTTTATATTGGTGGATCGGATGATGGGCAAACTGTTGAAATAACCTATAGTCCTGTTAAAATCAGCACTTGAGTATAATTCTCCGGGTTTTAAGAATAACCCGTTTCTTAATGTCTGGAATTTTAAATCATGTTTAGTTGAGATCAGGAATACCTGATCCTCTGCCAGGGTATCCGGCTGCTGCTGTTCCAGGTTGAAGCCGTCGTGTAAATAAATGTTGTTAATGGTGTACGGTATTCTTGATTCGGGAGGTGTGCTCGGTTTAACCACCACGGTGATATTGACTCGGTGATCTGCACTAACTGAATCTGCTTGCATTAACAAAAATTCAGGATTAAAATAAAGGAACCCATGATCCTTAAGGTGTTGGTCAATTCTGACTCTTTCCTCTTTAATGGTGGGTAGTGAATACAGGTCACCCGGTTTCAGTAAACTTTGCTCTTTTGATTCATAAATTCGAGCGGAAAGATCGTCGGTGGGTTCCGGGAAAGTAATATCACCCAGTAAATAGGGTTGGTTCAATTCTACGGAGAACCTGTATCCAACCCTTTTATCACCATTTTTTACAGGCTCGAAATTAACTTCATTTTGAAAATATCCCTCATGAAGAATCCGATTGCTAAGAGCTCTCGCTGAACTGGTGGGAGCAGTTTCGGAAAGTAACACCGGAGGGTTGATTTTATTTCTCCAAAATTTCCTTTTCCGGGCGCTGTCTGAAAGCATGTTGTATCTGGCCAAGGCGGGACGCATCCATAAGAATTTTTTATTGGGGCGTGGGGGTATTTTGTTTTCTGCTTCGGAAACGACTTTCCTTATTTTTTTATTTCCTTTTTTAATAATCACCTCATTGCCCAAGAAAAGAGGGTTCTCGGAGGTAATATTCTTCATCCCTGTGCAACTGCCAGCAAACAAAAGCACCACCAACAGACAACAATTGGAAATAGCTTTCATAAGACTAGTTGTTCTCCTCCTCTTTATCAAATTCCCGGATAAAGATCAACGACACACCGGTATTGCGAATTTCATGATATACAATATCATAGGTTTCATTATTGAATATTTTCAACTGCTTATTCCCGGATTCTGTCAAATCATAAATTACTACAACATCGCCACGGAAACTATCACTTCCGGCATAGGATTCCGAACCATTGGCGTTAATATCCATTCCCCCACCTACTTCAATAGAGAGCCGGTCATCCATTAAACGCTTTGATACCTTAAAATCCATGGCGGTTCGGGTGTTTCCACTTCCGGTGGAAAAGTCACTGTAGGATTGTAACCCTACGTTTATGTCTACCCCAGGAACCAGCTGCCCGGCAAATCGGTTTAACTGGCTGGCTAGAATTGCATTGACACTATTCGACAGTGCAGTGGTGGCGATTAGGTTTTCATTTACTTCCCCGGCTCCGGACTCTGGGATAAACCCGCCAAGAACCAATAAGCCGAAAACCTGTCGGTTCAATTCTGCTTCATACTCAGGTTGAAGCAGTCTCCCCAATTTATTTGAAAGCACCGGGTAGTTAGCCTTATCATTAACCGGAAGATCCAAGGAGAAGCTGATTTGAGGGTTTTCGAGATTGCCTCGAATATTTATGCCAACCTCATATGGAAGGGCCCTGCGATAAAGACCCTTTTCGTTTTCACCAATCTCATGACCGATTAACCCCAATGATGAGGTTTTTATGGTGTAGAAAGCTACTATGTCCAGGTCACCATTTTTTGGATCACCATTCCAGGTAACGGTTGATTCCGGTTTAATCAAAAACCTTTTCTTTACCAGATCATAAAATGAAAGCTGGTAAAATCCTTCATTCATGGTATAGGTTCCGGTAAGTTCCATGTTTTTGGTATGGTCCATTTCGAATTTGAGATCAGCTGTACCTTTTACCTGGATATAATCCCCTGAGTTTGCATCTACTACCACTTCCAATAATGCATCCTTTTCCAACTGTAAAGTTGATTCAATGGATAATTCCGGCAGACTGGCTATCAGAGAGTCATACACCCCTTGAACCGTAGGAATACTTACGGTATCAGGGTTTTCAGGATCCACGAACTCTACAATTCCATCACCACTGATCAGTTCCAATTCCTGCTGGGGCATTATGTATGTCAATGCAGTGGTGTCTTTTACTTTAAGATTAGCTGAAATGGCAGTTTGATCAGGCGCTCCGCTAATTTTAAGATCGCTGTCTATTACCAGGTTGCCCTGTAGTTGGTAACCCTCCTGCCTGGGATTATTGATCAACCAATAATCTTCTGCTTTTACCGCTAAATCATACTCGAAATTTTTATAATCCCTGGTAATCAAATTACCATCAACCACTAATGGATTTTCCTGTTGGTCATAGATTGTGAAATTTTGTAAGCTGATACCATAATTGTCCAGATAGACCGTCTCGTCTTTCATAAGGAAAGTAGACCTCGGTTTTAAAGTAGTGAGCTTTACATCTTGAAAGTTGAGTACTCCATTTAAGTCTGGCGCTTTCAGATTTCCATCGATACTGATATTGCCGGTTATCTGTCCATCAATGTCCGTGAGCATATCTTTTAAAAATACCTCAACTATATGGAGCTCATTAATGTCTAATTCCAAGGATGCTGCAATCATTGACCTGTTGGGAAAATAATTACCCTCCAGTTGAATTTTATTAGTGGCACTATTGAGACTAAAAGTTACCGGCACGTGGTCTTCCTCGGTTTCGGCCCTTGCCTTTATCATCATTGGGGGGCTATTTTTAATGGTTAGGCTGTCAATATTAACCTGCAGATTTATTTTACTATCTGCTCTCACCATGGCAATAACTGCATCCAACTTCCCGCTGCCAATTAATGTGCTGTCCAATGGCAGCAGGTAGTTCAGTTGACGTAGGTCGGTATCATTCAGCACCAATTCAAATTCATTAAAGTCACCGTCAACCAAAATATTCATCCATTCTCCTTTTATTCGATAGCGATCAAAGGTCAGGTTCCCCTGTTGATAGATTATCGGTTTTTCAGGATCAATATTCAGCGATTGATCAAATGAGACCAGGCGATCCAGGTAGACGAAAATCCCATTTGACCGCGGGTTTATCCTGGAATCAACTTCCAGCAGCTTCACTGAATCTTTGGCCAGTGATAATTTTGAGATGGACACACTATCTTCACTCGTCAACCGTAAGCTGAGATCTCCTAACAATAAACTATCATAATGGATATTTCCAATCTGGACTATTCCGTCAATTTTGTTTTGAAGGATGCTGGAATTCAATT
>BQJT01000218.1 GCA_021604845.1 Cyclobacteriaceae bacterium
GTTCCGGAAGTGATGGATGTCTCCAATGAACCCGAATCGGTATATGCATTATATGGGCCGGAATCCCGAATCCCAGGTACTTATTCAGCTAATTGCCTGTTGGCCCGAAGGCTGATTGAAAGAGATGTTAAGTTTGTTCAGCTGTATCACCAGGGTTGGGACCACCACAATGACCTGCCGGAGCATCTTGCCTTGCAATGTCGTGATACAGATCAGGCTTCCTCGGCACTGGTGTTGGACCTGAAGCAAAGGGGACTATTAGAAGATACACTGGTTATCTGGGGCGGCGAATTTGGACGTACCAATTACTCCCAGGGACTGGATGTAGGGGATCGATATGGCCGTGATCATCATCCAAGATGTTTTACCGCCTGGATGGCTGGTGGTGGGGTTAAGCCCGGTATCAGTTACGGAGAAACCGATGAGTTTGGTTATAATGTAGCTCGAGATCCGGTGCATGTGCATGATTTTCAGGCAACTATCCTGCATCTTATGGGAATTGACCATGAGCAGCTGATTTTTAAGCATCAGGGAAGGAGGTACAGGTTGACCGATGTACATGGTAATGTGATAAAGGATTTGCTGGCGTAATAATTGAACAGGCTCAGTATATTTCAGCTTTAGCTAATGTGTGCTTGTACATTCCCCATGGATGAATTTATTAAAAGAATGGCTATCCAGTGGTTATTCTTTTTTTTTTAAGTTCAGCTCAAATTCACAGGTTGACCAGAGGAGGTCGCCCCCTGAGGGCTCTTATTTATTTTTTTAATTAAATTAGAATAGGGGTCGTAAAAAGATTTAGGTATAAAACATGCGGTGGCTAAGCTTGATAGGTATTATTCTGATTAAGCTGGGGTTGATAGCCCAATCAAATCCCAATCCGGATACACTTTTATGGGAGGGTGCAAAACCATTCATAACCACCTATACGCCACAGCAGTATAAGGCTCACGAACAAAACTGGTGTTTTGTGCAGGATGAGCGTGGGATCATGTACGTAGGGAACACTTCAGGTGTGCTGGAATTCGATGGAATTAATTGGCGATTGATCAAACTGCCAAACGGCAGCCCGGCCAAGTCTTTGGCCACTCAGAATAGCACAATTTACGTTGGTGCGGTTCGGGATTTGGGACGTTTGCAAGGTGATTCAACAGGAAGGTTACAGTACGAATCGCTATTACCTCAACTGGACAGTACTTATAGAGAGTTTGCTGATATCTGGTTTACCTTCGCCCAGGGTGATGCGATATATTTCATATCAGACGACTATATTTTCAGATGGCAGAATGACCAATTTAAGGTTTGGACACCGAAAGATTTTTTTGGGTTTGCCTTTCAGATTAATGATAAAATCTATGTAGATAACCGGGGAATTGGGTTGATGGAGATACAGGGAGATTCACTGGTTTCAATTCCTGATGGCGACCGATTCCTGGAGGGAGGGCTTACTACATTGTTACCATTTGGCAATGGGTTATTGTTAGCTGCTAACTTCCGATACGGAGTATTTCTGTACGATCACCATAAGTTTGTTCCAATGGCTCAGCGTGAGCGGAACTTATTAGAGAACCAGTTCATTTATTCTGGAAAAGTACTTCCCAACGGGGACATTGCACTGCTAACTTCTGGTAACGGATGCTTTATTCTTGATAACAGTGGCCGTGTTAAGCAATGGCTTAGCCAGCAAAGCGGGCTCTCGAGTGATGTGTTGATAGGTGGATACGTAGACCGAGAAGGTAGCTTATGGATGGCCACTGAGAATGGAATTGATCAGGTCGAACTTTCCTTTCCAGTCAGAAGATATGCGCAGTCAGAAGGACTGACAGAAGTGGTAAATAAGAGTTTGTACCATCACCAGCGTTGGTATGCAGCTACTTTTAATGGGCTTTTTTACCTTTCGGATTTTTCCAAAGATTCCGAAAAGTTGCAGTATGAGTTTATTTCGGTACCTGGAATAAATAATCAAACCTGGGATCTGATTGAAGCAGGCCCTCAATTATTAGTCGGTAACTTTAATGGATTGTATCAGGTCAGTAAGGACTTAGAATTAAGTGAGATGGTACAGGACAACACAAACACGCTGTACCGCTCAACATTAAATCCTCAACAAGTCTACGCTGGAACTGCCCAGGGGGGCTTATTTATTATTGAGTTTGTTACAGACCACTGGCAAATCAAGGGTTCCAATTACACCGTAGAAGGCCGGGTTATGGAGATGAAAGGAGATTTAGATGGATCCCTTTGGATTAGCACCCGATATAATGGAGTTTATAAGCTGGATTGGCCGCCCGATAACACCGATTATACCTTTGATGATAATCCCCTGCTTACTCATTTCGATACTTCGGATGGTCTACCTGACTTAAGTTATAATGCAGTATTTAAAGTCCATTCAAAACTCTATTTTTCTACTAATGCGGGCATTTATCAGTTCGAACCATCTCTGAAAAAATTTATTCCGGTCGGCCATTTTACCAATGAGCTTGCATCAGATTTAGAAGGTATGGAAAGCAAACTTACAGCTTCCAAAGATGGTGGTATATGGATAGCTAAAGGTTCAACCATTGACAGCCGGGTTTATAAATATCATCAAAATCAATTAACAGAAATATTGGCTGCACGACGCTTTTCAAATCATCATGTATCCGATATCAGGGAATTTGGCGATCTTTTGCTCCTATCTGGCGCTACTGGTTTGATAGTGTATAACCAATCGGAGAAAAGGATCAAAAGTACTGCGGTTACTAATTTAAGAGGGGTAAACTTTGGAGATTCTCTACTTTTCGGAGGTCACTGGTCTACTCGGTTTAACAGCAATGTGGTACTGCCCTTTGAAAGAAAGACCTTACGGTTTTCTTATGCACTTAGCGCTTTCCAATTGCCAGAAATGCATTACTTCCAGACTTTTCTGGAGGGCTTCGATCCGGAATGGTCCCAATGGACTACGGAAACACAACGGGATTTTACCAATTTGCCGGAAGGTAACTACAACTTTAGAGTAAGAGGTCAGGATCTGTTTGGAGCAATCAGCGAAGAAGCTAGCTATGCCTTTACTATTATGCCTCCCTGGTATCGTTCGTGGTGGGTCTACCTGTTATACGTTTTGGCATTTGTCGGGATAGTAGGGTTTGCAGTTCAATGGCGTTCAGCCCGGTTAAGGAGGGAAAAAGAAATTTTGGAAAACATTGTGCAAGAGCGCACCCGGCAGTTGGAGCATCAGGCAGAACAACTTAAAGAAATGGACCGTGTGAAAACCAGGTTATTTGCTAATATATCCCACGAATTTCGTACTCCACTAACCTTAATAAAAGGTCCGGTTGAGGATTTTATGCATGGCAAAACCAAACATCTACCCCGGGCAGATGCGGAAATGATAAAGCGCAACTCCGACCGCTTATTGAGACTGGTGAATCAGTTGCTGGATATGTCCAAACTGGAAACAGGCAAGCTGGAACTTTCCCCTCGGATCGGTGATGTGCATCAATTTCTAAGGGTTTGGGGCGCCGCTTTCAGCTCTCATGCGATGCATCGGACAATTGACTATCAGGTTAATGTACCGGACGAGCCTCTTTGGTTGTCATTTGACAAGGATAAACTGGAAATTATTGCATTTAATTTGCTATCCAATGCCTTTAAATTTACCGAAGACGGCGGTTGGATTCACCTGGACTCCGAGTATAAAGAAGGTCAGCTTTATTTACAGGTAAAGGATAATGGTCGTGGAATTGATCCAGATCAACTCCCCTTGATCTTTGATCGCTTCTACCAGGTGGAGGCGGATTCCACCTACGAACACGAAGGGACTGGAATAGGATTGGCGCTTAGCAAAGAGTTGGTGAATTTAATGAATGGGGAAATCCGGGTAGATAGTCAACCGGGGAAGGGCAGCACCTTTACAGTTGTATTACCGCTGGTGGTGGCAGAGCAACCGGCAACTCCGGTAGGTGCCGAAGCACCTTCTGTAAATGATCATGTTGTCGGTAAGGGACCAGATCAACAGGATCTGACCTATGATCAGGCGATTCAGGAAGCGCAGCAGATGGTATTGGTAGTGGAGGACAATACTGATATGCGGCACTTTATTAGAGGGCAGTTGCAGGATAGTTACCAAGTATTGGAAGCGCCTGAAGGTAATACAGGGTTGGCCAAAGCCATAGATCAGGTGCCGGATCTGATCATTACCGACTTGATGATGCCGCAGATGGATGGCATGGCTTTATGTGAGCGCCTGAAGACCGACCAGCGAACCAGCCACATCCCGGTGATCATGCTTACTGCAAAAGCCGGACAGGAACACAAGCTCGAAGGTTTGGAAACCGGGGCAGATGATTACCTGACAAAGCCTTTTGACAGCCAGGAGCTTCAGATACGTATAAAAAACCTTATCGAGCAGCGCCAAAGACTCAGGGAGCATTTCCGCAGGAGTGCCTATGATCCCAGACAGATAAAGTTGCCCTCGTTAGACCAAAAATTCATGCAGCAAGTGATGGAACTGCTGGAAGTGGAATACGCCAACAGCGACTTTAGCGCACAGCAGATGCAGGATGCTTTGGCTATGAGCAAGACCCAATTGTATCGCAAGTTAAAAGCACTGACAAACCAGTCCCCTGGGGAATTTATACGGAATTTCCGGCTCAAGAAAGCTGCTCAAATGCTGTCCCAAAACCACGAAAATGTAACACAGGTGGCGTATGCCGTAGGTTTTAACAACCTTAGCTATTTCGCAAAATGTTTTAAGGAATTTCACGGCCAGCTGCCTTCTGAGTTTGTCTTTGAGCACAAGAACAACTGAATCACTAACTCATTAAGGTTCCACTCTGGCCAGTAACTGAAGGGTAGTTACCACGGTTTTCAATATTTAGGTACACCCAGTCATCTATCGCGACCTGGCACTCACACTCAAACCCACACTCACACTCACACTCACACTCAATATGGGCCTATTCTGTTACATTTTGGAAATATGCTGTTAGCGAAAGGTAGCTAACATGTTCAATTTTACATGGTACCAGGCGATGATAAAAAATAATCCCGACCGCCTGAAAAGTTGATAAATCCTAAACCAGAGTACCATGAGAAACTCCTGTAAATACACATCCATTATTATGGTTACAACATTGATATTAGCCGGGTGTCAGAGCGACGATGAATCTCCGGACCCAGTCACTAATGCCCCTGTCGCTAATGCCGGAGATGACCGGCAGGCAGAGATAGGAACAGTGGTCAAATTGGATGCCAGCGGTTCCAGTGATCCACAGAACGACCCACTTACTTACAATTGGTCTTTAGTAGATAAGCCAGCTGGAAGTACGGCGGTCATTGTAGGGGTAGGAAAGGAGCAAGCAGAGTTTACGCTGGACAAGGCAGGCATTTATTCAGTAGCGTTAAAAGTTAGTGATGGAATCTTAGAAGCTACAGACGAATTTGTGGTAACCAACCGTACACCCATTATTAATAGTGTAGGCACCAGCACCGCAGGCGGGTTTGCTGATGATCTGGCCGATGTTGGAAGGACTATCAGTATATCAGGTGATTTTTTTAGCGGAGACGTTAACGAGAATATTGTGACACTGGGTGGAGCGGTTTGCCGCATCGAAGATTTAAACCATTCGATGTTCGGTGAAGACTTCATCAGAATGGTGGTACCTGAAGAGGCATTATCAGGTAAATTGGTGATAAAAGTTGGAGAAGAAGCGGTAACCTGGCCCATAGATATCAAGATCCTCAGCAGGCCTGTAGATCATTTTGTAAGTATAATCCCGCTTGAAGAGCAGGAACGCGAACGTAATGCGGATTATAAGGAAATTGGAACACTCATTAGGCCATTGGTCAATGGGTCCTTGGTTGGATTCAGTGCGCGAACACCGGAAAGAACGGATGTAAGAATTACCGTGTGGGATGTGGCCACTAAAACCGAACTGGCTTTTGAAAAACTGGAAACAGATAGAGAAAGAAGGGTAAATAAAAGCTTGGATACCAGGGTTCCATTGGAGGCGGGTAAAGAATATCTGGTCACCATCAACTCCAACAACTGGTACTTTCATATCAGCAATCCCCGAACACCGATTTATCCCCAGACTCTGGGCAACTTTGAAATCTTGGGCTCATTGGCTGGTGGTAGTACTACTGAACTGCCTACTGAATTTACCTATCCGGAAACTCAAATGATAGAGGATTATATAGTGCTGGGGGCAGACATGGTGTTTGCTGCGGATCCGGTGCAGTGATCTTTGGCTAATTTCTACCCGGAGTACACTTAATCATTACAACTATGAAAAAGAATAACTTAAAAATAGTAAGGTTAAAGGCACTTGCAATTCTATGGTTTGCTCTATTATTAATAGCCATGGGTTGCAGCTCGGAAGAAGCGGAGCCAGTGCAACCGGCAATACCCGTTTCGCCAGAGCCTTCCATCACTCAAATTGAACCGGACCGAGGAAAGTTCGGCGATGCTATTACTATTACCGGATTAAACTTCGGGGGTACCGTAGCGGAAAATAAAGTTACTTTTAACGGGATGGATGCGGCTATTACAGAGGCCAGCGCAACTCGCTTAGTAGCAGAGGTCCCCAAAGGTGCCGGCAGCGGTCCTGTTCTGGTTACTACTAAAGATGGTACCTCAAGAAGTCAGAATTATACTTACATATTAAGAGCTGTAGTACAGACAGTGGCGGGAACCGGATTTTCTGGATTTAAAGATGGAGCCGGGGGGCAAGCGCAATTTCACACCCCTAAAGGTTTATTTATGAATTCAGATGGGGCTTTGTTGATTGCAGATGCTGGTAATCATTCGGTACGAAAGTTAGTTGGGGGGAACGTCAGCACCTTGGTCTTCGCTGAAGGGCATGCAGTTAACGATGTGTTGATAGGGAAAAGAATCGATAGACCAAGCGAAATTTTTATTGCTACGGTTCCTGATGTTAACCACCTGATACTAGGTGGATTTGTATTTGCAGGCAATGTTGAAACTCAAAAGTTTCGTGAATTTCAACCAGTAGTGTCGGAGATAGATAGGTTTATTCCGGGTGGGATCACTATCAGCCCATCGGGCCAATTGTTTATAACGGATTGGGGAAATCAACTTATACTAAGGGCACTCCCCAGAGCAGGTTTTCTTGAGGAAGCAGGGGCTCGCTTAAAATTTGGCCACATGGACGGTCGCGGTGAAAATGTCCGGCTAAATAAACCCACTTATATCAGGAGTGTTCGAAATATTAGGGGAAATGACCAGCTTTATTTTATCGATGAAGGAAATCACAGTATTCGAACCACAGAGGACGCTGGCTTCAAAGGCGAAAACTTAACTTCTACAGTGGCTGGAAACGGCCGGCCAGGTTTTGTTGATGGACGGGGGAATCAGGCCCAACTTGATCGTCCCAAGGGTCTGGACCTGGATGATGAAGGTAATGTATACGTCGCTGATTTTGGCAACAACGCCATCCGCAAGATCACTCCTGACGGTGAAGTAACCACCATTCTGAAAAGCCAGGGAGAAGTTTCTGCGATCGCCGAACCTCAGTTAATTGATGGTCCCGAAGGAGTAGCCCGTTTTAATGGACCTTTCGGCATCGCGGTGGCAGCCGATGGCAGTTTGTTTGTTTCCGACCTTTT
>BQJT01000219.1 GCA_021604845.1 Cyclobacteriaceae bacterium
TTTGAAATTACCAGATCCGGAATAATATCATTATCCGGAGTACCTAAACGTACTCCGAACTGAGCATTTCTGATCCGCGCATGATCTATTTTATTGTCTTTACTTCCTTCTAAAAATACCAAGCCGGTCCATTGTCCCGGCGCGTTTTCGATATCCAGCCTAATATTGCGGAATAGCACAGGAAGTTCCGCGGTCCCGTTTACTTTTACAGAACCGGCAATGAAAATGGAAGCTCCCTGGTTCACATATATTTCCGTACCCGCCTCTATGGTTAGTTCACAGAGGCTATCCACCAATATGGAACCGTATAACACGTAGGGTTTGTCAGCAGGCCAGGAGGTATTACAGTCGATGATGCTGTCACCTCTGAAAAAGTAACCGTCTTGTCCCCAGGCTACCAGATTAACCGCCTGGATATTATCATTGGTAACAAAAACCACTGAATCTTCTACCAGGAATGGCGTGTTTTCTTCCCTGGAGGGGATGTTTACCGCCACCAGTACCAACAAACTGTCTTTGCCCAGGATAATCTGGTCGGTAAATTGCTTTCCTTCAAGACCATTAACTGACAGGTGAAAATCTGAGTTCCCTCCCATCCCCAGTGAAATACTGGAAAGTTTAACCGCATTACTTTGAGGATTGTATACCCTGAAACGCTTGGTAAAGCTAACTGTATCGGTAAAAAGGGTATCGAAAAATACTGTATCGGTAGAAAACGTTAAATAGGCATTGGTATCGAAGGTTAACTCCTCCTCAGAAGGTGTGCAATATGCCATTGCAAGCATGGTGCAAAATAAACAGATGGTCCGCAACACGGTTAATCGGCCCCTTCTTTCAGTCTTTCGGAGTTTTCAGCAATCTGAAGTTGTTCTATGAAATCGCCAATTTCCCCGTCCATTATTGTTGGAAGATTATGGACTGAATATCCAATTCGATGATCGGTGACCCTTCCCTGCGGATAGTTATAGGTACGGATTTTATCAGATCTATCTCCACTACCCACCATCGACCTCCGCTGAGCCCCAACCTCGTCCTGATGTTTCTGTAATTCAATCTCATACAGTCTGGATCGAAGAACCTTCAGCGCTTTATCCAAGTTCTTTAATTGGGATTTTTCGTCCTGGCAGGATACCACCAGGCCGGTTGGCAGGTGTGTAAGCCTTACCGCTGAATAGGTAGTGTTCACGCTTTGACCTCCTGGTCCTGATGAACAAAATGTATCCTTTCGGATATCGTTCATATTAACTTCTACGTCTACCTCATCCATTTCGGGAAGCACCGCAACACTGGCTGCTGAGGTATGTACCCTCCCCTGGGTCTCTGTTGCAGGCACTCTTTGTACCCGATGTACTCCCGATTCGTATTTTAGTTTACCGTATACATCTTCACCACTTACCATGCTGATAATTTCCTTGAAACCGCCGCTGGTTCCTTCAGTGAGATCCAGTACCTCAATTTTCCACCCGGATTTTTCTGCAAATCTCTGATACATTCTAAACAGATCACCACCGAAAATTGCTGCCTCATCTCCACCAGTGCCGGCTCTGATCTCTAGCACCGCATTTTTTCCATCATTTGGGTCCTTTGGAATGAGCATGGTCTTTAATTCTTCTTCGAGCTGCTCCCGTTGCGGCTGTAGTTCATCCAGTTCTGTTTTGGCCATTTCCCTGAATTCAGCATCCTTCTCAGTTGAAAGCACGCTTTTGGCACTTTCTATGTGGTCTAGCACGTTTCGGTATTGATGATACTTATTGACAATTTTCTCCAGGTCTTTGTATTCCTTAGAGAGCCTGGAGTACTTTTTAATATCGGAAGTGGCATCAGGTTGCACTATCAGTTGACCTACTTCGTCAAATCGTTCCTCAATGGCTTGTAGTTTATCCAGCATATGGTTTGGGTTGCCCAAAATTAACAAAATGTTTTCAAAGCATAATTTGCTGGTATATTTATTTGACCGGTCTCTTTTGCCTGACCTGAGGTTTAGTTAATTTTAGTTATGAGAATAATAAGCCGGTTCATCTACTTACTACTCATCTTTTTGATCAGTTGTGGCGCCCCGGATGAACAACAGGCCAATCGCCAGAAGTTAATAGAAGGATTGAAAGATCATAAGGTGAAACGAGCAACGGAGGATCAAGTTCACTCTGCTGCCTATCAGGAGGGACGCCGCCTGACGAATTACCTCAATGAAAAGTCCGGAGGAGATTTGTCCTGGCCGAGTACAGCCTCCGGTAAGCAATATCTGGATTCATTAAGCACCGCCAACAACCACGGCGCTTTTATTTTCATAGCCTCCGCCTCCACCCAAGATGACCTCAATACCACCCAAAGAGCGCTTTTGGATGCCTATCAGTTTAGTGCAGAAGAAGGACATTCCTTAAGTGAAAATGTACAAACTACCCCGGGAGATTTTCTGCTATATACCTATCCGGTTACTCATGATGGCCAGCTAACAGGTATGTGGAGCCTGTTGCTCTCAAGAAAAACACTAATAAGGAATCTATAGCTTCTCTAAATCTTTGAGCTGATTCGAACATCTCCAGGAAGCCGGCATAGCACCGAAATATAAAAGCCGGAAGGTCTGGTAATGCCCAGGTTATCCACAATACAACCCGAACTGACCACAGTGCAAAATCAGCCATCAAACACTGGAGATCTAAAACAGTCTACCGTATGATCATTTACCAACCCAACCGCCTGCATGTAAGCATATATAATAGTTGAGCCCACAAACTTGAATCCTTTCTGTTTCAGATCTTTACTAATAGTGTCTGAAAGGTCAGTCTTTGCGGGAACCTGTCCCATGTTTTTAAATTGATTTATGATTGGTTTGCCATCGACAAACCCCCATAAAAAGTTGGCAAACGTGCCGTATTGTTCTATAACTTTGATAAAACATTGGGCATTGGTAACGGAAGATCGGATCTTGAGTTGATTTCTTACAATGTCCCGGTTATTCATCAATTCCAGAATTCTTTTTTCATCAAACTTCGAAACTTCGTTGACATCCCAGTCAGCAAATGCCTCTCGGTAACCTTCTCGCTTTTTTAAGATAGTACTCCAGCTTAATCCTGCCTGGGCACCTTCCAGAATTAAAAATTCGAATAGTTTTTTATCCTCGTGAACCGGAACTCCCCATTCCTGGTCATGGTATTCTATATACAGGTCGAAGCTATTTTCAACCCAATGACACCGTTTAGCCATGCCTGCTGATTTATCTTACGTTTAAAAACCACTAAATCTATGGTATTTTATTATAATTATAACCGCCTTATATTAATGCGATTATTCTGCTATGAAAAATATACTGTGCACACTTACAGTTGCTGGTTTGTTCTTAACTGGCTTACAGGCTCAGGACGGTTCAGAATTTGACTTTTGGGTCGGTGAGTGGAATCTTACCTGGCAATACCCCGATGGCAGCCAGGGATCCGGCACCAATAACATTATTAAAACCCTGGACGGAAAAGTAATTGTAGAGAACTTTCAGGTAACGGACTCTGGCGCCTACAAAGGCTTTAAGGGTACCAGTATCTCCGTTTTTAATCCGAATACTAAGACCTGGAACCAGGCGTGGGCAGACAACCAGGGAGGTTATTTCAATTTTACCGGTACTGTGGAAAACGGTGAACGAATTTTTCATACCACCAGGGTGAACCAACCTGGAAAAGAGTCTCTTTTAAGGATGCGATTCTACCGCATAGAAAAGGATTGTCTGGTTTGGGATTGGGAACAATCTACTGATGGAGGCTCCATCTGGAACCTGCAGTGGCGGATTAATTATAAGCGGAAATCGTAAGGCAAACCGGAAGTTTACAAATTGCTGATGGTTATATCAGGATAATTTTTTGGGTTACATGCAACTTTCTTTAACCAGCAGGCATCCTTAAGATACATAGCTGGAAAAAACCCAAATGACCCGGAAAATTATCATCGATGGAATAATTTTTAATGTTGAGCCAGTCGGACATGAAATCCTAAAAGCTTATCTGGATGCGTGGAAGCAGCTCAATCCCAAAAAGAGAAAGCAATGGGAAGAGCTGGTAGCGGAACATCTTTTGCAACAATTACATGGAGGTTGCAGCACTACTACCGTATCTCATGTTGAAAGTATATACAAAGTAATGCCGGAAATACCATTCAGTAATCTTACCATGCCCCCAAATGCTAAAAGGTATCAATACCTCACTAAACTGGTATTTGGGCTATGGTAGCGTCTTTGCCCTGCTCAGTATTTTATAGGTAAGGTACAAAACCACCAATAGAGCAAGCAGTGGTATAAATACTGACAATAGGGACAACCCAATGCTTCCAAGTACTTCAATAGTAGCAATTAGTGAATTGCCCAGGCCAGCGGTGGTAACGCTCGACACCGCCCGTGTAGTGGAACTGGTACCTTTTATTAACCCGGCAGTCCCGCCTCCCGCAATTATGGCAAGTGTCCATTTTATCCAGGGTTCTATTTCTACCATTGCCGAAGCCATTATCAAACTACCGCATATAATAGCTGCCGGGGCGGTAATAGCATCCAGTAAATTGTCGAACCAGGGAATATAATAGGCCAGTAACTCAATCACTGAAGCCGTTCCAAATAACACCATTGCAGTGTTGGTCCCGATCCACTCAAAACCGGATGATAGCTGGAGTAGTTCAAATTGAGCGGCCAGGCTGATTATTAGGAATGGCAGAAAAATCCTGAATCCCACAGCGGCGGCCAGACCAATACCTAAAAAAGCGCTTAGTGCCAGGTCCATAGGAACTAAGATAACCTTTTTATTCAGGGAAATTACTGGCGTCCAGGTTTGGAATTACCCTTAACGCATTTTTATAATATATCTTTTTCAAAACTTCATCTGGTAAATCCAGCCCGTACATTTTCCAGTAGGCGTGATACTTTTTATAATAAGGAAAATATTCATCGGCGGTCTCCAATACTCTAAAATAAGTGTGGTATTCCGCAGGGTTCCAGGCATCTTTTCCGAACATAATTCGGTCCTGGTACCTGATAAAAAATTCGCGCGCCTGCCTTGGTTGACGCCCCAGTTCGGCAATAACAGCGCCGAATTCAATCATCATATTTGGGAGTTGATCCAGCAGATGACTCAGAGTAGCCAGGTCATTGGCATACCATCCAAAGTGTGCATTAATAAAGGTTGTACCCTGGTGCTTCGTGAAAACATTATGTTGTTCTTGGATAATTTGTTCCCAAGGCGCGGGGTCCGTATCTGACCTTTTTCTATTTGGCCTTAATTTTAATTCAAGCCATCTTTCATTATTCTCATCATGTTCCTGCCAGAATGGTGCTGGATCTGCTGAATGAATAAGCACCGGAATTCCTAACTCACCGCACTTGGCCCAGACCGGGTCAATTCTGGGATCATCTACCGCAATTCGTTCCCCGCTTGAATCTGTGTTGCGGAGACCAAGACTTTTGTAAATTTTCAACCCTCTGGCTCCTTTCTTCACATCTTCTTCCAACTGCCTGGCTGCATTTGCGCCCCAATCCGGACTATCTATTCCTTCGAAACTGACATTGGTAAAAATCACCAAACGTGATGACAAGTTGGAATTCTTAATGTTGCTCAATGCTCCGTCCAGATGAGTAGTCTCACCCCTTCCGCGTCCACTGAGGTTTACCATAATACCCATATTTATCTGGTCCATTTCATCTACCAGTTCATTTAAGTTCTGACTTGGCATGTTGAATTGATGGTTATGTACATCGATAAATGGATATTTTGCCTTGGTTACCGGATGCTCTGGAACCACCAGGGTTGATGGCGGGTTGTATTCCTCGAAGCTAAGGTCTGTTCCGTTTTGAGCTGCAGTACTTATACTTTGTAATAAACAAGCAGCGAAGAGGGTTATTCTCATAAATATTACTTTTTCCTGTAAACGTAATATTTATAAAGATGTTAGCCAACCGGTTTAACCTCTCGTGGTCATACTATCATGAAATCTTTCGGTGCTGGTACTCTATTTTCCTTAAAATCTCCAAACCCTGGTCTTTTGAAGTGATCATGACTTCAAAAGTATTTTTTGGCACCAACAGGACGCTAAGTAGAGGGATAGTTAGGATCTTTCATCACTTCTTCAATCTGCTGGATATGCCGTTCTAAATGGCCTGACATAAACATAAGAATTTGGTATCCATCAAGCTCTCCTAATGGGCCGAAAGAAATGAAATAATGCCGCAGTTTATCTTCAGTATGGCTGGCGTACTGAATGCTTGTGTCCCTCAATTGTTCAAAACTTTCTAAAAACTCCTGAGGGGTATCGTATCCCTCAGTAGGCTCCAATTCCGGCCTAGTCTTTTGCTTATGATCCCTTGAAGTGATAGCGTCCATCACTATTTTGGTCTTATCACCTGCTTCCCTGGCCTTTTCCGGTTGGGGATTTGATTTGGTCAATTGGTCAGATACTAAACCAAACAGCGACGTCTCGGATTTTTCCAGGTGTTCCGAAATCTCTACGATTGACCAAACTGTGTCAACTGGTTTATACCGCCACTGTTCCACGGACAACCCTGCCAATAAGTTTTCAAGCTTATCCCAGCTTCTGGTAAGGTGATCGGTTATTTCTGATTTCTCTTCCACCGACAATTGTCCTTCCGGCTGAGCGTACAGCCCGGGGGCTAGTAGTAGAATGACAAATATTAAACGTAACATAATGATATGGTTGAGTCTGTTCTTGAGTTATAAATCTGCAGATTTTTGAGCTAATTTAAAAGTAATCGGGAGTATGGTTCAGGTCCTCAACTGTTTAAAGCCCTGATCAAAAATTCTCTAACCGGATTTGCCGCCTGCCAATACTCCATCAAGGTTGCCGGCAGGTTGGCTTCGGTTATTAATCCGGGATCAAGCCGGGCCACATAATAAAATTCTTTATGTGCAATTAAAGGCTCCCTGTCAAAAGCAAGCTTAAACTCCGGAGGGATGCGTTTGTGCTTTTCTCCTTTTATTTCACCGAACCTGGTTTTAAACTCGCTCTGGTTTACTAAGCTGGAAAAACCCTGTAGGTCCTCAGCGATGGCGTTTCGAATTTTTTGCAACTGATTTTTGTCGATTCCATGTGCCCCTCCAAATACACCCAGGTACTCAGGGCTGAATCTTATAAATAGTCCTGGTATCGACTTATTCTTCCGCCCTGCAGAGGAAATGATCGCTCCGTAGTGCACATTATAAGGAGTTTTGTCAGGTGAGAACCTTATGTCCCGGTTGATACGCATCACTGCATCTTTTGCGGATATCTGGACAGTAGGATCGTAATGGTTTATTAATCCAATCATGTGATCGACAAAGGAGTAGAAAGGATCTTTTACAGAAGTTTTATAGCGCTTGCGATTCTCATCGAACCATTCCTTGTGGTTGTTCTTTTCAAGGTCGCGAAAAAACTGTAGGAAATCATCGGTAAAGTAAGCCATGGTCAGGGAGTTTTAGCCCCGCCAAAGGCGGGGCTGTTTAGTACTATTGTGGAGAATGGAAAGCAACCTTATTACCCTCACAATCCTTGATAATTGCCATATATCCAATTTCATCGGATATTTTGGTCTTCGGTAGAACAACACTCCCA
>BQJT01000220.1 GCA_021604845.1 Cyclobacteriaceae bacterium
GCTTCATTAGTTACAACCTTTTTAAAAGGCCCCAAACCGGGCCGATTGCCAGTTGCAAATCACTGGTGACCGTAAACATCACCGGTTCTGAAGACTATGACCTCTTTGCCGAGGATGTTGACCAAGGTAGCTATGTTCCCGACGATAGCAATGCAGCCCTTGATTTCTCAATTTGTTTTACGACTTCAGATGGTATGCTCTTCTGTGTACCCAAAGTATCCTTTTCTTGTGGTAGCATAGGCACTACCGGAGAATATTTATTACAGGTTTCGGATGGCGAGGAGGAGTCTTTTTGTACCTTTAATTATGAGGTATTTCAGGGCAATATTGGGACTTTAACCTGCCCCGACGCCCAAGAGGTAGACCTAGTGGGTGACGACTGTGAAGCCATACTGTCTCATAGTGATAATTTTGGTGCAACTGAAATCAACTTAGCCCCTTCCCAACTGGCGACCTGTGCGGATAGTCTTAGCTATTACATTATTCGCCCCGACAATTCCATAGATACGAATCATATTGCAGATATGGTGGTGGGTGACATAGACGAGATTGGCATCCAAAGCGATACTTTTGGTGTAGGTACGAGTACGGTGGTGTATACTACTTTCTATACCGATCCTGTTGGTGATCAAGTCATTCAGAATTGTTCTTTCACCGTTACTGTAAACGACCCTGTAATGGCTATTTCTTGCCCAGACAACATCACGGTAGAAGTCCCTGAAGAAGATTTCTTTAGCAATGCATGTATGTATTTTCTGGAACATTCGTCTGAAGACGAGTTGGAGCTGGATTTTGATGCACCCTGCAGTGATATTTCTTACCGAATCACCGATAGTGCTTATGATCCTATCATTACGGAAGGTACAGGCTTACTGAGTGCATTTAATTTCTTTGCAGGCACCAATACCGTAGAATATTTTGTGAACCGCCCAGGCGGCAATGTGCTGACTTGTTCCTTTACGGTTGATATTTCCTCAGAAGGGAGTATAGGTGTTAATTTAAACTGCCCTGCTGATCAAACGCTAAGCCTTGGCACAAGCATGGACCAGCAGGAAATCATCGATCAAATAGACTTTACAACTAGTTCTTTATGTTCGATTATAGACGTTCAATTAGAGGATTTTGACTTGAGCTGCACTCAGGTTGGGCAAGCGCAGAATAATGTTCAGCTACTAGTCACCAGTGCCAGCGGTGATGTCGAAAGCTGTCTTATTGACATCACCATTAGTGATGACCGCGGTGTTACCTGCCCTGATGACTTTGCTGTGGATTTAGATGCTGGTAGCTGTACCGCTACAATAGCTGCTGAACTACTAGCCCCAGTTACGACCTATCTCTGCAGTAGCCAGTTGGATTTTAGCATTGTAGATGAAAACCTTATGCTCGTGGCATCTGGTAGTGAGTCGGTAACAGAACAAATCCTTGCGGAGGGGGCCTACACTATTTCCTATGATGCACTAAGTGTAGAAGGGCTAATGTCTAGCTGTAGCTTTACCATAACCATCAACGAGGACGAAGAACCTCCCATCGCTATATGCACAGATATTGCCATCGGTCTGAGTGAAACGATTAGCAGCATAGCCGAAGTTCTAGGTGCGGCATCTACAGACAATTGCGGTATCACTAGTTATTCCATCAGTCCAAGCCTTGACTTGACTTGCACAAACCTAGGAATCCATTCTGTTGTCTTAACCACAACAGATGCTGTCGGCAACCAAGGTATTTGCCTTGGGACGGTACAAATTTTAGATGATACTCCGCCTACGATTATAAGTTGCCCGCCTGATCAGGCCATATTCTCAGATAGCGAGTTTTGTGAATGGATCATTCCTGATTTGACTGATCAGTTAGTAGCGGAAGATGATTGCGGCAACGTTTTTATTAATCAAATTGGAGTAGATGGCCCTACGGATGTTTTGGGAGCACCCTTAGTGGTTGCCATGGAAGTAGAAGATGAAGCAGGTAATAGGGCAGTTAATACCTGCTTGGTTACGGTAACTTTGGCCGACAATACAGCGCCTGTTGCCAATTGCCAGGACTATACCGTCGAACTCAATGCCAACGGCCAGGCCAGCCTGAGTATGGAAACCTTAGGCAGCGCTTCATGGGATAACTGTGGGATCACGTCCTACCAAACAACCTTTGAAGATTGTTCATCTGGTCCCTGCCTTGATGTTATAACCAGCAACTTACCACTGAATTGTGATAATATTGGTATAAATGCTGTCAATCTTACCGTTAAGGATGCTTCGGGCAATATGAGCACATGTAGCGCAAATGTGACCGTCGAAGACCTCTTGCCACCAACCGCTGTTTGCCAGGATAGGACCATACAATTAAATACCAATGGTACAGCTTCGATCACTACAGGAGATATCGACAACGGCTCCGATGATGCTTGTGGATCGGTAAGCTTAGAATTGAGTACCAACAGTTTTAGTTGTGCGGATGCAGGCTCGAATACTGTAAGTCTTACGGTAACGGATGACAACAACAACAGTACTTCTTGCACCGCTACGGTGACGGTAGAGGACAGTACTCCACCTAACGTCATATGCAGTGATGTTACAGTTCAGTTGAATGCCTCTGGCAATGCTTCCATCACAGTAGATAATGTCGGCAGTACTTCTACTGATAACTGTGGGATAGTTTCAGAAAGTTTGAGCCAGATGAACTTTGATTGCAGGGATCTGGTGATTTCCCCCTTTGATCCTACTCCGATTGTCACATACACAGCAACTGATGCCAACGGCAACTCGAGTTACTGTACGGCAACGGTTACTGTAGAAGATAATATACCTCCAACCGTGCTGTGTAAAGACATGACAGTCAACTTGAACAATAATGGGGTCGGTAATTTATCAACCTTGGGCGGACTCGACAACGGCTCAACTGACAATTGTGAAATCACCAATTCTGTTTGGTCACTCTTGTCCTTCGATTGTGCGGATGTAGGTACAGTAACCGTTACACAAACCTTCTGGGATGCCAATGGTAATAGTGCCAACTGCACGCAAAGTGTTCTGGTTCAGGACCTGATCCCGCCCAATGCCAACTGTAGCGACCTGACGCTTCAATTAGATGCCAGTGGTAATGGAATAGTCTTGGCAACCGACATTGATAATGGCTCCGATGATAATTGTGACTTGCAACCGCTGAGTATTAACCAAAGTAACTTTGACTGCACATTCGTAGGCGCCCAAAACGTTACCCTGACCGTTACAGACCAGAGTAATAACAGCAGCACCTGCTCGGCAATCATTACCGTGGAAGACAATGTAGCACCGACAGCTAGTTGTCAAAACACAACCGTACAGCTCAATTCAGCTGGCTTTGGTACGATCAGCACTGCGGATATCAATAATGGTTCCAGCGATGCCTGTGGCATTGCAACTATGAATCTTACAGAAACACAATTTAATTGCACAGATGTGGGGCCAAATACAGTAATGTTGATCGTAGAAGATGTGAATGATGTAGCCAGCTTCTGCTCCGCTACTGTAATGGTTGAAGATAATATTGCGCCGACAGCCATTTGCCAGGGCACTACCGTGCAACTCGACGCTGGTGGTACAGCATCGATCAATACGACCGTCATCGATAATGGTTCTAATGATGCTTGTAACATTCAATCACTGAGTCTTGACAAAGCCAACTTTAGCTGTGCAGCAGTAGGTGTCCAAACCGTTATCCTGACCGTTACGGATATGAATAATAACAGTAGCACCTGCTCTGCATCAGTAATAGTAGAAGATGATACGGCTCCTATTGCTATGTGTCAAAATACAATCGTAAAACTCGATGGCAATGGCAACGGATTTATTAGCACAACAGATATTGATAATGGCTCGAATGATGCCTGTGGCACACCATCACTTAGCCTCAGTCAAGCTGCCTTTGATTGCTCCATGCTTGGCGACCAAACGATAACACTCACCGCTGACGATGGTAATGACAATACGAGCACTTGTACCGCAATTGTCTCTGTAGAAGACAATATTCCGCCAGAAATCGACTGCATAGATGATTATACGGTTAACCCAGACCCAGGTAATTGTGAAACGACGGTTAACCTGACTTTACCCCTCTGTAGCGACAATTGCACCGTGACCGTGCTCAGGCATCGCCGCCGCCCGGTAGATGCTGAGGGTAATAATATTTCAGGCGAGGGCTGGTCGGGCTGGACCACGTCTAATAACACATCTGTGGTACTTGAGGTAGGTTTTTGGAAAATACAGTGGCAAGCCAAAGATGCCTCGAACAACCAGCGTAAATGCGCCTTTATCATCAGCGTGACCGATAATGAAGCACCAACAGCTGCTTGTTTGCATCCGATCATCGAGATAAATGGTGAGAACGAGGTAACTCTAACCGCCGACCAGGTTTGGAATGAAATGGCCTCCTTTGACAATTGTGGTAGCCCGGTTCTGGTCGATTTCTTCCCAGCTTCCGTCAGTTGTGATCAATTGGGAATGGTCGTCCCTGTTAACGTGACGATCGTAGATGCTAGCAACAACCCTGCTTCCTGCGTTGCCAATGTGCTTGTCGAAGGTGTGCCCTGCGGCTGGAACGCCGATCCGAATGGTATCAATTGCGCTAATAGTAATAATGTAGGTTATGACCCCGGTACAGGGACATTTACCGTCACCAGCAACGGTTGTTACGATCCAAACTTTTACAGCAATAGCGACTCACACGGTTCTGTAGGCACAGAACTATGTAACGACGGGGAAATCATTGCTCATGTTACGCAAGTAATAGGCAACGGTTGGGCTGGAATCACCATGAGAGAAGACCTTAGTGCTGGTGCCAATATGATACAGCTTAGCATAGACGGCTATTTCCTGACCAAGCGAGAGTTACGGTTGAGCACCGGTGGATTAGCCTATAACAGCCTCTTCCAAACACAGGGTAAGCATTGGTTGCGTTTAACGCGTACCGGCAATGTTTTTACTTCCTTCCATTCTACAGATGGTCTCGCCTGGGAAGTTGTTTTCACTACCAATATCTCAATGGCCGATTGCATTCACGTAGGTTTGATTACAGAGAATGCTACTCCTACAGGTAATGTTACCGGTATATTTGGCCCGGTAATGATCAATAATACAACTGCGCCACTTACTGCGCCCCCAGGAAACGACTTAGTGGAAACGGTTCAAGCATCATTGCCGACGGTAGATGTTTACCCAAACCCAGCACAGAGCGAAACGACTGTAGAACTAGCTGGTTTTGAAGGGCAGGATGTACAACTAAGCTTGCGACATATAAGTGGCGAATTGATGCAACTAATTCGCTTTACAGAAGTGCATCAGAGCATTGAAATCTTGAATTTACAAGGAATGCCAAGCGGCGTATACTTGATTGAAGTAAAATCGGGGTATTCTCGTATCGGAAAGCGTTTAGTGATATCAAAATAGCAAAGTTTTTTTGCAGCATCCTGGAATCGTTGATTCATTTTATATTTCCTATCAAGGACTCCAGGGTGCTGTAAAATTTTAACCATTTCCCTTTCACGTTTTAATCAAAAACCAACAACCATAAAGGCAAATTCAAAAAACAAAGCCCCTGTAAATCAAATCATTACAAAGGCTTTTCGTAGCGTGGGGGAGACTTGAACTCCCGACCTCAGGATTATGAATCCTGCGCTCTAACCAGCTGAGCTACCACGCCAAAAATGAATCCTGTGCTCTCATTTGGTGGCGGTAAGTTCTTCCAGGACTAAGGGAAGTTAAAAGGAGAGTCCTGGAAGAACTCATCAGGCAAAAACGACCATTTACTTAATTAACAGAGTACTCAGGGTGGCTAAAATTAATCAAAAGGCATGTTGGCTTATTAGCATATTAGTTGTTGAAAACCAATGCGTTCCAATGCGCCAATATGCTAACTAGCCAATAAGCAAGCTAGTTCCTGGCCATCTTGTACTCCTATCGTTAAAATTTGCAATTCTTCCATTGATATTTACAAGTCAATAGAATGGCTGGTTGCCTTCCTTTGCAGTGACGACGCCAAGTGGGTCAACGCACAAAGGTTGGAGGCTTCTGGGGGGATGTTTTTGTGATTGCCAAAACTGATTGGGCGGGCAGGGGCCAGAAGCTGCTAACAAGTTGTATTATTTCGATGCAAAAAGTGTTAATCCATCACTAGAATTCGCTTGGTGACAGTCTTCTGAGATGTATTCATTTTCAGATAATACATCCCATTGCTATATCCCGAGGTATTACATTCTACCTTATGCCCGCCTGGGTTGTAGTTTTGATCACAAACCAGCGTTTCGATTAGTTTCCCGGCAACATCATAAACTTCAATACACACATTGGTTTTTTCGGTTAATTGAAAATCAATAGTAATCACATCAGAGGTAGGATTAGGGTAAACAAAAACTTGATTTGTTAACAGGTTCTCCTCTTTGCTGGAAGTAAGTGGAATTTCCCGGACAAAGATATTGTCGATATAGAGGTTATTGCCATAATCAGACAAAAACCGAAATTGGATATTAACGTTGGAATAACCAATGAAGGGGCTAAGGTTGATGGTATCCGTTTCCCATTCATTAGACGATGGGGTGTAGCTATAGCTTTGAGGTTCGTCTACCGTGGCGATTTCTGCCCCTTGCCGGTCATATACCGTAGTCCACGTTTCTGCACAATCCGTTGATACATTAATTTGTATTCGATCGTTGGAGTTTTGATACCGGGCTGCCGCCCGTTGAAAGGTCAGTGTCGGGTAAGTAGCCTCCAATAAATCGATACTGTTGATTAAGTCATTGAGGTCATTATGCATCCTTCTGCGGTTCGAAATTCCTTAGGTCGTAGGATTTAGGTGGTAGCTGGTGGCTGGTATTTCTGCGAATTCTACATTTTACATTTTGCGGTTCAACCCCTCTACGCCATCATCCCGCCATCCACCGGCATACTCAAGCCAGTGACAAAGCCGGAGGCATCATCGCATAACCAAAGAATGGCATTGGCAATATCTTCAGGTTGGCCATAGCGACGCAAGGGGATATTCCGTTTAAGCTTTTCTTCAAATGAAGGATCGATATCAAACATTTTGTCAAAAAGAGGCGATCGAGTAAAAACCGGACAGACGGCATTGACTCGAATATTATAGCGGGCGTATTCCAGGGCAGCTGTTTTGGTTAATCCAATAACGGCATGTTTGCTTGCAACATAGGCCGAGGCATTGGGCATCGACTTAAGCCCCGCAATAGAAGATATATTTACAATTGCCCCCCGTTTATTGGATGCCATATGCTTTAGTTCTTCTCGCATACAGTAGAAAACCCCTGTTTGATTAATAGCAATAACGCGGTCCCAGGCTTCGTCTTGATACTGCCCGGTAGGAGCAAATGGGCCCCCAATTCCTGCATTATTAATGGCTATATCCAGTTTTCCAAAGTGCTTGACCCCCTGCTCTATCAGGTTTACCACATCGCCTTTTTTCGACACATCGGCATGAATAAAAATAGCTTCTCCATGCTCTTTTGTTATTAAATCAACTGTTTCCTGGCCGCCTGCATCATTTACGTCAGAA
>BQJT01000221.1 GCA_021604845.1 Cyclobacteriaceae bacterium
TTCTTTGCTGCTGCAAATGAGATAGGAAGCCTGGGTTTTAACAATTTCTTCGAATTTGGGGTCAGGCTTCTTTTTATAACGGTAAATGCATAAATACGGCAGAAATTTCTCGATCACCAACCGACTGTCCTCAGATTGAAGCTTTGTGTTTATGGTTTGACTTTCCGTCAAAACTTCAGAAATCTTATCAGCGATTGAAGTCATCATTCCGATTTGGTCAATTCGCTTGCCTCACTAATTACCGGTTGAATGGTACTAATTAATAATTGTCTAATATGGTCTAACTGATTCTGGTTTACCTCTCCAGTCCATTCGTTCATGAAAAACTTCTTGAACTCGATAGCTATCGGACATACTCTATTTCCAAAATTCATTGACAACCATTTGGCGAAATACCCGCCTTTGAACTTTATGTTTTTCCGGACATCCAGATTTCGTCCTTCGAAATTATAATGAGATAAGGTATATTCCAGGCAATTAACTACCCCACCCCACCGATCAAGGTCAATATTGCCGGTACCCAAATTAATTTCAGGATTGTCTTCAGGATCTTCGTAGCTGTCAATCCCATCCCTTCGATGGTTGTAGGAATGCAGGTCGTAAACAATTAACCAAGGGTGGTGGGCCAGAATTTCGTTAAATGTTCTATGCAGGCATTCGTAGAATTCATCATAGTATCTTAATGAAGTTGCTACCAAGTCGGCAGGTATTTCCTGATTATATATAGTTAAGCCCCATGCGTCTTCGGGCTTACGATAGACTGCTTTTTCTTTAGGTCGGTTAATATCCACCTCGAACCTGGAAGTAAATACGTTTAAAGAATTATCTGAAATATTGGTTAATTCTGAGGTAAACGGATCTTCTTCCCGCTCCCTTTCTTTGTCAGTTAAATTAAGGTAGGGTAACAACTCGGGTCGAATCTGATGCCCGTTATGAATGGCAGCAACCATCAGCCTTGACTTTCCGATCTTAAGATCAAAATCAATCATAGTGAGAAAAAATTAACACAAGTGATTAATCTTTAATCCAACAGTGTACCAATTCCGTGGTTAGTTAGAAATAAATCAGATTAAGAGATGAAAACGCACTTGATTTAGTGCATTTGAGGACAATTGGGTTTTTTTAGGCCAAAAGACAGGTTAACTACCGAATGGGATCAAGGTTTTCTTGAGTAAACAAAACCCTGTTTGTGCAAAATACGCTACAATACGAAATCCTCGATCTATTGGAATTTAAAATGGGTTGGTCAAACAGATCTACCTACCATAGCCGGAATAAGATCGCAATCTGCAGCAAATACCAGCTGGCATATCACTGAATCCGCCCGGACTGAAATGAAAAAAACCATACTACCAGCCAATAAGCAGAATACTGTCAATGAAATACAGAAGCTACTTGTAACAAATAGGCGTACTTCATTAACTAACCTGAAATTAAAAGAAGAGATGCCCATAACCTGGGCATCTCTTCTCAATCATTTTGCAAATGCTGACTCTTTAAGCTATCAGTATTTACTGGAGATTCAAATCTTTGTAATTCACCTTATCTTTATCTTCCCTATACTCTCCTAACAAGGTGCATTACCACGGAAACTGCCAGAATCACAAGGAATATATAAAATATAATTTTTGCGATACCAGCTGCCCCGGCTGCAATTCCTCCAAAGCCGAAAACTGCGGCTACTAATGCAATTACTAAGAAAATTACTATCCATCGAAGCATGTCTGTATGTTTTGGTAAACAATTTATTTTAATTACAGGTGAGAATACAAATACCTAACCAGCTTTTACTCCGGGTATAAATCTGTCCAAACGGCCCTAATTTTAATTATTAAGCATGTATTTACTTATTTCATTTAAAACTGTGGCGTGTAATTATCTGCACAGGTTGTGGATTATAATCCGTTTTGAGCGCATCAAACACAAATTAACGGAGATGAGTTGCTATCTTTTGAAATCAGAAAGACTATTTAATGTAAATAACAAATCTGGCAGTCAACATTCCATGGAATTAATATCAATAGGGCATTACATGAAAATTCAACAATTCTTATCGGTACTTCTTTTTATAGGACTATTGTCCTTCAACGGTTATTCTCAAACCATCATCGCTTCGTTCGAAGATCAAAAGGACTTACAAAATATTCATCAAAGCGAGGGGGTCGATATCTCCCAATCTACCGATTTTGCTGCTTTAGGTGCATTTTCCTGTAGGGCAGCCTTTCCTGAACATGGAGGATCTCTGTCAATAATTAGCCCTGAAAGCTTTCACCAAACAAGCATGGAAAATAGCAGCTCGGATGTTGAACTATCACTTCTGTGTTTCATCTGGACCAGTCTGCCAGCTTCTATAGGGGTGGTTATTGAAGATTCACTAAACCAAATTTTTAACAGGAAGTATACACTTAAAGCAGGTGCCAATCACCTTCAGATACCGTTGTCCGAGGTCGGTAAACTTGATTTGAGGCGGATCAAATCAATTGGGATTACCACAACCACTAACATAATACTTTATCTCGATTATATTGCTTTGGATCAGTACCAACCGGTTTTAGCGAAGCTTGGACGATGGGATGTGGAGTATGGCACCGAAATAAAAACACCGCATTATCCATGGGGTTCCGAACTGGTTGGCGGGCCTATAAAATCGTATTCCCTTTCACCAATTTTTGATGGCAGAGGGATTATTGAATTGGCTGAACGCCTGCATTTAGATTTTCAGGTTACCACCATAGGCCGAAGTCAGGGTGCAGAAAAATATGGATATGGGGATTTCTATATGCGTCGTAGCCCCGGACACGGCGGAGACAGCACCACCTATAATCTCGCGCATAATTACATCGCCGAAGATCTGCTTTTCAGTCCGGAGTTTGATGTTATCATCTGGCCTGGAATCCACCTCTGGGAAAGTTATCCCAAAGAAGTTAGGAACTCAATAATAGAAAGAGTGAATAACGGCACTGGATTGGTACTAATTTACCCTATTAGTGATCAGGCCAACTCTGACCTGTGGGATATTTCTCCTTTGAAAGGTATAGGTGCAAATAAGGCCCAATCGAAAATCGTGGATGCAGAAATTTCAACCATGCCTGACCAGCTTGATCAAACAGACTGGTCACCTGTTAAACCGCACTATATTACCCGGGGGATAGCTTTTGATGCCTTTCCCTGGGGCAGTACGGGCGCATATCCTTATCAAAATAACGGCGGTGATGTGCTGGTGGAATCAACCGGGGGTAACCCCGTACTTTCTGTAAAAAATCATGGCAAGGGACGGATAGTGGCCATGGGGTATCCCGAAAGAGGTTTATTGCCGAGAGTGAATGACCCGTGGGCCACGGGTCTTAATTATCCCTATTGGGAGTACATGTGGTCGCTGGTAGCGCGATCGGTGGTGTGGGCGGCGGGAAAAGAACCTGAAAATTTTATCAGGGAAGCCCGGCCGGGTCCGGATGGAGTGGTGATAGATTTAGAAAATGAAGTACAGCAGTTGACAGTGGAAGTACAGCTTTTAGATGAATTTGGTACAATTGAAGAGGAAATCACCAGTCCGGCAGAGAAAGGCCAATCAGTAATTGAGTTAGGATTCAGCAAGAGGCTTAATGGTGGTAAGCACATACTAAACATCCGGCTGAAAGGTGATGAGGGTGTCTATGATTGGTATTCGGTTACATTTGAAACCAAAAAAATTGCAAAGATTTCATCTGTTGAAAATAATCAACCAGAAATACCCTTCGGCGAAAAAGTTCGAACCACCGTGTTTATAGAGTCTGATCAACCAGTGGATGGGTCACTTATGATCCGTCTATATGACAACTATGGACGCCTGGCAGATGAAGTTGTTCAGGAAATCTCAGTTAAGGGACAGGAAAAGATCGATGTCATTTTAAACTCGGAAAACGTGCTTACTAACCTTGGCAAATCAGAATACTTCCTGAATATCGATGGCCATCAGGTGGATCGTAAAAGAATCGAGCATTTCTTCCTACGGCCAAGAGTATGGGACGATTACGACGTAACCATGTATCATTTTGGCCCAAATCCAATTCCCGGAGTATGGCCGGCAGTTGATCAGCAGTTGCAAGAGTTGAACGTAACCACTCTAGCCGCTTACACCCTGGCAAATAGTAAGAATGCAAACTATAAGGTACAGGCACAAACCCGGATCCAGGGAGTTGAATCCCCGGATAGCGGCCCTGACCTTGAGTACTATAAGAACATGAAAATTAAGTACTTAGAAACAAATGATAAAAGTGTATTGAAGCGAAAATACGGGTTAAAGGATTCCGTCTATCTAAATTCTGTCAAAGTCGAACTGAGTGAAATGTTAGGTGAATGGAAGAAGTTTTCACCTTCAGCTTATTACATTTATGAGGAGCCTTCACTCACCCGCTATAATGATGCACTGGACCTATGCTTTAGGGAAAGTACCCTGGCGTCCATGCGCTTGTGGCTCAAGCAGGAATACCAGAGCTTAGACACGCTTAATGAACAATGGGGTACCAACTTCAATCAGTGGAGTGAAGTAATTCCGGACGATTCCCGGGAGGCAATAGAAAGAGGAAACTATTCCTCATGGGCTGACCATCGTACCTTCATGGAAATATGCTGGGCGGACCAATTTAAATTCGTACAAGATATCGTTCAGGAACATGACCCGGGCGGACTGGTGCAGCTTTCAGGTACTCAGGCAGCCAGCTCACACAACGGATATGATTACAGTCGTCTTAATAAATATGTGGGTCAAATGAACCCATATGACATTGATAATCAGCTTGAATACCACCACAATTTCAATGCTGATCTTAAAGTATCAGGTCAGGCAGGATATGGGGCGTTAGGTAAGGATGTGCTCTACGATTATTACCATCACCTGTTCTTAAAAGAGACTGGTGGGTCCTATGTCTTCTGGCAGGCTTCATGCCTGAACCCGGATCTAAGTATATGTCAAAGCGGTGCGGATTTAAAAGCGGGATTTGATGAGTTATTGAAAAGAGGTATAGGCAGGCTGCTGGTTTCTTATCAACCTGAAAATGAATTGAAAATTGCCATTCATTTTTCTTACCCCAGCGTTCATGCTTCATGGATCGTGGATGGAAAGATCAGCCCGGGTACACAAGATAACCTAAGTAACACCTTGAAACAGTTCAACAGAAACCGGGATGGATGGGTAAAAATACTGCATGACTCCGGGCTGGGGTTTGACTTCATTTCTTATGATAGCATTGAGAATGACGGTCTTGGTTCCAATGGGTACCAGGTACTAATACTTCCCATGAGTTATGCCCTGAGTGATAATGAAGTGGAGCAAATTGAATCGTTCGTCAGAAAAGGAGGTGTTTTAATTGCTGATGCGCTACCGGGTGTTATGGATGATCATGCAAAATTCCGGTCAACAAGGGCGCTGGCTAAAGTATTCGGGATAGAAGCCAGGGCATTTACCAGGGAAGAGTTAGTGATTCCCGAAAACGAGCCCACTTTAAACACTACCACCGGGTCGGTTCTGGCAAATCAAAACGGAACACCGGAACTTGTATATAATGAGTATGGCGAAGGAAAAGCATACCTGTTAAACTATTTTATGGATAATTACCCGGAACAACGATTAAACAATTCTTCCGAGTCCACGCTAAGGAAGATCAGGGAATTAATGACCAGGGAAAACCTACAATCCAACATCAGTTTAACCACCGGTTCCGGGGTCTCTGCCCATGGTGTTGAAAAGTATTCCTTTTCTGAAAGTAGCGGCGCTGCCCGAATATTAGGTTTACTTCCCGGACAAACCACCGTTAATAGTGAAATCAATCTGCAACTAAAGGACACAGTTCATTTGTACGACATCCGAAATAGTAAATACTTAGGAGAAGGCAGTAGCTTTAAGATCGGCCTCAAAACATCTGTACCAGAACTTTTCGGATTGGTTCAGGGGAAGATTGAAGGCATTAAAGTTACCGCCCCTTCCGGGATCAGTCAGGGAGAAAAAATCACCCTCGATTTTGAAATTGCCGGGTCGGAACTTTCCGGTTTGAAATCAGCAGTCACTATAAATGTTTTCAACCCCAAAGGAGAAAGAGTACCCTACTATGGCGATAACTGCGATATAATCAACGGTTCGGGCACTTATACCTTCAATACTGCCCTGGATGATCCATCCGGAATTTGGAAAATTGGATTGACTGAAGTGATTAGTGGAATAGAGGAAGAAGTACTGGTTGAGCTAAGATAGGGCCTGGTTATGCAGAGATGGCGGGTTTCTTACAAACATTCATGATAGATGGAGTGGTACTCGGAACAGTTCTTTATCCGGTCTAATGTGGATGCTATAATTTTTGCCTATTTTGAATGAGAAGCATTAAATAAAGACACTCTGAATTAATGAAACCAACGTATCATTTACTTTGGCTGGTGCTGCTACCGGTATGGACCTCCTGTCAGGAAAAACAGCCCACCGCGGAACAACAACTCCCGCGGCCCAATGTACTATTTATCGCCATTGATGATCTCAATGACTGGCTAGGTTGCATGGACGGTCATCCAAATGTCCAAACTCCCAACATGGACCGCTTAGCTGCCAAAGGGGTGCTATTTAGCAACGCACACTGCCAGGCTCCCCTGTGCGGTCCATCACGTGCGTCATTAATGACCGGATTAAGACCCTCATCTACAGGTATATACGGGATGATTGATGACAATTTGATTAGATCAGATAATCCAGCTACAAAGGATATTAAATTCTTACCCGAATATTTTAAAGAACAGGGTTATCATACCATGGGAATTGGGAAATTATTTCATAGCCACGCACCTGATAATATTTTTGATGAATCCGGAGGCCGCGATAAAGGTTTCGGACCATTACCTGAAAACAGGTTTGTCTGGGATGGATATGGAACCAGTGACCGGGACCGTTATGGCCGTACCAGCACTGACTGGGGTGCATACCCGAAATATGACAGTTTAATGCCGGACCATCAATCGGCAGACTGGGTGGTTGAGCGACTCAACAGGAAATACCAGCAACCGTTTTTTTTGGCTGTAGGGTTTCTCAGGCCGCATGTTCCACTTTATGTTCCTCAAAAATGGTTTGATATGTACCCTGTAAATGACCTGGAATTACCTCCGTATAAAAAAGATGACCTGGATGATGTGCCACCGGTAGCTCTGAAGATCAACGATCTGCCCATGATGCCATCAACCGACTGGGCCATTGAGTCCGGGGAATGGCCGAACATAGTTCAGGCTTACCTGGCTTGTGTCAGCTTTGTTGATCACCAGGTAGGGCGGGTACTGGAAGCATTGGAAACCAGTGGTTATGCGAACAACACAGTGATTGTGCTCTGGTCGGACCACGGTTATCGAATGGGTGAAAAGGGTACTTTCGCCAAACATGCACTATGGGAACCAGCCACCAACGCTCCATTAATGTTTGCCGGACCGGGCGTACCAAATGGTAAAGTATTGGATATGCCGGTGGAAATGTTAAGCATTTACCCTACGTTATTGGAGCTGTGCGGT
>BQJT01000222.1 GCA_021604845.1 Cyclobacteriaceae bacterium
ATGGTTATGTGGATAAAATGGACTATGACAATAAAGCCGGAGAGCCTGCCATGAGCATTGCGCTGGGAAATGTCATTACTTCAGTGCGATGGGATGTAGATGAATTGGGTGGAGCTGGTCATGTAAAAAAATGGATGAACCTATTTTTTAATGAAAAACTTTATGAAGGAGAGTACCTCGGCTTATACGATATCCAGTACCATAAACCTGAAGGATATGTAATCAGGCAGCAAAATGGTGTAGTGTATTTTGCCTTTTTCGATGAGCAGTCTTTTGATAAAGAAGTAGAGCTCAGGGGACTAGCCAGGGATGTAGCCTACGAAATAATAGAATATGATACTGATGTCAACAAAGGCACGGTGGAAGGGAATGATCCTCAATTTCACATCACCTCAAAACCGGGTAACCATCAAGGGGAGCAGGTTTTTTACTATGTAATTAAATGTATTCCGCTATCTAAGGACCAGTGAATAGCCCAATCAAGTAGATAAGCGAAAATATTGTTTGAGTCCGGATATTGAAATATTAAATCCTAGATGGTACTTGTGATATGGAGTCTGTAGAAGTTATTGTGAAATAACAATAAAATAATAATTATGAAACTGATGATTAACTACATAGTGATTTTCACCATAGTGTTCCTCAACGGATGTACTGAGGATATTAACTCTGATAACCCCGCTGATATGCCATCGATAAAGGATGGTTATCCGAAGTTGGCAATGTGGTGGCCGGACACCCGGAAACAATCCCCGGAGGAACTGAAACGATATGACTGGATTGGTTTTGGGGCGTGGGATGATTTCTCAGCAATTGAAAATTTAAAGACAATTAATCCGGATCAGAAACATTTTATGGATTATTCTATTACTGAAACTTCTTGGTCAGACTGGCAGAATAATACCGAAGTAATGAAAATGATACCATCAGAATGGTTCTTGACCCAACTTGGTACACTGTTGGCCCTGCCCATGGATGCTGATCAGAATAAGGTATTTGTTGAGGATTTGTTGGATGGCCAAGGAAATGCCTTGTTCGAAATTGATGACGAAATTACCTGTGAATATGAAACCATGAAAGTAACAGATATCAATTTGCAAGAGAATACCGTGACTGTTGAAAGGGGCTTTGTCAGGGAAGCTGCTTCCCATTCGAAGGGCGTAAGGATTGCACCTCAAATTACATTTTGGCCAAAAACGTGGGTGATGAATATGTCATCGATGTGCCCAAAAGTGGATGTTGGGGATGGAAACGGTCCTCAAAACTGGGTTGAGTTCGCAACCCGGTATTTTGAGGTGGACCAAATGGACCTTTGGGACGGATTTATTGTTGACCGCATCGAGGATGATCAAAGCTGGCTGGTACCGGATTGGTGTCGCAGTATAGATCCGGATTTTTCAAATCAGACAATTACTGACGGTTACGGTGATTTCGATGCTGCCTGGAACCAAGGATGTGCTGGCTTCCTGGAATTTCTGAGGAACGAGTTATCCGGAAAAGTGCTCATTTCAAATACTTCAGGGGACTATTATGAATCTCTTAATGGCGCCATTTATGAAGGTTACCCGGGTAATTGGAACAATCTCGTACCCGAGACATACCAGGACTGGGCAGATCGTACATTGAATAAAAAAGGCTATATCAATGTTTCAAAATCAGGATTTAAGCCTAACTATACTCTTGCTGAAACCTATGAAGATGAGGACATGCCGAACGATGACGGAAGCTATATCAATCCTTACGATCAGCCTGGTTTTACTCCGGATTATCAGAAACTGAGATATGGACTCACTACTGCTTTGTTGGGTGACGGATATTTTTCATATGAGATTAATACCGCGGGACATGGGGGTCTGGGATTGATGTGGTTCGACGAATATGATAATACAGGAAAACAAAGGGGCTATTTGGGTCAACCTAAGGAAGATGCCTATAAAGTAATGGATGCCGGTGACGGTTCAGTATGGCGACGGGAGTTTGAAAATGGCACAGTAATTTGTAATCCCACCAATATGGAAGTTATGGTTGAGCTGGGATCTACTTATTGGTTTATAGACGGGGAGCAGTCACCGGATATTAACTCGGGTAAATCGGTTAATAAGCTCAACCTGGGACCGAGGGACGGCAGAATTCTTTTAAACACGGATTAGGAAACGCTTCGATCGTCCCGGACTCGGAAGTAGTCTGCTAACCAAGAATTATAGGCTCCCGAGTTTCCCACTTACCCCGGGTAAAATCGGGAAAATCAATGGGTTTACTCCTGTTGGCTACTGACATTTCGGTTATTGGAGATATAGCGCTAGAGGTAACAGAATCGTAAACATCCCAATCAGGCATCTTATTCTCCCTGAGGGCCTGGATAAGCCGGTGCCAGGTGATGGGAGTTTGGGTGGCATTAGAACCGTGCCCGCGGAGCGCTTTCCTTTGTGGAGGACTATAATTCTTGAGGATAGGATGCTCATATTGCTTCAAGTATTTTTCAGCATCTTCCCACTCATGTTCCTCCTGGGTTATCCCATCAAGGTAGATTTTTGGGCCTCCCAATTTACCGCCATTAGTGTAAACCCCTTTTGTCCCCTGAATTCGATAAACTCCCCGTGGATGTGGAGTATTTGTGTCAAAATTCAGGGTGATCATTTTCCCGCCAACAGTCCTTATCAAGGAGGCGTTATAATCTCCCTGCTCCATTTTCTGGCTGGCATAGGGATGATCCGGACCATAGTATAAGTTTGCATACCGGTTTAAGGTCAGTGCCTTTGAACTCATCGAAACCAGGTAATCAAAACGATCACCGTGATTTATGTTAAGTTGCGGGAGCATTCTGGACATAGGATGATCAGGGTATAGGTTACCGTTTCGATTGATGGAATGTTGCAGTCGCCAGGGTTCACGCTCAGGGTCGAACTTAACCAGCCTCAGGTCATGTATATAACCTCCTTCAGCGTGGATAATATCTCCCAGGACACCATGCTGCACCATGTTCAATACGTTAAGGTTTCCAAAACCCTCAAGGGCCAAGGTGGCCCATTTCCCGGTGCTTTCATAAGCTTCAACCAATTGCCAGGCCTCGTCAACTGTAAGCACAATGGGTACTTCGCTCACTGCATGTTTTTCGGTATTCTGGGCGGCCAGGCAGACTTGGGCATGCCATTTCCAGGAAGTTGAACAAATAACCGCATCCAGTTCTTCATTTTCACACATCCTAACAAAATCAGTATTGGTTTTGCCATAAAGATTCGGGGTTGGTTGCCCCGCATCCTCCACCCATTTCTTGGCCCTGTATAGCACTGCATCATTGATGTCACAAACGGCAGGAACTTCCACACCTTCTATTCCAAGGGCACTATCCAGGTGATAGGACCCACGGTCTCCTACACCGACAAACCCCAGGCGAATGGTTTTACTTTCATGCGGATCTGTCTGAGCTTTTACCGGAGACGCGCCAGTTCCTAAAGCCAGTCCACCAGCCACCGCTGCAGAGTTTTTAATAAATTCACGTCTATCCAACTTACTAGGCATTTTTCTTTGGTTTAAATAAAATAATCTATTGTTATTTAGGGCCTTTGAATTTATCAAAAATACCCAATGCATTCTTATTATAGATTTTTTCCAGCACCTCATCCGGTAGGTAAAGTCCGTAGATCATCCACCGGCCTTGTTGCTTATGAGCTGGAGTGGGATCAATATATTCATCATCAGTTTCCAGAAAGCGAAAATAAAGCCGATAAGCCTCGGCATTGGGCGCAGTATCCGTACCAAAAAGAATCCTTTCCTGGTATTTGATTATGAATTTCCGGGCAGTGTATGGCTGCCGGCCCAATTCACTGATTCGGGCATCAACATCGACATAGAAATTCGGGAATTCGTCTAACCACTGTCCTACTGTGTTCAGATCTTCAGGCAAGTTTCCAAAATGAGCGCCTATAAAAATAGTGTTGGGGTGCTTTTTCAAAATAGAATTTCTTTGCTCCAGGATCTCTTCTTTGGTAGGGTAATCTCCGCCATAAAAAGACCAGTCTGGGTGCGCTGCTAATTCGTCGTATCTTTCGTTGTTTCGATCCAATGGCGTAAAGAATGCTTTTGGATCTGAAACATGAATCACCACCGGGATACCCAGTGCACCACATTTTGCCCAAATAGGATCAAGACGTGGATCGTCAACCCGAAATAGCTTACCATTTTTATCACGGTATTTCAGTCCAAGAGCTTTAGACACCTTCACCCCTCGAACACCCATCTTTACCGCTTCCTCCAGTTTGCCTGCCTCCGTACTACCGAAATTCGGTTCATCGATCCTACTGAAATCAGGTCGAAAAAAAAGGAGAAATCGATCTTTAGATATACCATGTGATACTTCAAGGTGTTCCTTATAAAAATCGTCCTTTGAATTAGCATCCAGACTTACACATTTCCAGACCCCCGCCTTGTCCATTTCTTCCAAATATTCCTGGGTCTTTGTCAGATCACCCAAATGATTGTGAACATCAATTACCGGGAATTTGGCCTTCTCAATGGTGGTGGTTGGAATGACCAATTGACTTTTAGGTTGCCAGTCAACAAGTTTCAGGTCGGTATTTTGGGCCAATACAGGTAGAAAAATAAGCCAAAGAGCCAGAAGCTCCAGTAGCATCAGGTAGCGCTTAAACATAAGATAATTTGTTAGTTGATATTAATACTTGCTGATCATTTCTTCTGGGCCATGCCCTTCCGGGATTTTCAGCAATAACTAATTCTATATTACCTGGTAATTGCCAGGTCATTTATCTGATTCATCGATCACCACTATTAACTGTCGTCACTGTCTCTTACCGCCGTCACCTCTTCCGGGCTAATTTCAGAGGCCATATTCCCGAAGCTGGTTCTAATATAGTTGAGTACATCTGATATTTGCTGGTCTGTTAGAAAGCTATGCTGAGGCATGGCATTGCTAAAGGCTTCACCTCCAACCTCAATCGGCCCATCCATTCCATTCAGTACTATACCAATAAGTCTTTTTTTATCACCTGTTACCCAATCAACTCCAGCCAATGGAGGGAATCGACCGCTTGCACCTTTCCCGTCTGTTTGATGGCAAGCGCTGCAGTACCAGTTATATATTTCCTGCCCTTTCCCCGTGAACTCCTCTTGAATATTATCCTCAACCTCATCAGGATTACGAATATGGGCCAGCTTTTTTCGGTCCTCCATTCCTGATAATTGATCTGCCCCGAATTTCTCTTTGTCACCCTTAAACATAATACGCCATATCTTTCCTTTATTGGTATCGCTTACATATAATGACCCATCAGGTCCCATGGTAATACCCATTGGGCGATAGACCGCATCATTTACACTAACAATTGGATCAACCTGGGCGAATCCATCGGCGAATATTTCCCAATCACCGGTGGCAACACCATCCTGAAAAGGGATAAAACCAATAAAATAACCAGATTGTGGATAGGGTGCCCGGTTAGTCGATCCGTGAAATGCTACAAATGCCCCGTTCTGATATCGCTCCGGAAATTGGTCTCCAGTGTAAAAATAAAGGCCATTAGGTGCCCAATGTCCTGGAAATGCAATCAAGGGAAGATCGTAATCACTACAGCGGCCAACGATTTCTCCATCTCCTCCGTATTCCGGTCCCAATACTTTTTTACCAGCAAGCTGGTCATAGTAACAATATGGCCATCCGAAGTCTGATCCTTTAGTAACTTTTACAAATTCTTCTGCAGGCAAAATGGCGCTTTTCCATGAAGTAAACGATTCAGGAAAAAGTCTGAACAGGTCATCTCTTCCATGTATTACCATGTACAGCTCCTGGTCGACCGGGTTCCAATCCATTGCCAACACACTTCGAATCCCAGTGGCATACATCTCTCCATCCGCTTGGGTTTGGTTAGTTTTTTCGGCATCAAATCTCCAAACTCCTCCGTGTTGCAACAGTTGAGGACAAGGATCTAATCCTGGAACTCCGGGGGTTCGTATAGGATCCTGGCAGGCATTACTGGGTGCCCCAAAGGGAATATAAATATTACCCTTATTGTCGAAAGTAAATGTTTTAGCAATGTGTTGATGATCTCCGTGAGCATGGTCATCACGAAATATTAACTCGACATCTGCCTCTGAAATTAAGTTACCGGGCATTAATTTCATTCTATAAATTGAGGAACCAGTGCTGAAATAAAGATAGCCTTTGTAAATCTCCACTCCTGTTGGCAGGCTAAGGTTTTTCTTACTACCGTCATCGCCAAAATATTGTATTACATCCCCTTTTCCATCACCGTTCTTGTCTCGAATGCCTACTATTTGACCATCAACGGAAGGGGCTCCATTTTTGTAAAATTGAGTCTTTACATAAATGTCCCCTTGATCAGAAATCGTGATTTCCCGAGCTTTACCGACCACACTATCAACCACTACTAAGCTTTCAAATTGATCGGGAAGGATTAGACCTCCATTGTCAGGATCACCGGGAGGCAAATCAGAAGTACCACAAGCACCAAATACCAGTAAAAAGAGCCACCTACAGATTCCGTTTAGGTTCCTGGCAGGCACAGCGAGGGGCTTCAAAGGGCAGGTAAAGATTTCCTTCATTATCGAATGATAAGTGGTTTATAAAATTAAAAATAAGGTCATATAATATTAAAAGAAGATTATATGTTTTTAATTTGATTAAGATAAGATAAAACAATATATTTATAATAGAACGCAAGGGTATTAATAAAATTTTACAATTAAAACCTTATTAAATCAATTTAAACCTTCTAAAAATGTATTCAACTTTACGACAGATTTGGAGTTTTTTGGAAAATTCCACCCACATTTTACTTACCTGCTTGTTTGTGCTGGTCATAACCGAAGCCCAGGCCCAGCAAGTTGTGGTAAAAGGAAATGTTTCTGATGCCACGGGTGCCCCTGTTCCAGGAGCCAACGTGGTTATCAAAGGAACCACTACAGGTACCATAACGGACCTTAACGGAGATTATACGCTTACGGTACCTGGATCAGATGCAGTATTGGCAATCAGCTATATTGGATTTGTCAGCCAGGAAATTACCGTGGGATCACAAACTGACATCCGGGTATCTTTAGTGGCTGATATTGCCCAGTTAGAGGAAGTTGTGGTAGTGGGATATGGTACCCAAAAAAGGTCCGACCTCACAGGAGCCATTGCTTCCGTAAGTCCCCAGGAAATATCCAGTTTTCCCATAGCCCGGGTTGACCAGGCGTTGCAGGGTAGGGCTCCCGGTGTTTACGTACTTAATTCGGATGGTTCTCCCGGAGGAAATACTTTGATTCGTATCCGGGGCCTAAATTCCATCAATGGGGGTAACGAGCCTTTGGTGGTAATTGATGGTCTTCAGGGAGGAGACCTGAACTCACTGAATCCCCAGGATATTGAGGCACTGGAGATCTTGAAGGATGCGTCTGCTACTGCTATTTATGGTTCCAGGGGTGCCAACGGGGTGATTCTTGTCACTACAAAACAAGGAAAAATTGGTAAACCGGTTATTGAAGCAAA
>BQJT01000223.1 GCA_021604845.1 Cyclobacteriaceae bacterium
CTTCTTGCGGGTTGCGCTACTGTGAATGACTATTTTGATTGGACTTGCCCCTGTGACGCTAGCTCTCAAAAATGTGTAGAATCAACTCTCTGTAATTGCCCAAAGCCTCCTAATCAGTGCCCTGGTGATGTCCAGTAATAAATCGTTGTTTTCAGGCCTGTGGCTTAATTTGAGACCACATCTCTAACCTGTCTAAACAGGTTAGAGATGTATAATTAACATCAGGCATTATTATGTTTGGACAGATGAAATTTCCAAATCGCCTTAATGGACACCACTGTCTCTTAAGGCTTTGTGGTGTGTTAATCATGGGGCTGGCTATTCAATGGCTTCTTGTCTCTAGCAGTTATGCCCAAATCCCGACGAGTATTACGCCAACCACGGGAAACTTTGCACAGGGTAACTTGAATACACAGATAGCTGACCCACGGATAGAAGGCGTCAACACAGTCCATGATATCATTGGAGGAACACGGCCTAGCGACGGATCAAATTTATTTCATAGTTTCGATAAGTTGAGCGTCGGAGAACAGCACATCGCTAACTTCCTTAATGAGACAGGCTTTCTTACAGAAAATATCTTAAGTCGAGTGACTGGAGGCGATCCCTCCAAGATCTTTGGAACACTTCAGACGACTGGGTTTCCAGACGCCAATCTGTTTCTCCTCAATCCCGCTGGCGTGGTCTTTGGTCCAAATGCCAAAGTGGATATTAAAGGCGCATTCTATGCGAGTACAGCTAACTTTCTTAAACTCGGCCAAGACGGTGTGTTCTATGCCGACCTTGCCGAAAACAGTGTCTTAACAGCAGCCGCTCCAAAAGCTTTCGGATTCTTAAGTGCCAATCCACCTCAAATGACGTCGAAAAATTCTGAAGCTATTTTTGTCGATGGCTTGGAGATCAAAAATGGGCGTTCCGTGTCCCTAGTAAGTCGGGATGCCATTGCTGGGGAAGACGCACTCGATGGTATCATCATTAGCGAGGGGACAGTACAAAGTCAAAATGGTCGCGTCACGCTGCTGAGCATCGCAGCTTCTCAAGTCACTGAAATAAAACAAATCTCTGTGGATATTAAAACCTTGGGTGCTCAAGCAATCGATGATCACGGGAAGGTTATCCCGGAAACTGTTCAACTAGGTGGCATTACTCTTAAGAAAGGTGCACAACTCGATACGAGCGGCTATGGCGGAGGGACCGTGGTGATTCAAGGGGGCAAATTATTGGTTGAGGAGTCAAAGATATCAGCCAATGTCACGGGAGCGAACAACACAGATTCCACACCTGAGGCCCAAACCGGTATCGATATTTTCGTAACTGATACTGTAACTATCTCCAAAGGTTCAATACTAGAAACAAATGTTCAGCCAGACGCGACCCCGGGGATTGGATCCGGTGGGGTTCGCATTGTGGCAGACCAAGTAACAATTCAAGGTACCTTCCAGAGATTAGACACCGGAATCCAATCTATTGTGACTGCCAATAGCAAAGGGGGGAAAAGTGGAAACATCGAGGTGAGGGCAACTTCCTTCCAAATAGAGAATTTAGGCTTTCTCCAAGCAATAACAAGTGGCAATGCAGATGGTGGAGACATTCACCTGCTTGTTGACAGCAATTTGAAAATAGCGTCCTCGGTAGTAGGAACACGTTCTCTAGGTGCTGGCGACTCGGGAAACATCAAAATAAAGATTCAGGAAGGCGAGCTGTCAATTCATGGAGCATTTATTACATCCCAAACCGTTGAGACCTCTGGAAATGCAGGTAATATCAGTATTTCTGTCGAAAAAGGAAGTGCCTTCATAAATGGAGGAAATATCTTCTCCAGCATCACTGGAATCGGTTCTGGGGGAAACATCGAATTTGTCGCACAGAACCTAGAACTAATAAACGATAGCCAGATTCAAGTGAACAATTTTAGCCCTGTCATGGCAGGAGAGGTAAATGTAACGCTTAGTGGTAATCTCAAGGTGCAGAAAGGATCTGGGATTGCCAATGCAGCTCTGAACACAGCCGACAGCGGCAACTTGACTATCAGCGCGAAAGATATTGTGATTGCTGGCATCGTTACAACTCGTTCTACAAATGAAGGGCGAGGGGGAACGGTAAATATACGTGCTCAGAATATCACGGTGACAAATGACGGCCGCATCACTTCTGAAGCAGAGGCGTCAGGGGATGGGGGTAACATTGAAGTTACTGCCGACAGCCTTTCGCTCATTAACAGAGCATCAATCACTGCGGCAAGCAGTTCCACAGGGTCCGCTGGAAATGTTCTACTAAACGTGAACAATCTTACAGTTAAGGGCGCTTCGGAAATAACCAGCAGTAGCACAAGTCAAGAATCAAACGCAGGCGGCGGAGGGACAATTGAAGTCAACGCTGCTAACTTTATTAATCTAGCAGCAAGTAAGGTTTCAACATCTGTGACTGGTGGTAGCAAATCAGGTGGGGATATTAAGTTAACGGCCGGACAAGATCTCCTCCTTAGCGATAGCATGACGGTTACCGCAGAGAGTACTTCGACCAGCACCAATCCTGGGAACGCTGGTGCCATCATGCTTAATGGAAATGATTCAGTTTTTATCGAAAACAGCACTGTCACAACCAGAGCTCAAAATGCGGTAGCTGGCGATATCAATGTCGAAGCTGAAAATCTAATCCAAATTACCAACAGTGAAATTGTCAGCGAGGTGCCAGAAGGGGCAGGCTCAGCAGGTCGAATCAACATAGATCCACAATTTATAGTGGTCCAGAATAGCCTTATAGACAGCACGGCGAATTTTGGAGATGGGGGAGACGTAACGTTTGTAGCGGACTCGGCTATCCTGATTGATCCGTTTAGCACGATAGATACGTCTTCGCAATTTGGAGGAAGTGGAACGGTCGATATCCGAGCGCCTATCCAAAACCTCGGGGAGTCTATTGCTCCGTTGCCTGAAGAGATTTTAAAAGTTTCAGGATTATTTGCGGCACGTTGTGCGGCGCAGAAAGGTGGGAAGTTTAGTAGTTTTGTGCCCGGCAGATTTGGCGGCACACCTCCTGGTTTTTCTGGATATTTATCCAGTCCGTTGACGTTCTCGACTTCAAATTTTCAAGATTCCACAACAACAGTCCCACGAGTTGGCATTGACGACAAACAAGAGGATACTAAGTGGAGATTTCTCAATATTTCCCAGGCAACAGATTTTAGCCCTGGTTGCTCAACAGTTCTTGCATCTTACTCATAAGCATTTTTCTTAAAGCCCCATCTTCAAGAAACCATACCCTCAACATTCATGCTCTGAATGTCCGAATTTTGAAAGCTGTGTTAGCTTCCTTTCTCCCGGTACGCCCTTCCACTAATTTCGACTTCGGTTTGACAGCCCACCCCCTAATTCCTATAGTTCCATTTAATCCAGCATTACATACAGGCCGTTGAGGGATAAACCTATGGCCGGAAATTGAACGCGCAATCGCATGAAACCTTTACGACAAAAGGGATTTCCATGTCATTGCGCTTTTTTACTTGTGTGCTCAATGGTGGTGGCTGAAATTTTTAATAAGGTAGAAATGCTGAAGCAGGGGAGATGAGCCTTTACGGCTTTGACTTGTAATAATCGCACAAGCAACCTTCTACATCAAAAACGTATCTAAAAAGATACCTTTGTTATCCAAAAGGATACAGACTAAAGAAGGTTCATGAATTTGATATAAAGCAAAGTTTTCAAAAAACATCAGATAAACATTCTCGTCATTGTGGCATTTCTCCTCATGGCATTGGCCTTGCTGTATCTAGCAAGCATCCCTGAAATGCCCCTGCTACACAAAAGTCGTCGAGAAGGAAAGGGGGCTATGAATCATAGTCAAAAGGCCAAACGAATGTCTCAGTCTTTGTTTGCCTTCATCTTGATAATAATTTTGATGTTTAATACCACCATAAATTCGATGGGCCAGACACTGGCACAAACAAACATCAGATCTTCAGGATTGGGAACTACGGTGTCAGAACCCAATGGTCGAGTTACAAACATAACTGGGGGCACCAGACATGGTCAGAACCTGTTCCACAGTTTCGGCAAATTCAATGTCCCAGCAGGAGAGATAGCCAACTTTCAAAATGAAGTCGGGGCTCCTCAAACAGATAACATTCTTAGCCGAGTGACGGGAAACAATCCCTCCAACATCTTTGGTACCATTAAAAGCACGGACTTTGGAAACGCAAATCTGTTTCTCATGAACCCAAAAGGCATTATATTTGGGCCAAAATCCTCACTTGAAATAGGCGGTTCGTTCTACGCGACCACAGCAAATTCAATCGAACTAGAACAATTACCAAATGGAGCACGAGGCATCTTTCATGCCAATAAAGACACAGGTGACATCCTTACATCAGCAAGACCCGAAGCTTTTGGGTTTTTGGGTAGCACACAACCAGGATTAATCATACTAGAGCAGAGTTCGCTTAAAGTTCCTGCTAACCAAACGATTGCACTTGTTGGAGGCGACATTAATATTACGGGAACTTCGCACTCAACACCAGCACTAAAAGCACCTGGAGGAAAAATAATTATTGTGAGTGCTTCACAAGGAACTGGCAAGACGACAGTAAATAGCTTAGATGGAACAATTATCAAAGGCACGACTCTTGGGCAAATTAAGATAAAAGGAACAGAAAAAAGTGTTCCACTTTTTGATACGAGAGGAGACTTTTTAAGTATAAATGGAAGTGGTGGAACAGTGACGATAAGAGGTGGAGAGTTAAGTATTCTTAACTCTCAGATAGTTACCAAAGCAAACCCTTTTAGTACAGGAAAATCAGGAAAAATTAACATTTCCAGTAAGAGTTCTACATTTGAGAAATCTACACTAAGCACAGATTCTGATTTTGCCGGTAGCCCTGGTGCCATATATATCGATTCCGAAAACAGTACCTCCTTTGTGGATACAAATATACAAAGCATTTCCAATTTCGCTAATGAGCACGGGGAGACTGTCAGAATTAATGCGCCTATTACTGACTTCACGAGAAGTTCAATCATAACTTCGACGACAGGTGTCTTTGATGCTGGTGACATAGAAGTTAAAGGAGATAGTGTCTCACTCCATGACTCTTCCGAGATAGCTAGTGTCACGCTGGGATCAGGTAAAGGGGGGAAAATTACAATCAACGCACTAGAAGATGTCACCATCTCTGACATTAACGGTGGAGGATTAGGGATTCGTGCACAGGCTACTGGTGGGTTGGGACAGCTAAAAACCGTTGAACTTCACACCAACCGCTTGACCCTCAAAGATGGAGGGCAAATCAAGAGTGAATCTTTTTTTGGTTCTGACCAATCTCGACAGGTAAATGTAAACGCAACGGAAGAAGTCACTATCTCAGGAGAGGCACCTAATGGAACCTCTAGCAAAATCAGCACATCAAACCTTTTTGGGTCAGAAGGCAGTGGTGCAGTCTTCATAGACACAGGCCTGTTCACTTTACAAGCAGGAGGTAGAGTAGAAAGTGAAGGACTAGGGGATGGAAAGGGTGGAACCATAGCGGTAAGGGCTTCAGAGGGGATAGATATCTCTGGCAACAAAACTGGAATTTCCACAAAAGTGGAAGGAGTAAGCTCTGGAGGTAATATCGATCTTCAATCTGAAAAGACCATACTACTCACTAATGAAGCGAGCCTTACTGCTGAGAGTTTTGGAGAAGGCAATGCCGGTGGGATTAAGTTAAGTACTGTGGGCACAATTAGGTTAGAAAGCGGAACAATAACAACACAAGCTTTTAAAGCTTCGGGAGGAGATATTTCATTAAATGCAGAGCACATGATTCATCTTCGTGATAGCACACTTAAAAGTTCAGTACTAGGTGATGAGAATACCACTGGTGGAAATATAAGCCTAGACCCACAGTTTGTAGTACTTCAGGGCACTCGAATTCTTGCCACCGCTGAATCTGGATTCGGTGGAAACATAGAGATCGTCGGAAACGTACTCCTGGCAGACCCTTTCAGTGTTGACCCTCTAAATCTGTCTGCTAGTAGCGCTAGAGGCCCGCAGTTTAGTGGTAATGTAGATATTCGAGCACCAATCCAGAACCTAAGTGAGACAATCGCCCCGTTGTCTGAAGAAATTTTGAAGACCGCTCAATTATTTTCTGCGCGCTGTGCATCACTGAAAGGTGGGAAGTTTAGTAGTTTTGTAAAAGCAGGCAGTTTCGGAATTACTGATAGCATCATGAAAAAGTTTTTGCCTAGCCCGTTGATTATAGACCATCAAATCGTGCAGAAAACGGCAATTGTCGTAAGTAGAAATTTACCTCAACAAATCTTTCAACCGCAGCACTTGACTACATTAGCTAGTAAAGAATTAGAAGTGGACTGTACATCTTGAGAAGATATTAAAACGTTTGTGCCCTTTACCATTCAACCTCTTTGCATTTGCTAAAAAAGGAGAGAAACGATGACTCAAACCCTACTTCACAAATTTATGGTACGTTTTCTTATCACATGTGCACTATGTACAGGTTCCGTGATCTTGAATCTTGAGGAATCTCATGCAGCTCCTGTTTCTCCACATATAATTGCTCCTTCGCAACTATTATCAAGAACAACAAATCCCCACATTACATTTAAGTGGACCAAAAGCGCAGTATGGGGAACAGTGAAAGAATTTGAATTTGAAGTCGCCATGGGGCACTTTTTCAATAAACCGAGTTTATGCAACATGTCAAAAAGTACAAAAACGCAAATGCAGTGTGATTTGAGACAAGCAATAAATGGGGTATCCCTTAAGAAAGGAGATCTTATATACGTTGCCCTTTTTGCTTATTACGGAAATACTAGATATCTCACCGACTTAAAAAGTTACCGTGTTCCGTAACAAAACTAGAGAGTTCACCCAATACCTTACCTCATTCACCTAAGAACGATTTTTTTTCTTGGTACTCCTAAAACGGTTTCTGATCAGTCTGTTCAGATTAAGAAACGTCTGCTGCTTGGGGCGAAGATCGGAGATGGATTTCATATCTGCAAACATAGTTAATTCAGACTAAAATCCTAATGTGCAAAGATGACTTTCCGAGAACGAACTAGCCCTGACGAGTGTAGAAGGTTAAGAATTCCCGAGGAGTGAAGACCGTGACGCCCATGTAGGACTCAACCGCTTTTAACGCTTTGGCACCTGTAATGAGAGCTTGGGCTTGCAAGGCTACTGCGACTTCGATGAATTTGTCGTCGTCAGGGTCGTCATCAACAACCTGTACCTTGGGAGGATTCGCGATAAAACGCAGATTGTAGCCCTTCGCAAATAACGCGAGTAATTCGTTTAGTTTCTGGTCGCCTCAAGCCCCATCTCTTGGAGAACCGTCACGTATTCATTCAGAATGGATTTTGAATGGCAGAATGATACTCACTTCTCCACATAACTTCCTAATAGCGAATCCATCTAATTTCAGATTGAACTATTATAGCGAATGGTAAAATTTCCAGGCGAGCCAACCAG
>BQJT01000224.1 GCA_021604845.1 Cyclobacteriaceae bacterium
CTAGTCCTACTGCCGAATGTTTGGGCCCAATCCGATATTCCATTAATCTTTTTGGTGAAACGCCAGATGTTACCCAGGAAAGCTTAGTCTTGACCTGTGATGAAATAGGGTCGCAAATTTTAGAAATATATGCCTGGGATATGGCCTTCAACCCATATGCTGTCCAACCAGATGGTACCCTTGGTGGGCCAAATTATGATCATTGTGAAACCTTTGTGTTAGTGCAAGATAATTTGATGGAGTCCTGTGTTCCCGGAAGCTCAGGTATCGTTGCAGGAGTTATAGCCACGGAAGAAGAAGATCCTGTGGAAAGCGTTGAAGTTCAGGCTAATGGCGTGCAGCCTGATGTGGCTTTTACAGATGCTGATGGTTTTTATCAATTTGATGCCCTGGAATTTGGCTATGATTACACCTTGCGCCCGTATTTGGATACGGATCATAGCAATGGGGTTTCCACTTTTGATTTGCTGCTGATTTCCAAACACATTTTGGGGGTACAGTTGTTGGACTCCCCCTATAAGATTATTGCTGCTGATATCAACAAATCCGGTGCAGTTTCTACGGCGGACCTTATCCAATTGCGGAAATTGATCTTGAATGTAATTACGGAATATCCGGATAATACCAGTTGGCGGTTTGTCCCTAAGGCTTATGAATTTCCTAACCCAAGCGATCCTTGGCAGGCGGTTTTTCCAGAGGTTATTAATTTGAATGATTTCAATACGATAACGCTTTTCGGCCAGGATTTTGTGGCCATCAAGATTGGCGATGTCAATGGAAGTGCGGACGGAAGCAATTTTGGAACCATTGAGGAAAGAAGTTTTGATCGATCTTGGGTTTTGGAGGTTGCCGCACCACAATTAGTACCCGGAGAGACAGTTGAAGTCCAAGTTTCCAGCCAGCAATTGTCAACAATTCAAGGTTTTCAGTTTAGCCTCCATTTTGATAACAATAGCTTGGCATTGGAATCGATGGATTATGGTCGGGCTAAAGCCAAACATTTTGGTATGGAATTGCTGAAAGAGGGCATAATTACAAGTAGCTGGAATCAAAGCCAAAGCCCTGCGGAAGCATTGGATGATCATCTCTTTTCCCTTACTTTCCGTTCTAAGGTAGTTGGTGACTTAGAAGCGCTTCTGCAATTGAGTGCTCAGCCTACCCTTATGGAAGCTTATGATTTAAATGGGGAAACAATGGGCCTTGAGCTTTCTTTTATTACCTCAGTTGCTGAAAATGAATCAATTAAACTTTATCAAAACCTGCCAAACCCATTTGCAGATGAAACAATTATTGGATTTGAATTGCCTAAGGCAGGGCAGACAACCTTGAGGGTTTCCGATAGCCGAGGCAAGTTGATTCAACAAATGGAAGCCTATTGCCAACCTGGATATAATCTGTTTTCTATAGGATTAGATCAGACTGTGGGTATGAGTCCTGGTATTTATTATTACACTTTGATATTTGGAGAGCAAGCGCTTACCAGAAAAATGATTTATTTGAAAAATTAGGTATGTTTTATAATTTGAATATCAATTTTTATGATTTTTTATACTGAATTTTTGTCACGATAAAAAGTAGTGAAAATATATTGTTTATTGTCGATTATTGTTTAGTGGATTGAGTTAGTAGTTTGATTATGAGTTTTTTAAATTTAAAGCATGCTAAAATATTGTGACATTGAAGATTTCGAAAAAATAAATATATTTTGTTTTTGTTGAGTCACAAATAATTAGTTTTCACGTAAAATGGTATTTATTTATTCAAAGAATCAATTATATTTGTAACTGTTACATAAAACAAACACTTTCCCCCTTTCTTAAATCTTCATAATCTTGTTCCTCTAAATTGCTCGTTAAGAGCGTTTCCCTTTTATCTTAAAAAATAGTGCGGTTGGCTACAGCTTTTCGCTGTTTAGGCTATATCCATAACATTACAGTTAGGGTTAACTCTTAATGAATGTCCTCCTGTGTTTAATCAAACAATATTACTGGTTACAGTATTGACTAATATTTTTTGGCAAAAAATAAAAGCCATGAATGAACACTTACTTATCCCGTTTAAGGAAACAATCCATTTCCTATTGGCAAGAAGCTGCTTAAACAAGTGGCTCCTACCATATTCATCATCATGGTTTTATAAGCTGAAATAAAGGAAAAGCCGTTTTGTTTTTTCTTTATTCGCCTGCTCATGCTGGTTAGTTCCAGTAATGAGCTAGCCCATTTTTTGCCTTCTCCGAACAGTTAGATACGCGCATAAAAGATTTGATTAATGTTTTCATTGACTATAACTCTAAGTGAGCCAAAAGCATGAAAAAAATTTACAACCCAGTTTCCAATTTCCCAAAGCTGAACTTCAGCCAAAGAATTTACCGCTCTAATAGCCGGTATATATTTACCCTCGCCTTACTAAATTCCATGTTGGTATGTAGCCTCAACGGCCAAACATTCGAACTGGCTCCTGCGCCTTTGCAAGGCGATTGCCCTGGCTTAGCAATTACCTCTGTTTCTCATACCAGTGAGACGAGTTGCGGATCAGGCGATGGGACCCTAACCATTTACCTGGAAGATAACAATACTGCTCCTTCTAGCTACAAGGTCGAAATGGCTTTTGATACCAAAAGTAGGGCCTTCTCAGGATTGAGTGGCAACCCTTTAGTATTAACGGGGCTAAACCCTGGGGTTTATAGCAATATTATTCTCATTCGGGAAGAGGATAACTGCCAGGCAGACCCTTACATTCGAGAGCATAAAGTGGAATTTGGCTGTGATTTTGAAGCCATGCGCGGGAGGAGCTGCTCCTCCGGGAACACTTCTGCAACCTCATGTATGGATGGATCCACCGTGACTCATCCTAGTACGGACCTTACGCCTAATACCTATACGGCCCTGCACGATGGTTGGGCTCCGAACTGTATTGTCCCTGTTGATGGCTCGTGTAATTTTGGTACGCCTGTTGAATTAGGTTTTTGTTTGGATTACACCAAATCCGCGCCTACTCATTTTATTATTTATACCCCTCAAATCGGTATTCAAAATACAGGTCTTTCAAACTTGGAAGCGGCACGGATTGCCTGGATACTTTGTAATGCGGTAGCACAAGGGTATCCCATTACTACCATTTCCGGTCTATTGGATATTCAGCGAGCGATTTGGATAGTTTCCGGTCACAATATTAATGATGTTGGTGCTCAAGCTTTGGCTGCATTGGCGACAATTGCAGTTACTGTTGCTCCAGGTGGGATTGGGAATGATTTTACGGTTTGGATACCTGATGTCCCTAGCGTGCAGCCTTTTATTCAGTACAATTGTTTTTCTTTTGCTGGTGATGATTATGGCGATGCCCCTGCTTCTTATGGCGTAGCTTCACACCCTGTACCAAGTTGTACCGCCTATTTAGGCCCTACTATTGATATCGAAACCGGAATGCAATACCACGGGAATGCCCTAGGTGATGACAATGGAGGTATTGATGACGAAGATGGGGTAACCTTTAGTACAACCTCGGCTGCTTCCGGGCAGCAATTTACGGTGACGGTTGGTATTAACAATGACTGCCATAGCAGCGATTATCTTTCCGCCTGGATGGACTTTAATCGGGATGGAGACTTCAATGACTCTGGTGAAATGATTATTAGTAATTATCATATTACCACACAGAGCAGTAGCATTCAGAATTTTGATTTTGATATAGATATTCCCTCAGATGCAAATTGCGGCGGACAAACTTTCTTGCGATTTCGCTATGATACAGGGACGGTTTCAAGCCCTACCGGAGCAGGAGGAGATGGTGAAGTGGAAGATTATGAATTTACACTCACTTGCCCTATAGTAGTTCCCTTACCTGATGATTGGGACTTTGCTTGTGAGTCGGGCATAGAGGTAGAAGCAATTGGTGCAGGTGCAAATTGTCAAACGACCACTTCTGTTACGATTCCAAATACGGGAAGTATCTACCAATATGCCGTTGAGATTGTTTACAAGGGAGGCGATGTTGGTCCTACCACCACCGTACAAGACGCTGCCGGAAATGTATATGTTCTCACCAGAGTTGCCGTATCAGGCAGTAGCTCCAACGTTTGGATTTATCGGGGAATGATTCCTGGTTCAACGGGTACCGTTACTTATACGAATTCTTCCAATACCTGTGATTTGCAATCCATTGTAGTTTATGCTTTTCGTAATACGGGTGGAACTTCTGGTGCCAGCTCAGGTTCTTTTATTAATTTCAGTGGCTACCATGATACCCAGGTTTTTACCATGGCCATTCCGACTGATTTTACTGCCAGGGATATTTCTGTGGTAGTGCCGGTTTCTGAATTGACGCCGGATTGCCGGATATTGCATGTTACCGTTGCCGCTGGAGGTGTAAGCCAGTCTATTACTTTGGATGGGCCGGATGCTGGTTTAGGTTGTTGTTTGGACATGCCGGTTTTTAATTTGACCAATGTGCCTGGTAGTGCAACGAGTTTAAGCATTACGGTCGTGTCTCCTAATGACTCGCACACTGGTTGCCCCGGTACAAGTGATCAGGACGGCCAGTCCTATGTCGTTTCTGGATTGGTTAATGTCAGCATAGATTGTAACGATTGTATCACCTTTGATCCGGGAACCATTGCAGGAGATGAAGAAGAATGTGGGGCCTATGATCCTGCTATTATTATAGGAACGGATTTGAATGGTGCATCCTGTCCCGCTAACGGATCCATTTTGCTCCAGCGGTATGACAATATCAGTGGAACAGCTATTACTAACCTCACTGGTAGTGCCAGCTATCCGAATAGCCCTTCTCAGACTACAACTTTAAATAGCTTGTTTGAAGCTCCTTCCAATATTTTGGATAATTATGGCCAGCGGTTATCTGCTTACCTTTGTGCCCCACAAACCGGAAATTATACTTTCTGGATTGCCAGTGATGATAACAGTGAACTCTGGCTTAGTACAGATGACAGCCCAGGTAATAAAATTTTAATTGCCACTGTGCCAGGGTATACGAGTTCTCAACAATGGACAAAATATAGCCAGCAACAATCGGCTTTAGTCCCTTTAGTTGCCGGAGAAACTTACTATATCGAAGCCCTAATGAAAGAGGGTACTGGAGGGGATAACCTGGCAGTAGGTTGGCAATTGCCCGATAATACACTAGAGCGTCCCATTCCTGCTACGTATTTTTCTCAACCAAGTACAAGTATTACCGTCACTTATCAATGGCAATCGCAGGTAGGCGCGGGCCCATGGACAAATATTTCTGGGGCTACCGGTCAAGATTATGACCCTGGACAAATTACCCAAACAACATCTTATCGCCGATTAGCGATCACTTCGGTATGTGGTAGTGTTGCATCTAATGTAGTAACCAAAACGGTTTTTGATGAATTAATTGCTGACGCCGGACCAGATGAATCAATCTGTATTGGTGATAATGTTACCCTCACAGCAAGTGCTACTGGGGGTAATGGTGTTTATACCTATAACTGGGATAATGGACTGGGCAGTGGCGCTTCGCATATTGTTAATCCTTCCACTACTACTACTTATATGGTAACTGTGACAGATGGCCAGGGCTGTTCGGATATTGATGAGGTGATCGTAACGGTTAATCCGCTTCCTGAAATTGTTTGTTACATACAAGTGGATGAAGGAAGTGCGGAGAACGTTTGTGATGTAACAGTTTGTGAGGGAAGTACGGTTAACTTTTTGCCGCATCCTGAAACCGGAGGAAGCTGGTCTTGGACTGGCCCTGCTAGTTTTTCTTCAAGTATTAGAAACCCTCAAATTACCAATATTACCATTAACCAAGCTGGCACTTACACAGCTACCTATACGGATGTTAATGGTTGCATCGATATGCAAGATTTTGTTATCACGGTTAATCGGGCTTTGTGGGATCATGTCAATTTGGGCGAAAATGTAAGTTGTAATGGTGTTTGTGATGGTGAAATCATATTTGATCCAAATTATAATGCAACGGGAGATTTTAATGTAGAATATACCTTTGGTGGCCAGACTTTTGTTTTGGGACCTTTTTCTGGATCAGGTGATCAATTTATTACAGGACTATGTGCAGGGACATATTCCGATATTACGATTGTCGGAATTAATACAGGCTGTCGTGTCGTTTGGCCTGATGACATTATCATTACAGAACCAGATGAACTTATAGCTGATGCTGGGGATGATGAGACGATTTGTGATGAAGAATCTACTACCTTAACCGCAAGCGCTACTGGAGGTACTGGCTCCTATACCTATACCTGGGATAATGGATTGGGAGCAGGCGCTTCTCATTCGGTTTCGCCAAATGTTACTACAGTTTATACCGTTACGGTAACGGATGCAAATCAATGTACCGATACGGATCAGGTTACCATAACTGTTATCCCTCTTCCTACCGCTGAATTTTCTAATCCTGGCACCCAATGTGAAGGCATTTCAGTTGACTTTACAGCGACGGATGCAGGAGTAGGTGCTACCTATAGTTGGGATTTTGGTACAGGTGCAACGCCTGCTACCGCTAGTGGTATTGGACCTCATTCTGTCACTTATGATAACCCTGGAGCAACTTCCGTGATTAGCCCTGTTGTTACCCTTACGGTTACAAAAGATGGATGTACCAATGAGGCAACTCAGACTTTTGATGTACTTCCTGAACCGGATGTGACGGTAATACCAGTTGATCCTTTAACTTGTGGTGGTAGCAATGGAAGCATAACAGTATCCGTTACGGTACCTATTGGGGAAAGTTTCCAAATTAGTTTGGATGGCGGTGCCAACTGGGAGACTTGTGATCAATCTATATTCTTAGGATTATCGGCTGGAAGTTATGATATAAGTGTAAGATATTGTGGTGGTGATTGCCCATATGATGTGGCGACTATCGTATTAAGTGACCCACCAATTCCAGTAGCAGATGCTGGTAACGATCAAACAATTTGTAATGAAAATTCAGTGACTTTTACTGCCTTCAATGCAGGAGTAGGTGCCACATATGATTGGGATTTTGGTGCTAATGCAAGCCCTGCTACTGCTACCGGAATTGGCCCACATAATGTAACTTATACCCTTCCCGTTAGTCAAGTCGGAAATGGATCAGCGACCGTTACACTTACTGTAACCCTAAATGAATGTGAAGCCACCGATGAGGTGACCGTAACTATTCTGGATACGCCAGAAGCCACGGTAAGTAGTACGCATCCAACCTGTAGTGAAGATAATGGAACAATTACTTTTACCTTTCCGGATAACCCTAATCGTGTTAGCATAGCATTTAGCACAGATGGCGGAGCTACCTATCCTTTCCAGTCTCCTGATAATGCCGTGACTTTTACTATAACAAATCTGGCACCTGGCGCTTATGATCTATGGGTACGTTGGGGCAATGAGGAATGTCCGGTTAACTTGCCGGATGAAACACTGGTAGATCAGGCTGGGCCTACAGTAGATGCTGGTGATGATCAAGCAGTTTGTG
>BQJT01000225.1 GCA_021604845.1 Cyclobacteriaceae bacterium
CTTAGTTGTTCTGCCAGCAGAGCATTTGCTTGTTCAATTTGCAGGTTGAACAATTCATAGGAACGAAGCTCTTTCCTGAAATCCTCAATAAAGGAAATGTCTCCGCTGGGGGATTGAGCCGTAATGCGTGTTTGAGCGAGTATTTTTGTCGCAAACGACAACAGCATCAAGGCTAGAACAAAGTATTTCATAGCCGAAAAAATTGCTGTTCGGTGGTTAACCAACAGTAAATTAAAAAATCAACCTGGACCCCAATTTCCGTTAACCCAAGCTGAATAACAGCGTAAAGTAAATGATATTCAACAGATCGAATAATCAAAACTCAATCAAAACTTACATCATGTTTAGTGAAGTGGTTTTTTAGTAAACCAGCTGTTATAGCTTGTAGGAAGTGGCCACTCTTGTGGCAAAACATGTATTTAGGGGGTGGTATCCTGGCCAGTCAGTTTTTTTAACTTCCATAGTCGGTGGAGTTAATGACTCATCTCACGGCCTGGAGTACCATCATGATCTTTATCTTTCTGAACCCAAATCGGCCGGTGGTAAAAGACAAATATTTCAATTTGTTTCTTTTTATTTCTATTTTGAGAGTCCTTTTAGGAATAAATATCAGATTAATACAGGTTAGCGGTTATTGCTTTGATCGGAAAAACACCAAGGGGTCTTAAAGGTTTTCTGATTTTTAGTGTTTGAAATTTGGCTGTCTTAGCAGCCAAAAAACAAATCCCTATAATTGTCCATATGGTCATTTCTAATTTCCCTATATCCTTTTCATTAAAACGATTAATTTTATTTTTTGGCTTTTTTTTATATCTGGGTACAATATTCTCTCAGGATCTCAAGTCCGTTTACATTTATCCATCTGATAACGGCACCGTAGTTAATGATTACTTGTCTAAAATAGAGCAGGATTACCAGGTAGATTTCATCTTTGATGAAGATAAGGTTGGAAACTTTGCCTTAAATGGAGTAATCGCCCCGCGATACTTGCTCAACTATTTGCAGGAATATTTAAAGGTATTCGACCACCAGGTGGTATTGGTGAAACCAAATGTGGCCTTGATATTACCTGCTGAGCTTGCAGATAGAATCAATCCAACCAGCGGGTTTTTAGTAATAAAGCCTCCAACTGAAGGGAGAGTCAATCTTACTGGCGAAATTTATGATGTTGATTTAAACGAACCACTGGTTGGTGCTCAGATTGTGGTAGAGTCGGTGAATGTAGGAGGAACTACTGACCTTAACGGGAGATATTTTATCTCCTACCACACGAATGATAAATATAATGTTGTTCGTACTCACTATAAGGGCTTTGATCCATATATACAACTGGTTGCTTACAGTAAATTTGGCGATGAAAAGTTACCACGTACATTATTAGATCCTGAAATAACGGAACTGGATGACGTTATTATTCAGGCTAATAACCCGGATAGAAACATAAGTGCCAAATTAACAGGTATGGAGAGTTTAGGTATTGAAAGTATTAAATCACTACCAACTTTTATGGGTGAGGTCGATCTCATCGGTGGGCTAACTACATTGCCAGGGGTAAGCAGAGCCGGTGAATTGGCATCGGGATTTAATGTTAGAGGGGGTAATTTGGGGCAAAATCTGGTGCGTCAGGATGGAGCGACAATTTATAATCCTTCACACCTATTCGGTTTTTATTCAGCATTTAATCCGGATATAGTGGATGATGTAACCTTGATAAAAGGTGGCGGAAATGCCAAATACGGATCAAGGGTCTCTTCCATAATGGACGTGACATTGCGCAGTGGGGATACCAGGGAGTATCAGGTTACCGGTGGGTTAGGTATGGTATCCAGTCGATTGTCGGTTGAAGGCCCTTTGATTAAAGATAAGTCTTCATTTATCCTAGGAGGACGTTTAGCATATCCCAATTGGGCTCTGGATATAACAAAGAATCTGCAACTCACTCAAAGTTCGGCCAATTTCGGGGATCTTACAGCAAAACTATCTCATACCATAGATAAAAATAACTTTATCTCGCTAACGGGTTATGGTAGTTTTGATAACTTTTCCTTAGCCAGCGATTCTGTGTTTTCATGGGAAAATAAGAATATAGCATTAAAATGGGGTCACAATTTTAGCCCCACCACCGGTTCCCAGTTAACACTAGCTGTCAGCTCCTATAATTCTCAGCTTCATAATAAAAATGAAATTGAGGGATTTATTTATGAAAATGGAGTTACCAGTACCAATCTAACATACAACCTTGAAACAGTGATTTCTGAAGCAAAACAACTTAATTATGGGTTGGAAGCTAATTACTCGTTGATAAACCCTGGCGAATCGAAAAACACCATTCCGTCAAGCAATGTTTTGGAATTCGATATAGATGAGCATAAAACCTTAGAAACGGCATTATTCGCTCAGTATAATTGGGATATAACGGATCAATTTGCCGTTTCAGCAGGACTGAGATATTCTCAATATTACCGGCTTGGTAAAGGCACAGTTTATTTATACGACTATAATGTACGCGAATCTCAATTTCCTGAAAGACGAGATACACTGAATTATGGGACAAATGAATTGATTGATTTCCAACATGGACTTGAACCAAGGGTTTCGGTAAGGTACAAATTAGATCCTTCGACGTCTTTAAAAGCAAGTTACTACCGAACCTATCAATACCTTCATCTAATCTCAAACACTACTACATCAAGTCCGTTGGATTATTGGTTATCCAGTGGGCCAAATCTTGATCCTGAAATTGGAGACCAGATTTCACTGGGAATTTTTAAGAATTTAAATGAAAACCTATACGAATTATCTGCAGAGGGGTACTACAGAAATATTAAAAACGTCATAGACTATATAGATGGGGCTGAAATAAAACTTAGTGAGTCGATAGAAGGAAATTTAATTCAAGGAGATGGCGTTGCCTATGGGCTTGAGTTTTTAGCAAGAAAAAATGCCGGTCAATTAAATGGGTGGCTATCTTATACCTATTCAAGAAGTTTATTGAAGTTTAACTCCATGTATGATGTTTTAACTTTGAATGAAGGGGAATTATACCCATCACAGTATGACCAACCCCATAATATCTCAGTGGTAATGAATTACACTATTAGCAAAATCTTATCATTTTCAGCAAATTTCAGCTATGCCACTGGCAGGCCAATTACCGTGCCCATTTCAAAATTCTCCTATTTTGGCTATCCAACAGTAAATTCGTATTCTGAAAGAAACGAGTTTAGGGTGCCGGATTATCATAGATTGGATGTGTCTTTAACTTTGAAAGGAGAAAATCCTGAACAAAGGTTCCAGGGAGAATGGGTGCTTTCTATCTTTAACGTGTATGGAAGAAATAATGTATTTGCTGTATCCTTTGATCAATATGGCAGAGCAAGCAAGGTTTCAATAGTTGGTAATATGTTCCCATCATTGTCATATAATTTCAAGTTCTAAAGGAATGAATCGAGTTTTTATCATGCTACTGCTATTAACAGCATGTTTGGAACCATTTGAGTTCAATCGAAACAATCTCGATCCACAACTGGTAATTGAAGCTTATATTTCTGACATGTCCTATAACGAATCTTTACAGGCCCCTTCTAATGGAAGATATTTTATAGTCAAATTGAGATTTAGTCAACCTGTTGATAAGTTACAGGGAGAGAGAATAACCCCGTTTGCTGATATCAAAATAATAGATGATGTGGGCAATGAGTGGTTGTATTATGAAAACACCAGAGAGTGGGGGACTTATGTTTTGCCAGACAAAGATTTCAAGGCTTGTAATGATAGAATGTACAAGCTTCAAATTACTACCCACGATGAAATAATATCGGGTGGTGAAATAGTTTATGAATCAAGTTGGGAGGAATTACCATCAGCAACTCCAGATCCGGTTGAGGAGATTTGGTTTGAGGAAGATGAAAGAAAAACTTACTTTTATCCTGCGGGTGAAAGGGAAGTTGGAGATGAAAAGATTATCAAAGTCTTTACTTCTATTCCAGAAAATTCAGATGGACAAGTACGATATTATAAATGGCATTATGCTCCAATGTGGGTTTATGAAGCCTCTTTAGCTACCGGCGAAGAATTAAGTCCTTTCAAGAAATGTTGGATAACCAGTCCTTTGTATCTTAAAGATTACACGCTAGAGGAAGATGTTGTTGGTGGTGTAGATAAAGAATTATTTACCTTGGATGTGGTAGAAAACCGTAGAGTATTTAACAACTTTTCAGTATTAATACTCCAGCAAAAAGTCTCTAAAGATTATTTCTATTTTAATGAATTGACACAAGAACAATCTAAGCCGAATGGAATATTTGACCCACCACCAGCAAATTTACCTGGAAACTTCAGCTGTTTAACCGACCCTACTAAAAAACCGGTAGGTTATTTCGGGGTGGTAAATGAATCGGCGAAACGTTGGTACTTTAATAAAGATGATCTGTCTTACTACGTAGAAAATTTCCTTCGAAGAGAATGTCTGGTGAGATATAACAGGCCTGAGGATCCGCCGGATTATGCACCGGAATGTTTGAATTGCCTGGAGAATACAGATGGTGACGCAACTTTAACCCAACCTAGTTGGTGGATTGAAAATTAATGATTTTATGAGTAGCTACGATCAAGTGCTATGAACGGAAGTGAATGTTATGGGGTTATTGTTAAAGAGTTCTAATTGACCACAGAAGATGAGAGCAATTAAACTGCTACTGGTGATTATTGTAAGTTCTTTGTTGTTCAATGCATGTGATGAGCAAGATGTGGCCCCTATTCCCCAATTGACATGGTCAGATACCGACTTATCATTTGAAGCAATTGACATATCGCCAGGTACCACCATTGATGTGGTTTTAGAAACTCCCGAGGCGCCTTATGAATATGCATTTACAGTGATAATACCCAAAACAATCGATCAGGTAAATGGTAATCCCCTGGTACTTTCTATGCACGGAGGAGTTGGAGGTGCCGGTCGAAATGCTCATAAAAACCTGGCATGTATTGCTCCGGCATTGGAAAGTATCAATGCTTTTATAATAAGTCCAAATGCTGATAAAGTTCAATGGTTTGAGTTATACAATGTAAAGAAGGTAGTTAAACTTATAACCCTGGCGGTAAGAAATTGGCCAATAGACGTCACTAAAATAGTAGCAACAGGGTATAGCGACGGGGGAAATGGTACCTGGATTTTGGCGGAAATTTTCCCCGAAATGTTTTCCGCCGGAATTGCCCTGGCAAGTTCATATAATACGATAACAGAAGGTGAAGGTCGTTTAATTAACACACCGCTATATGTAATTCACAGTTCAGGAGATGAACTTTTTCCGTTGGAACAAACACAAGACTGGGTAGATCATACAATTGCTGCAGGAAGTGATGTGAATTTCGTTATCGCTGATGGACTATCGCATTATGCGCCATGTGATTACACCAGCTATTTTGAAGATGCAGTTACATGGTTGGAACAGGAGGTCTGGCAATAATTTAAAGGCTAAATGATCAGTAAGTCAATTCTCGTGAACAACCATTCATTACGTAATCTCAAAGGAAGATACTTTAAACTTGAAAACCTTTGCTAAAATAGTGGTCGTGAGTACCATCAGGGTAAATACCTTCAATTAATACCCCTTGCTCCTTGTTCAACAGCTGCACCATTTGTTCTATTGATTCCACATATTCGCGGTCTATTTTAGTGACAATGAAACCTTCACTTAAGTTGGAATCTATCAACATTCCAGGGATTGGTCTAATTATTTTCAATCCAAACCGGATACCAAGATTTTTCTTCTCCTCAGGGGATAATTCACAAATGTTGCTACCTATGAATGTCCTAATTTTCTCTGCGGTTTTTGTCGATATTCCCATGTCGTGTATTTCCAGTAAAAGTTCTCTATTACCCTTACACTCCCAATGATCATCATCATATGATATTATGATTTTGTATCAATGCACTTACGCGTGTCAAACGACAAGTTTTGCAGCTGTAATTTGATTCGGATGAAGATAAGCGTTTTATTTACCTGGTGCGGTAAAACCACCTTCTGAGTTATCAATTACCAGCACCCAGTCGTTGCCCCTAACTTACCAGAGGTTTAATTTCGTTTTAAACATAAATGAAATTATATTATTTGACACATCAAACAGGGCAGTGCTTAAAATAAGCATTTGACTGAGATGAGTAATAACTAATCAACCAAACTAATGGATAGAATCCAGACCTTTTTACAAGACCCCACTATTATAAAATTGCTTTATGTGCTCCTGGCGCTGGTTTTAATCTGGGTGGGCATTAAAGTAATAAATCGCGGTATAGGTAAGTACATATCCGATAACAGTACCCGGTATCAGGCACGAAAGATGGCCAGTTTTACCGGATACATTCTATTCTTTCTAGCGGTGATGCTTATTTTTAACTACAAACTATCAAGTTTAACTTTGGCGTTGGGTGTAGCAGGTGCTGGAATTGCCTTTGCCCTTCAGGAAGTAATCGTAAGTATAGCTGGATTCCTGGCAATACTTTCCGGCAATTTTTACAAGGTTGGGGACCGGGTGCAACTCGGCGGTATCAAAGGTGATGTGGTGGATATCGGCGTTCTGAGAACCACTCTTATGGAGCTGGGAGATTGGGTAGCGGGTGACCTATATAATGGTAAAATGGTCAGGATTGCCAATAGCTTTGTTTTTAAAGAGCCCGTATTTAACTACTCAGGTGATTTCCCTTTTCTTTGGGATGAACTGAAAATCCCGGTAAAGACCGAGTGCGATTATAAATATTGTAAGGAAGTATTTCTAAAAATACTCGAGGAAGAGGTCGGTGAATTTGCCGATCATTCTAAGCTGTCCTGGGAAAAACTAACACAACAATTGTATGTTGAAAAAGCCAAAGTAGATCCGATGGTCACCTTAACCTTTGACGAAAACTGGATTACCTTTACCTTCAGGTATGTGGTTAGTTTTAATACCAGGCGAGGCACCAAGGACAGAATATTCTCCAGGGTACTGGATGCTGTGGCTGAAAGCAGTGGCAAGATAAAAATAGCTTCAGCGGCCGTTGAAATAACCGCGTTTCCGGAAAAAACTATTCTCTAAGAGAAAACCCAGAATTCCATTACTCCAACGAATTGTAGTATTGGGTAAACGCAATCAGCTCTTCGGTATTTTTCGCTGAGATTTTATGTTCTTTCACAAACTCTTCCATCTCTTTCTTCCTGTCAGGCAGCCATTGTAACACCTTTTTCATACTGGTGATTCTTTCCAGTGAACCGTCCTGAAGTCTGAAATAGTATTTATCAGGCATGCGCTGGTATTGCGCTGGAATATCTCCCTGGATAGGTTTACCCTGCTGCCGGTCCTTGAATATTATCTCCATTTTGGTTAATAAACTCATACCACCGCTATCCAACCTGATCAA
>BQJT01000226.1 GCA_021604845.1 Cyclobacteriaceae bacterium
ATTACCAGTTGAGGGCTGTTAACGGCAGTTACCACTACATCCGCAGTTGGCAGGTATTCGCTTATTTTATCAAAAGGTATTGTCTTAAAACCGCAGGTTTTAGCAAGCTTTTTAGCTTTAAGCATGGTCCTGTTGGTCACGATTACATTAAAATCCTGATAATTCCGGTGGTCAGCAATATTCATGCACAGATCATTTCCGACATCTCCCAGTCCAATGATCATAATGGTTGGGTTTTGGCGGTTAACGGTGATTTCTGCAACCAACTCCATGGCCGCATAGCTTACTGAAGCCGCGCCATCTCTGAATGCAGTTTCCTGAACCACTCTCTTGTTTGTGAAGAAAACCGTATGTAATAGTCTGTGTAAGAACGGTCCGGCCAGATCTGCATCAGCAGTCAACTGATAGGCTGTTTTAACCTGGTTGGTTATTTGCATGTCACCCACAATTTGGGATTCAAGGCCTATACCTACCCGAAACAGATGTTCCACTGCCTGGTGGTGATCCGTAATACACTGAAAATAATCAAAATAACTGGATGACTGTTCCTTCGCTTTTTGCAACGCAAGTATCTTAATTAGATCTTTGCTTAAGTCCTTGGTTGAAGCATAATAAATTTCGGTGCGATTGCAGGTAGACAATACCAACACATCACGCAGAGAATACAGGTCCTGAATTTGTTTCAATAACAGGACTGTTTCTTCAGAGTTTAAAGCCATCTGCTCCCGTATTGCTATCGGAGCAGACTTATGTGAAATACTTACAACTTTAAAGCGGCGATGCATGCGATACCTATCGACTATAATCCAAATATAATAAGAAATGTAATAAAAAAAACCTTTTTTGTCCTATTTTAATAGGATTTCCTACTAAGAATAATGCTTCGACAAAAATAATGAAAAATCCGTGTTTGATACTATTTCCGCCTATAATTAGGCGTAGGTTTTACGGATTTGAATAAGAAACTAATACAATGGATTCAGTTTACATTTGGGTTTTCAAGAACCGAAGCCAATGCATATGCTGTGTTCATAACCCTGTTGATGGCAACTCATTTTATAATTTCCCGGATTACATGGGATCATACCAGCATGGAGCAACCAGAGTTATTAGATAGTCTGGTAACCAATTGGTATGCCCAAACAAAAGATACTAATGCTCCGTCTACCACGTTAAAAGTATTTGATCCGAATACAGTATCAGATGACAGTTTAACAGCTATGGGAGTTCCGGTATTTGTAGTTTCCAACCTGATGAAGTACCGCAAAGCAGGCGGTCATTTTAAATCGGCTGAGGATTTGAGGAAACTTTATGGAATGACAGATTCTATATGGCAAAGTTTAAATCAATGGATCAGGATTGAACCGGGAATTGATGTCCAGAGGAAGCGCGAACAGACTTTGGTCCCCAATAATTCGGACTCGGCCAAGCCGTTAAAGGAAAGGGATTTGAATCGGGTGGATAGTACCTGGCTTATTGGTATTTATGGAATCGGCCCTGTACTGAGCAACAGAATCGTAAAATACAGGACGCTCCTGGGTGGATTCTACTCATTGCAACAACTTACCGAGGTTTATAATTTGCCCGCTGAAACTATAAAGATTCTTAAAGAGCGGGTGTTTGTTGATTTAGCGAATAGTCCTGTAGATAAACTGGATTTGAATCACGCCGATATACCTGGTCTGGCGCGACACCCCTATATTTCGTTCGAGCTGGCGCGTGCGATTGTTAGTTACAGGGACCAGCATGGACAATTTAGGGATATGGAAGATTTAAAAAGAATACATTTGATGGACGATAGTACATATCTGAAGCTAAGTCCGTATTTAGATTTTTAAAATTGGTCAATTTTTTGGTTTTTTACTCTACATTCGACCATGCATAGGATACTTAATTCGTACCTGCGACGCCTTACCAACCTTACCTCTAGAAACAAGTCTATTTTGTTACTCAGACTGTTTTCGGGCCGTTTCCTGGACTTAAACGAGCTTGATTTTTTGAACAACAAACCCGCGTTTTACATTATTGAGCAACTAATCAAACGAAAAAAGGAAGTGTTTCTCTGTCGGGTGGTTGATTCCAGAGATGAGGCAAGTAACAATGTAAGCCAGAAACTGAGAAAATTGTGGCGAAATGAGCGGTTTGTATTTGAAGAACGCGGTGCCAGGGACCTGTGTGTAGGATGGCCATTTGTTAGGGGTACATTTGCGGATGGTACCCCGGTAAGTGCTCCCTTGTTGTTTTTCCCGGTTTCATTGGATATCGAAGAGAACGGATGGAAAATTAAGCCACGTACGGATGAGGCCTGCTACTTAAACCGAAGTTTTCTGCTGGCTTATTCTCATTTCAACCAGCTCCCGGTGGATGAAAAGCTGATGGATTTTAATTTCGAAGAATTCCCCTCAGACAGTCGGGCATTCAGGGTTTCCCTTTATGAGTTATTCAGAGATAGTGGGATTGAATTAAATTTCAATCAACAGAACTTCACCGACAATCTGCTTCCATTCAGTAGCTTCAGTAAGTCGGAATTTGAATCAAAGTTTAAAAAGGGCTCCCTAAAGCTTTACCCGGAGTCGGTAATGGGCCTGTTTCCTCAAGCGGGTTCTTATCTGGTTCCCGACTACCTTCAACTACTTCAGGACCGCACCATTCAGGATATCAGTTCATTATTCAGCAGTCAAAAATTACCAGAGGAAACTACCGAATTCGGATTCTTGTCTTCACTCAAAGAAGAACAGACTGTTACGCCCTTTAAATTGGATGCATTTCAGGAGAATGCCCTGAAAGCTATTAAATCCGGTAAATCGCTGGTGATTCAGGGCCCTCCTGGAACCGGTAAGTCCCAATTGATATCTAATATTATGGCAGACTATGCCTCCAGGGGCAAACGGGTACTGTTAGTTTGTCAGAAACGAGCTGCGTTGGATGTGGTTTCGGATAGGCTCAGCCAGGTAGGCATGAGTAACTTTATAGCCCTGGTACATGATTTCAAGAATGATCGGAGGTCATTATATGAACAGATTTTAAGTCAAATTGAAACACTGGAGGACTATAAAAGGTTAAATAGCAGCCTCGACGCCATTCAATTGGAACGACAGTTTCTACAGGCAAGTCGCAGAATAGACCAGATCACCGAGGAACTAGAAGAATTTAAGCAGGCACTTTTCGACCGGGAAGAATGTGGTGTATCCGTAAAGGAGCTTTATTTAACCTCTCAATTAAACGGTCCTTCAATCAACCTCAAGCAGGAGTTCCGACATTTTCCGATGGATAAGGTGGAGGACTTTAAAAAGGTACTGAAAGTATACCATAGCTATCACCAACGATTCAATGGAGATGAATTCCATTGGAAAGATCGACGTTCATTTCAGGGGTATGAAATTAAGCACCTTAAATCCATTTTGAAACTGATCGACGACATCTGGAATTTTTCTGAAAGTATAATCCAGAAAGCATCGGCAATATTAAACACCACAGTGGAGTTCGGAAACCTGGAAAGTATTGTGGATAATAAAGACGATGTAACCGGATTTGTAAACCTGCTAAAGGACCCGCAGGTTTTTAAATTTTTTAATCAGCATCTGGAGTATGAAGGCAGTCATAAGGATAAGTTAGCACTGGCAAATATTGAAAGGTTAGTAATTGATTGCTTTAAGAAGGAAGGGCCGGAGGTTAGTATACCAACTGATGAACTTGGCGTTTTTCAAGAGACTATTCAAAAGCGTATTGAGATAGGTAAAAATGCGTTTAAGTGGCTGAACTGGCAATTGTTCAGTAAAGAGAAAATGTACTATCAAAGAGTTTTGCGGGCCAATGGGTTAAAAGATAGCCGTGAAGGATTTAAAATACTTCTGGAAAAATTCGACAACCGGTTAAACCTGGAACATAATTTGCAAAAACTGCAAAAATACCCCTGGCTAACAGAGTTGCCGGACACGCTCAGACAGGTCGATCTGCAAGCCTGGTTTTATTATCAAAAGCGGGCATTACAGGCCCACCAGATTTTCATAAAGCAACCTAATTTCAGTGAATACTTCGATATGTCTCAGCTGAACTACGAGGAACTAAGAGCACTGTTGGAGGAACTGCTTGACTTACTGGAACCCATTCCGGATCGAAAGAAAAAATGGATGCGGTTCTTGTTGCCTAAACAAATAAGCCTGATTCTTAGCGATCCGGCCATGAGAAAGGAATTAAAGGAGACATTGAATCTCGAGTTTGAGAACCTATGTGAATTTGATAACCTGCAAGCGGGTTTATCCAATAATGAGAAGGCAGTTATCAACAAGATATATGATTATTTGGAAGACCATGAGGATGAGCAGGTTGAATATCTGTTCGAGAACGGAGTAAAACTGGCCTGGATAGATCATATTGAGGCGAAATATCCGCTACTGAGAATTGTATCTTCATTAAAACTGGAGCAATTGGAGAATGAGTACCGGGATCAGGTACACACAAAGTTTGAGATCAGCAAAGAGATTTTACTGCTAAAACTGAGAGAGAATGTTTACAAAAATGTAAAGTACAACCGGTTGAATAATATGATCTCCTACCGGGATCTTAAGCATCAGGTATCAAAAAAGAAAAGGATATGGCCTATTAGAAAGCTCTTGTCAGGGTTTACTGATGAGTTGTTTACATTGATCCCCTGTTGGTTGGCTAGCCCGGAATCTATAAGTGCCATTACCCCGATGAAAGAATTATTCGACCTGGTAATATTCGATGAAGCTTCCCAGTGTTTTGCCGAAAAGGGGATTCCAGCTGTTTATAGGGCAAAACAGGTAGTTGTCACAGGAGATAGCAAACAGCTGACTCCTAACGACCTCTATATGATTAGATGGCAGGATGAAGCTGAAGAGGAAATGGAAATGGAGATAGATTCACTGTTGGACCTGGCTACCAAGCACCTAAACCAGGTACATCTTCAAGGCCACTATCGGAGTAAATCATTAGATCTGATCACTTTCTCCAATAAACATTTTTACAATGATAAGTTAAGAATGTTACCGGACTTCAAGGCGTTGCAACAACAGAACCCCGGCATCAGGTACATTAAGATAAACGGTACCTGGGAGAAAAACATAAATCAGAATGAAGCAATGGAGGTGGTAATGCTGGTGGACAAAATCTCCCGGGATAGCCCTGATAAATCCATTGGAATAGTCACCTTCAATATACAGCAACAACAATATATTATGGAGTGTCTTGAAGATAGGGCGCAGCAATTGGGTAAGCCATTACCTGAAAGCCTTATCGTAAAGAATATTGAAAATGTACAAGGCGATGAAAAGGATATAATTATATTTTCCATTGGATATGCGCCCGATAAAAACGGTAAAATAAGTATGAATTTTGGCAGCCTCAATCTGGTGGGTGGCGAAAACAGGTTGAACGTTGCTGTTACCAGAGCCAGAGAAAGGGTTTACATAGTATCCAGTATCCTGCCTAAAGATCTTAAGGTGGGCGGAAGTAAAAACGAAGGCCCCAGGTTGTTGAAAGAATATCTTAAGTATGCCTGGGAAATTTCAGAAGGAATTCCCCGAAAACTTCCACCTGCGAATGGCCAATTTCAAAATAGCTGGTACCTGAAAGCGCGACTGAAGGATGAAGCATTCCCTGGCGGAACACATTCCCTGGAGGAGTCATTGCCTTTCGCGGATCTGGTACTTACCAAGGAAGACCAGTTTGCCGGACTGCTCATGACTGATGACGACCTGTATTATCAGAGTATTTCGGTTAAGGATTCCCATGTGTATGTTCCTATGATACTACAAAGCAAGGGATGGAAATTCATGGGATTTTTTAGCCGCGAATATTGGATGAGTCCAGAAAATACTATTGAGCGGGTAGAGCGATTCGCCGTGCAGTCAGAATAATTGAAAGGTCAAAAGCAAGTACCGGTTTGAGCTGGTTCGGTGTTCAAACTTGTATTCAATAGATTTTTTTTGATCATAGAAAAAATATTTCTTTGAAGCTTCAATTTGGACTTTTTTAGGATAAATGAATCGCAGGATTTAAAGAAATTGTGTTATACGAGGATAGAAAAAATTTATTGATTATTTTTAGATTTTTTTGGGCTTATCCAAGAGTGCATTGGGTTGATTGGTGTTACTGAAAGACTTATATTGATATTCTACAATGTGTTGGACTAGCTTATTTTCGTTCTCACCAGCAAGAAGGATCGTACGGTCGTTCTTGTTTTTTTTATACCTGATATCAATCAGTTTTTCGCCATGCTTTACTATGGCTCAGACCCAACAGTCAGAACCTGACCAGGATAGCATTGATTACTACTTGCAAATTGTTGAATCGGGTGAGAAACAAGTCGGTATGGCACTAGCCAGTATTGGATATCTTTATCAAAAATCAGGTAAGTATAATACCGCATTAAGCTACTTCGACCAGGCGCTTCCGCTGCTAAACGGGCAGCGAAAATCATTGGAAGTGGGAAAGATTCACATAGCAAAAGGCACTATCTATGAATTCTTCGGAGATAATGCTCAGCCAACAAAATATTATGCACTGGCCCGAGCCTCTTATTTAAAATCAGCGGAAACAGTTAAGGATTTGGAAAGCGGATCGTTGACCATGTCAATCAACCAGCATCTGGCTGATATTGCTACCAAACGAGGGAATTTTAATCGAGCAGTAATATATCAAAACAGGGTTATAAAGGCTTTAACCCAACTGTACCAGGATTCTTTACAAAGCCAGTCTGAAAGTTTCAACGATCTGTTGAACAAAGAAATTGAATCTTCTAAAGATACTATTTTCGTTCAGCCACCCGAAGCCTCAGAAGTTAAGCCGGCTCCCGTTCCGTGGAGCAATTGGAGGCACATTGCTATAGTGGTATTGCTTGCTCTCCTGTTATTAGCGATCATTAGGTGGATTTCGCTACAACGGTCTTTAAGCGACCTGCAGCAAGAAATTGAAATTGCTCGTTTAAGCAGGAAGCAGCTACTTCAACAAAAAGAGGAAATCCAAACCCTTAATCTAAAACTAACTAAGACTGAGAAGCAACAACGGAGGTCAAACATGACCAAGGACAAGATCTTCTCTATAATTTCTCATGATCTTCGCAGCCCAATCAACACTATCGCTGGATTTCTCAACATACTTGGTGCTAAGATGGCAACTATTGGGGATATAGAACTGAAAAAACTTACTGCCGAGGTGACGGAATCTACTGAACGACTAACGGTTTTCTTGGATGATCTGCTAAAATGGTCAATGTCACAACTGGGGCAGTTAAAACCAAAGATCGAAAAGATCGATTTAAGAAAAATTGTACAAGAGAACTACTTGCTGGTAAAGCCCCAGTTAAAGGCTAAGAACATACATTTTAAGGCCAGTGTTCCCACTGACATTGACATCTACG
>BQJT01000227.1 GCA_021604845.1 Cyclobacteriaceae bacterium
GGCTACGATCCGACTTCTAGAATTGCGTGTTCCAGAGCTTTCTCTCCAGTTTGGATAGCTTCCCGGAAGTTTCCTATTGATTTTAATGTAATTCCCCAGTTGTTTAGTGTACTGGCTAGTCGTATGTGGTCATTTAACAGCTGAAAGTGTTCAAAAGCCAGTTTATACATTTCTAGAGCTTTATACTTGTATGATAGTCGATTAAATGCTCTACCCTTTAAAAAATAGGCTTCACCTTTACCTCGAGTAAACTGTATCTCGTTCGATATCTCTAAAATGTTTTGACAAGCGTGTATTACAGAATCGTACTGTTGACGGCTATAAATTTGTCGAATAGTTTCAAGCGATTCCATCACTTGAATACTATCCTCGATACTTCCGGAAAAATACCGCACTTCTAAATTTTGAGACTTGATTTGCAAGAATGCAATAAAACTGGCCAGTGCAAGCAGGTATCTAGGGTTCATAGCTTACAGGATTGTTGTATAAGAAATTAGCAGATTTTGCTGATAATTAAAAATCATGCATTAATATTGCCGACTCTGCTCAGTTGTAATTTGAATTACCTGAGTCTCATTTTCAAAAAAGTATTTGGGAATATCGCCTGGTTTCTTCATCGGTGTTTGAAAAGTGTACTCTATTGCCGATAATACTGAAACTGGTTTACTACAAAAGCCTTTTATATGATTCAATCGATACATGATACTGTTACCTTGCACAATGGGGTTGATATGCCCTGGTTTGGGTTGGGAGTATTCGAGAGTAAAGACGGGGCTGAAGTACAACAGGCAATCCAGTGGGCCTTAGAAGCGGGCTATCGGAGTTTTGATACTGCAAGTGTCTATGGAAATGAAAAGGGTGTCGGTCAAGCTTTAAAAAACTGTGGTATACCGCGGGATCAAATCTTTCTAACTACAAAGGTTTGGAACACCGACCAGGGTTTTGACAGCACAGTAAGTGCTTTCGAGGCTAGCCTCGAAAGGTTGCAACAGGAATATATTGATCTTTATTTGGTGCATTGGCCGGTTCAGGAAAAATACAAAGATACCTGGAGGGCATTGGAGTATTTGTACAATCAAAAACGCGTTCGTTCGATAGGCGTCAGTAACTTCCTGGTACATCATTTGAAAGACTTACTTACAGATTGCGAAATAAAACCAATGGTTAATCAGGTAGAGTTTCATCCCAGGTTGTCACAACCTACATTATTGGATTTTTGTCAGTCGGAAAAAATTCAAGTAGAAGCCTGGAGCCCTATCATGAGAGGCAAGGTGCTGGAAATTCCGGAATTGCTTGAAATTAGTAAGAAATATGAAAAAACTCCGGTACAGGTAGCGCTGCGCTGGGATTTACAACATGGTGTGGTAACCATACCGAAATCTGCACAACAACAGAGAATCATTAGTAATTCGGAAATATTTGATTTCGAATTATCCAGGGAAGATATGGCCGCTATTGATCAACTGGATAGGGGAGAACGGGTGGGACCCGACCCTGATAATTTTAACTTCTAATTAGGGTTTCACTTTATCGTTGAATCTGATGCGTATAATACTGGCGCCGGATAAGTTTAAGGGAACACTTTCTGCCATGGAAGTTTGTGAGGCTATGGAATCTGGTCTGTTGCAGCATAATAAGAAATTCGTTATAAAGAAAATACCCCTGGCAGATGGTGGTGAGGGCTCTCTGGATATAATTCAGCCGTATCTCGCTCTGCAATCTCAATCCATACCGGTTAAGGACCCTCTTGGAAGGCCAATTATGGCTACCTATATGTACTCGAATGATGCGGCTTATATTGAAATGTCTGCTGCATCGGGTATCAGCTTGCTAAAAGATGAGGAGCGCAATTGTTTGCTTACTTCAACATATGGAACGGGCCAACTTGTGAGTGATGCCTTTGATCGAGGACTTAAACGGATTTTTCTATTTGTTGGTGGTAGTGCTACCAACGACGGAGGTATGGGTATTTTAAAAGCGCTTGGAATCAAAGCTTTTGGGAAAAATGGTACGCTATCGCCCGTAGGGAAAAGCTTGCCAGATATTACCGGGTTCGATTATTCCGATTGTTTGACCCCTGGCATTCAATTTACTATTGTTAGTGATGTCATGAATCCTCTCTATGGACCAACTGGCGCTGCATATGTTTATGCTCCACAGAAGGGAGCCAGTAAAGAAACAGTAAAGTTGCTGGATGAGGGTCTACGAAATATGGCTAGGGTTGTCTGGGAATCACGTAAGGTGAAAATCGATGAATTTGAAGGTGCTGGTGCCGCGGGTGGAATTGCTGCCGGGTTAAAGGCTTTCTTTCCGGTAATGATAAAATCTGGAGTGAAGTTTATTTCAGAAATTGTGAAGTTGCAGTCAGAAATTAGCGCGGCTGATCTGGTAATAACAGGAGAGGGCAAATTCGACCTACAAACTTTACAGGGTAAAGTGGTAAAGGGGGTATACGATATTTGTCTTAACAACAACAAGAGGTTGGCAGTTGTATGTGGGTTGCTTGACCCTGAAGTGAAATTGGAAGGGCTGAATATATGGAAAATTGTATCTCTGGTTCAGCCAGGTATTACCATTGAACATGCCATGGGGAATGCCCATAACCTGGTAAGGCAGCGGACTTTCGAATTGCTTAGCTAATTTCTTTTTGGGTCATAGACTTTTCAACCAATTTGACAGCAACAGTGGCCATAGTCTTAAATGGCCATCATCAAGGGCGAGCGAATAACCGTGGCCTCCATGGGGGTACAAATGCATCTCAGCAGGTATTTGATGTTTTTGTAAAGCCTGATAAAATCTCAAACTGTTTGCAACCGGCACGGCTTTGTCATCCATAGAATGGACTAAAAAAGTGGGTGGTGTTAGCTTGTTTACCTTTAACTCATTGGAAAAACGCTGGATCATTGCTGTAGATGGATTCTCACCCAACAGGTTCGTGCGACTCCCCACGTGGGTAATATCGTCAAACATGGATATCACCGGGTAAATTAGAATCAGGAAATTCGGTTTTGTAATGACCAAGTCTTCATTACTACTGTTGCCATCATCTTGACCTGTATTAGTTCCAAGCGTGGAGGCCAGATGCCCGCCAGCAGAAAATCCCATTACGCCTACTTTCTGAGAATCAATATTCCACTTTATGGCGTTCTGTCTAATCAGTCGCATGGCTTGCTTAGCATCCTGAAGAGGCACCAGGCTTGGCTCGGTTTGTGAAACCAAAGAAGGCAACCTGTATTTCAAAACGATGCCTGCGATACCATTTGAGTTTAGCCATTTCGCAATATCGGTACCCTCCCAATCATAAGCCAGTCCGCCATACCCGCCTCCGGGGCATATCAATACCGCCTGACTGGTTGCATGTTGTTTCGCTGGTAAGAACACGGCAATTTCAGGGTTCTGGACCTGGGTGATCCATAGAATTTCCCGTTGCTCCTGTTGTTCGTGCAAATCGGTTGTCAGATTGTTTGGAACTCCCTCAGGCCAAAGTGATAGTTCATAATCCTGAGCAACCAGGGGTATACTAATTAACAGACTGAGTAATGTTTTCATACTTATGACCTCAATAAAGTTTAAGTACTATCAACCTGTTCCCAAGTTGATTAAATCTGGTTAGTAGTGCATTGCCGATGGCTAATGTGCCGCCTGTAAGTAAAATCGTGTGGTTATTGAGTTTCATTGGCATTGGGAATATTGTGCAGGATCTGATTTAAATGATGCTGTAAATGATCAACATAGTCATCAAACAACCATTGCATGTGCTTAATACTTCCGTCCAAAAGGACTACTTGCCTGGATAGATTTACTTCAGGTTGTATGGAAATTACAAAACTGATATGATGGTTGAGGGTTTGCCACAGTGTTTTAATGAGATCAATAGATTCCTTTTGATAGGCATTAGTGATGACCTGGCGGTCCTGGTCATATGGTGCTATTTGGTATGGTGAGTCAAAATATTGAATCTCATTGAATCGTTGCAGATTTATTCTGGCAGAGTCTACTAAATGTCCCAGGATTTCTTTTCGGGACCATTTGTCAGGAGATGATTTATGCACCCATTCTTCTGAAGAAATTCTTTCAAATTGATCCAGGGCATCGTCTATGATGGTGCTAAGTTGCTTCATTGTTTATAAACGTTTATGAAATTAACGAGTTTTGGTCCGAAACGTTGGCCTCTGTAAATTGCGAAGAAACCGCACATAAGTAGTGGAGGCCGTATATCAGGTTGAAATAAAACACCAATTTTTCAGTTATTACTAACATCTAATATGAGAAGAGCTGTATTCCTTCAATGCTTATTGATACTTGTTTCACTGTGTGTCAGCCATGCACAAGGTGTTATATATTCCGAGTCCTTTGATAATCCTGACCATGCTTTATTCAGAGAATTGAACAATTCACACAGTGTATCTGAAATTAAAGCGGGAAAGTATCACTGGAAATACCAGGGAGAAATTCCACAGATAATAGCCAGCTTCTGCAACCGCCTGGACGAAACCAAGGATTTCACCGTTCGTTTAAAAGTAAAATCACTTAGATCAGGCGGCGAGTATGGCTTGGCGTGGGGTGGAAACAATAACCAAAATGCCAACTATTTTCTTCTTAGTGGGAGGAGGTTTTCTATTTGCACTGTGGAAAAGGGTAAAGTTCAATGTGAGGTAAATCAAAAACCGGGCAAGATAAGAATTGATTTTAATGAGCTAAAAATTCAAAAGAGTAATGCTTTAGTGGAATATTATATCAATGATAATCTGGTTTATAGCCATCCCTTTACAGGAATGAGCGGAAAGGCCTTTGGTATGGCACTCTGGAAATCCGGTAGTATACAGGCAGAAGGTTTTACTTTGAGTGGTCACTCGCTAAGCATCAGGTTGGACGAAGGCTTGGAGTATCCTTCTCCACCTCAGCATTTAGGTAATGGAATAAATACCCCGCATGAGGAAATGACCCCGGTGGTAACACCAAATGGCAAAGAGATCTATTTTTCCAGGAGATTCGATCCCAATAATCGCGGTGGTGTGCGTGACTTACAGGATGTATACCATTCTAAGTTTATCAATAACCAATGGTCACAGGCAGTGAATCTTGGGTCTCCGGTTAATAACGAAGGTCCAAATGCAGTTTTTTCAGTTAGCCCTGATGGAAACACCTTACTGCTGATGAATACCTATGCTCCGGACGGAAGGCAGAAAGGAATGGGACTTTCAATCAGCCATAGAACAGCTAGTGGTTGGTCGCTCCCGGAAGATGTAAAAATGAGGCACTTTTATAACAAAAGTTTTTACAACGAATATTTTCTGTCCAACGATGGCAAGGTAATACTGTTGGCTGTAAGCAGAGATGACTCATATGGTAGCCGCGATCTTTACGTGAGTTTTGCGGAGGGCAATGGAATATGGTCTGAGCCGATGAACTTAGGAGAAAAAATCAACACTGCAGGTACTGAGTTATCTCCCTTTTTGGCTGCTGATGGGAAGACGCTATATTTTAGCTCAAATGGCCATCCTGGTTTTGGCCGGAATGATATTTTTGTCACCAGAAGACTTGATGAAAGCTGGAAAAACTGGACGGAACCGTCAAATCTGGGTGAGCCGATAAATTCTCCCGGAACTGATGCCTATTACAGTGTGCCGGCCGCTGGTGACTTTGCGTTCTATGTAAGTAATCATGATGGTTTAGGTAAAAACGACATTTTTAAGGTTGAATTACCGGTACCAGTCAAGCCAGACCCGGTAATTCTTGTATTTGGGAAAGTGCTTAATAGTAAAACCAATGCACCTATTTCGACAGGTATTACCTACCACAACTTTGCAACTGATAAAGAGATGGGAGTTGCGAATTCAAATCCCGATAACGGTTATTATGAGATCGTGCTACCAGTTGATAAAATTTATAGTTTTTTTGCCGAGAAGTCTGGCTTTTATTCGGTACAGGATAGGCTTGATCTTACAGACATTAAGGACTATGCGGAACTGGAAAGAGATCTTTACCTTACTCCAATTGAAACCGGGCAAACTGTAAAGATGCATAATGTACTTTTTTACCAAAGTAAGGCGCAGCTGATCCCAACAAGTTACCCTGAACTCGATAAGCTAGCTAGAATGATGGCCGAGAACCCAACGGTGCGCATTGAGCTGGAGGGCCATACAGACAATGTTGGGGATCGATTTAAGAATCAAAAGCTATCGGAGGACAGAGTAGCTTCAGTTAAAGATTACCTGGTTGGTAAAGGGGTTGCCGAGGACAGAATTACCGGCACCGGTTTTGGAGGAACAAAACCAATTGCAGACAACAGTAAAGAACTCACCCGTAGGTTAAATCGTAGAGTGGAGTTCAAAATATTGGAATATTAAGTTTTAGAAGTTCCAGTTTGGATTGCAGGCTATATTTCTTCCATGGTTTGAATAAATGATTGCTGTTTTGCGATTTCAGCCTCAGGGGAGTATGCTGGATACAGTTTAAAGAAAATCAGTTGGCTTATTTTTTAGAGCGGATAGCTTTATACGGTTAAGTATCTTCCGGAATATTTAGGGCAGTATATAGTCAAAATTCCTGGCACCCGGTTGAATGATAGGTTTGATTCCAGATACTTCAGACGCGCTCAGATTTTCTCTCCAACGACCTACTTTACGGGAGTGATCGTTTCTGGAATAAGCCCGGGAACAATGTGCTTCTACGAATTCAGCATTATTCACATCCTGCACTCTGGATGCCCATTTTTGAATTTGCTTGCGGTGTTTGTCAATGTCAACTCCTGCCAGCACCAACTGCCTACAGGCCACATTAAAGGGATCGCAGATCATGTCCTCAAATTTGTTAATCTTTGCCACTTCCTCAACTCTTGTGAAACCCCTGGTATTAATGTAATTCCAGTGATATGCACATTGTTCGACCAACGGCCGGTTAAGCCATTCACGGTAGTTATGCGGTTGTGGGTGATGCCCCCAGCTTTTGGCGATTCCAACCCGCAATGAACAAACCGTATCCAATGGATGACGAACCTGCCAGAATATTATGCCGGAGGGTGGGAAGTGATTGTAGAATTGCTCTAAATCGAACGGCAATCCGGAGGATGGATCAGTCCCCGGTGCCACTCTGGGCACTTTTATTGCGACGGTATTGGTGAAATCAATATTCTTAAAATCCGGCCATTCAGGCTCAGAATAGTACTGGTAACCCGGAATGGACTGAAACAACTCACCAAAGATGGATGTACCACTTCTGCCACATCCAAGTATGCAAACATGCCTCACCAGATATCGGATTAATTAGCGGTTAAACCAAGGATTAATCTTGGCGGATTATAAGGATACTATCAAACTTAATAAAAATTCGATATATTGATTTACCAAAAG
>BQJT01000228.1 GCA_021604845.1 Cyclobacteriaceae bacterium
AGTTTACCATGAGGTTTATATAAATGGGAAGATCCCTGCTTTTCTTCTGCTACCGGGCTTGTAAGGGAATATTTTTCGGAATTATCACCAACCACCAAAAAATCGCCCGTTCCCCCCTCAATAATCTGACACTCGATGCCGTACATCCAGGTGCCTGAATAATCACCATCCGATCCCACGGAATGCACTAAAAGACCACTATCCCGAGCGCGGTCCTTACGCGGTTCGTAAGTAAAGTCTCCCCATTTGAATTCAGCAATAAGGTGATAATTGCCATATTCTTCTTCGGTGGTAATACATCCCCATTCTTCTCCGGAAATATGCAGTATACCATCTTCGACTGTGAAGACTTTGAGAGGGTCATTATTCCGGCCACGATCTTTTAGAAAAGTATACCATCCCTCCAGGTTGTTATGATTGAATAGAGCAAATTTTTCATTGCTTATTTCTACTTTACTAGTTGAACAAGTTTGCAATGCACTGGTGAAGATGAATAGTCCAGAGATGATTACCGATAATCGATACATAATTTAATTTTTAAATATGTCAGAGGAACCACATCTGAAGAGGTTCAAAGCACCGACAGAACATCTTTCTGACGAGAGCAAACACTGATTCCGTGGGTATACTATTCGTGCGTGCAGCACAATGGTGGTCTTTTCTTGCTTCCAAAATAGTCTATTTTATATAAAAGTAAGCTATAGGTTCTTTTACATTTGGGCAAGTAAAGAGCGAACCTATCAATATATCCTCCGTTTTTCCAGCAGAAGTAATGTAAAGAACGTCCATATTGGGGCCACCGAATGTGCATGAGGCGGGCGGATAAGTTTCTGAAAAATTGCTGAGTACCGTACAACCATTGCCATAAAAACACCGGTAATGGATCGCTTATGGCAATGGTTTATCCATTGCATTAAGTTTTAGTATAGTAAAAACCTGACGGTTTATGTGGCTAATGCCGTTTAAACCTAAAAGCCCCCTATTAAGATTAGATTTACTTTTCTTCAACACTATTAACAAACCAAAGCTATTAGAAAGTGCGAAATTCAGTTATCCCAGGAAGCCTTGGTGAAGAATCCTTTTACCTGAAAACAGTCAAAAAATTAATAGAGTTTTCACCCGAATCATTATCTCTAACCCCTCTGGGGTTTTTAACCCCGGATTGCATCTAGAATGGGTGCCCAAAATGCCGGGCTCGACAGGAAGTCGTGGGCTCCGTCTACAATGAACTGAATCCCCACGCATACCAGCAGAAAGCCCATGATCCGGCCCATCGCCGTCATGCCGGACTGCCCTAAGAAACGCACCACCCGGGTGGAAGCGCGCAATACCAGCCATGAAACAAAGGCCACTAGTCCGATGCCTACCACAATGGCCAGGTTTTCACCTATTCCGTTGGCGTCGGTTGCCATACCGATGGTGACGGCGATCGAGCCGGGTCCGCTGAGCATGGGCATGGCCAGTGGAGTGAAGGCTACGTCTTTCTTCAGCGCGCCATGTTGTGCCGAACCTTTTGGTGTGTCGTTGTCTGATTTTGGTGACAACATCCCAAAGCCGATGCCGGTCACGATCAGCCCTCCTGCGATGCGCAGACCTGGGATTGAAATTCCAAAGAAGTTCATAATCAACGTGCCCAGCAGTAGAAAAGTGATAAGAATAACTGCCATATAGATACAGGCCAGACGTGCCTGCTGCTTACGCCGATCTTCACTAAAACCTTCGGTAATCGTGAGGAATACCACCGTGGTGCTGAAGGGGTTGGCAATCGGGAATATGCCGATGAAAGTGACCAATGCGATGGAGAGCCAGCTACTGATCATACTATTTGCCTATGGATAAACTGTTGGTTCTTCATTTATAAAATCCAAGTTAAGTAAAAAACCCTATTTACTTCAATGCCTACCTCAAAGTACGCAATCACAATTCCATGCCTGTCTTCAACTAGCCTGTTAGCGGTGTACCTCGGGTAAAATATTGATAAGAGAGTATAGTATCATTTAAGTTGGTAAGCTTAATCACCTCACTTCTTTAATTAAAATATGTATCTCAACCTCATGATGCAAACCATCATCCTTTAGGGGGAAAACATTTCCTTTGCCTTGCTCATTCTCCATTTTCCACCATGAATTTTCAATATTCTTTTTCTGATAGATGGTGATTTTATAAAGAGCAGTCTTGAATTGGTAATTGATGGTTACTGAAGGCCATTCCTCAGGAAAGCATGGGGTGAATTCAAGTTGGTCGACCTGAAGTTCCATGCCGAGCAGGGAGCCAATAATAAATTGATTCATCCAGCCTGAGGAACCCGTGTACCAGGTCCATCCGCCACGGCCGCGATGGGTTTCATTGGCATAAACATCCGCAGCCATAACATAAGGCTCCACTTTGTAAATCTGTACATCCTGCTGATTTAAGGCATGATTTACAGGCTGTACCATACTAAAGAGCTCATAGGTTGTTTTCCTATCTCCTAGCGCTGCAAAGGCCATCAAGGTCCAGATGGCTGCATGGGAATATTGTCCTCCATTTTCCCTTACCCCGGGTACATATCCTTTGATATATCCCGGATTCAAGTCAGATTTATCAAACGGTGGATCAAGAAGCTGGATTATTTTCATTTCTCTTTTGACCAGATACTTATTTAAAGAATCCATGGCTTGATTTCTTCTTTCTTCCGGCGCAGCATTTGTCAGGACAGACCAGCTTTGGGAGATAGCATCAATGCGGCATTCTTCATTGACCTTTGATCCAAGAGGTGTACCGTCATCGAACCAGGCGCGTTTATACCATTCACCGTCCCAGGCAGATTTCTCAATATTAGATTGTAACTTTTTAGCCTCATTTTTACAGGTTGTCGCAAATTCGGTATCACCATATTTAATGGCAACTTTCTCAAAATTGGATAGAATGTCATAAAAGAAAAATGCCAGCCAGACGCTCTCGCCTTTGCCTTCCTTCCCTACTTGATCCATTCCGTCATTCCAGTCCCCGGACCCGATTAACGGCAAGCCCTGTTTTCCAAAACGGAGACTATGTTTAATGGCTAGTCGACAATGGTGGTACAGATCAGCAATTAAACTTCCACTCATTGGTAAATCATAGAGGGAGTCTTCTCCTTTATCCAATGGCCTGGATTCTAAAAATCCGGTTTGCTCTTTCAGTATCTTACTATCACCAGTAGCATTTAAATATCTATAAACCACAAATGGCAGCCATAAAAGATCGTCAGAACAGTTCGTACGCACGCCTCTTCCTTCCGGCGGATGCCACCAATGCTGAACATCACCTTCCTTAAACTGCCTGGAAGAATTTAAGAGTATTTGCTCCCGGGCTAATTCAGGTTTATTGTGTAGTAATGACAGCACATCCTGAATTTGGTCCCTGAAACCAAAGGCTCCTCCCGATTGATAAAATCCGCTGCGGGCGAACAACCTGGAGGCGATGGTTTGGTAGGTAAGCCATCCATTGGCCAGAAGGTTTAATGCCTCATCCGGGGTCTTGACCTGTACCGTATTTACTATCTCATTCCAGTATTCCCTTATCTGGTCAAACGATTGTTTAATTGTATTCAGATCTGCAAAATCCTGAATGAGCTTAATGGCTGAGTCCATGTCATCCCCACTGCCAATCAGGAACACAATCTCTCTTTCTTCTCCTGCCATCAAATTAAATTTTCCTTGTAAACCAGCGCAGGTGTCATGTCCGGCACCAATTTTCCCTCTAAGCTCCTCATGGAATAGGGCCTGTGGATTGGAAAGATTCCTGTTTCTGCCGATAAATTTTAAACGATCAGTGGTATAACTATAATTACTGGTGCCAATCATTTTAAAAAATGCCACACGACTGGCAAAAGCAACATTGTATCTGTTTCGAAATAACAAGGCCTTATTCTGGAAATCATATTCTGAAAGAATATGCATATTGCTTTTTGAGCGGACATTACCTAAAATAATTTCTAAATATCCCGTAGCGGAGAGTTTTCTTGGCCTGTCTGACTTATTTTTTACCTTAAGCATTACAAACTTAATGGGTGCCTCTTTGTCCACAAAAACGCTCATTTCGGAAGAAATGCCATTTTCTATGTGCTCGTAACTGGTATAACCAAATCCATGTGTAGTTATATAATTCGATTCACCTTTTGCAGGAAAAGGTGCCGGAGACCAAAATACTCCGGTTTCTTCATCACGCAGGTAGAAAGCTTCACCACTGACGTCCGTCACCGGATCATTCTGCCAGGGAGTAATGCGATACTCATGTGCATTCACTGCCCAGGTGTAACCTGAGCCACTTTCAGAAACTACCGTTCCAATTGTTGGATTTGCAATGATGTTCACCCAGGGTACCGGAGTGGTGGTTTCATTATCAACCATGACCTTATACTCTTTTCCATCTGCGGTAAAACCACCGGTTCCATTAAAATATTTAAGGTCTGATGGTATTACAACATATTCAAGGCTGGCTTCTTCAGGAACTTGGGGTACAACTTCTAATAATGGCGAGGGGCCTATTTCCCGGTACCGCCCTGATATTTGCTCTGATAAAGAACCATTACTATCGCTGATGATTATCTTAGCTACGCTTTCAAATAGGATTCGGTCATCTGAGGATATTTGATCAGTTGATTTTACATATATTTTTCCCGGTACATTGCTGGTTAATGCATCTACCGCTGAAATCATCCCTAAAATCTGATCCTGTAATTCCCTACGGTATGACCCATGGTCCTCATTCCAGATCACCAGATCCAAGGGCAATCCCTTTAATTGCCAATAAGCATGAGCCTTGATCATTTGAGTAACCAGATCCAGGTTTTTTAAATCACTTATTTGCAACAATACAATCGGGAGGTCTCCCGATACTGAAAGGCCCCAAAGTTCCGACTGACCTCTAAAATTGCTTTTGATCACATGTTCATTGGCTCGCAAGCCAGGATTAGAATAAATAACCGAAGCAGCTAATTTTCCAAATATTAGTGCATCTGCTTCCTTAGCGTCAATCTGTCTTAATAATACCTGACTATGTGTCCAGGAGAGATCCAGTGCCCTTTTTTTGAAATTCTTATCTCTGTATTTATGCATAAGCGTTTCACTCTCTAGACGACTTTCACAAATACCATATATAAGATCGATGGTAGCGGTGCTGTTTGGCCTAATGGCTATGAGATATTTAGTGGCCATTACAGGATCTAAAACTGCACCCTGATTACCCGCTAATCTACCGGCGTCAATCGCCTGTGGGTGAACCAATGTTCTTCCCCTTCCTATAAATTGCATCCGGTCCGTTTCGAAAGAAACTTCTTTTACCTGCGCTCCGTACACATCCATCAAATGGAAAAAATGAGGTGGTACCTCATCTTTGGAGCGGGGTCTTCTGGTAGCAAATATTGCGTTGTATTCCGGCTGTATCTCTGTTTCCACGAAAAGGTTACTGAATGCCGGATGTGCCTCGTCAGAAGCCTGAGTAGCCAAAACAATCTCTGAATAACTGGTGATCTCCAGGACTTTGGAATTCTTGGAACGATTTGTAATCTTGATATTTCTTATTTCTACATTATCTTCAGGTGATACCACAATACGGGTTTTGGTTTCGAATCTAAAATCCTGCCGGTAAAATTCGATTGATCCCTGAGAGAATATGGCCTCATAGTTTTTGGAAGGCTGAATGGTGGGATGGTAGGTATTAGACCAGAAATTTCCACTCTTGACATCTTTTATATAGCAAAAGGTTCCATAATTGTCTTTTACCGCATCTTCCCGCCATCTGGTTACAGCCAAATTTTTCCAGCGGCTGTATCCTCCTCCTGAATTGGTTACCATTACCTGGTAAGTTCCATTACTAAGTAATTGTAATTCCGGTATAGGGGTATTTGGTGTATCTACAATCCTTAACTGTACCACTGCTTCAGCAGTATGTATGTCAGTAACTTTTGCCGTATGTGCGTAGAAAATAGATTTCTTTGGGATTCGCTCCTGCAATAACAACAGGGTCGCTTGAAAACGCAATTCCGCAGCAAATCGCTTTTGCATGGGTTTGTTTAATAAAATATAGGCAAAGGATAAGAGTCCCATCCCCTGGTGGTGCGCCATGAAGGAATTGATGACTACATGGTTTTTGCCACGGCGTATTCGGGTTTTGGTATAATCGATCGCTTCGTAAAAGCCGTATTTTCCCTCAAAACCTTGCTCAGATAAGAGTTTCAAATTAGATGCGGCATTTTTAGGGGCAACCATTAAAGCTAACATGGTAGCGTACGGCGCTATCACCAGGTCCTCCTCTAATCCACGCTTTAATCCTAACCCGGGTACGCCAAAAGCCTGGTATTGATAATTCAGGCTGGCATCCACACTGTTGTAGCCGGATTCTGAGATGCCCCAGGGGACATCACGATTTTTGGCGTATGCTATCTGCCGTTTAACCATAGCAATATTGGTTGCATGCAGTAAAGTATTTTTATAAGTTGGCATAACCAGTTGCGGCATCAAGTATTCAAACATTGATCCGCTCCAAGACAGTAGTATCGCTCCGTCTTTCGAATCTGTGAGTAAACGGCCTAAAGAGAACCAGCTATCCTGGGGTAACATTCCCTGTGCTATGCCTACAAAAATGCCCAGTCTCGCTTCAGAGGCGAGCATATCATAAAAGCTGTCATCCCTTCTCAATTCATCCACATTATAGCCTATTGAAAGATGACAGGTATTTTTATCCATCAGAAATTTATATTCCACAGTGGCGAATTGCTCCAGTTGCTCGGCTAATTCTTCAAAATGGCTGATTTTTTCCTGAATGAAATCTGTTGCGGTTTCTAAAGCGGTTTTTACTCGTTCCAGCCAGTCATCTTCACGGCTTGTTTCTTCTTTGTTTTGATCAATTACTTGCCGTAATCCGGCCTTCAATTCCTGAAGAGAGAGAAGAGAATGATTAAAATCTAATTTTGATAAACCGGTAAATGATTCCGGGATGGGTAATAGATCCATCCAGGGAATTTGCCGGTATATATCCTCCCGGATGTTTTCAATTTGATTTTTTAACCGAAGCATCCATTTCCCGGTTTCATTATTTTCATCAAACCCGGTTATTTTGTCGCTGAGAGCCAGCAGATCATCTAAATTTCTTTTTATTACTGACAAAGAATTGCTTTTCTCACGAATAGCCTTAATCAGCAAACTTTTTATATTTTCAATATTTTTATCTTTTTTTTCTTTCAGCAAGTCCTGTATTATCCCGATAGTAGCGTAAAGACCATTATAGCTTTCATCATTGAAAATTGGATTGGATTTAAACCCTAAAATGCCTTGTCGCAAAATAAGAAGATGCCCCACCAGATTTCC
>BQJT01000229.1 GCA_021604845.1 Cyclobacteriaceae bacterium
TACACAGAGCGTTTGTCTGAGGCCAATATAGAAGCTTCTGTTGGCAGTGTTGGTGATTCTTATGACAATGCGTTGGCCGAAACGATTAACGGATTATACAAGACGGAGGTCATTCGACATCGCGGTCCCTGGCGCAATATTAATGAAGTGGAATTTGCTATCCTGACACATAGGGTGGGTAGACTGGTTCAACAATCGTCGGTTACTGGAACCGATTGGAAATATTCCACCGGCTGAATTTGAAATGGCATATTATCGCCTGTTGGAGGAGTCAGCTGATGCAGCTTGACTCAAACTAAAATGTCTCCGGAAAACCCGGGGCGATTCATTTTTTCGTGAGCCATTTTCTGTTTTTCTAAGGCAAGGCGCTCCTCTTCAATTCTAAGGTGATTCGCCTCGCGTTGCGCCCGAAGTTTTTTTCGATAGGAAGATTTTTCATTTATTTAGGCCCAAATCCATAAACTAAAACATCAACAGGAGGCAAAATACCAACTCAATCTAGTCTACTTATCCACAGTTGCGTAGTATCCTGCGCTCTGTTTCCCCCTGGTCAAATTTCAACCGTAATGGAGGGTCAATTTTAAACCGGTATCAACAATACTCTGTTTTTTTGGGGGCAGATCAGTGACAATTGGGTCAAATAGCCAGATTGATCACTGCCTTGTTAATCGCACAGGTAATATTTTTGGCGTATTCAAGGTCGATAAAATTATCAGACTGGCGGTGGTAATTAGGATTGGGATCATCACTTGGTTCTGTTGTAAAATTAGTAAAAAAATCCTCGCTAACTAAAACAGCACCGTAACCCTGTTGGTGAAAAGCAGCGTGATCAGAACGATTAATACCACCGTCATAAACATCACGGTCAGGCGCACCGCTCCAACTGGTTCCACGGTATATTTGTGCCGGCGCTAGCTGCCCATAGGCTGCAGCGGCGCTTTCGACCTCGCTAGCAATAGGTAAACTTAAATCTCGGATAACTGGATCAGTATAGCCAGCATGTACCTCAAATATATGGTTAGCATCTGAATTATGCCCCATCATATCAGTACATACTGTTGCACGGATTGGTGCATTCAATGATTTCATCTTAGCAGCATAAGCCTTGGAACCCACCAAGCCTGATTCCTCAGCATTAAAAAAGCAAAAGCGAACCGTATGGGTTAATTTACCTTTTAGATTGTGGAAGTATCGTGCCATTGATAACGTTGCAGCCAATCCAGAGCCGTTATCATCTCGTCCCGGTGCAGCATCTGTAGGTGCAGAATAACCCGGTTCAAAACCTGCAGTAGAATCCAGGTGACAACCAACAATAACAATGTCAGCACCAAAACCCGTATACAAAAGACATAGTTTCTTCCACCAGGGATACCAAGGTTGTAAACGGAATATCTTCTCTACCCGGCGTCTAATTTCCCAATCCGGCATTCTTCTTAGTTCATCACTTTGAAACCAATCCGAATTAACGAGTTCAGTCATTTCATTTTGCCAACGTCTTAGCGGTCTCGGGAATGGTCGTCTTCTTAGGACTTTACGATACTTTTCAAGTATGTGAGCTTTAATACGTAATATACCGTTGCCCGGTAAATCAGCAATAATATTGGAATGAGTTTGGCCCGCATGTGTAAAATTATGTCGATATGGGCAATAACCCATGGCGCGAAGATCAGCCAATAACGCCGACTCCACTCTCTTGTTATCCGGGTGTACGGAATGTCGAGAGATGATCACCCCCTGTGAGTCAAGATTTGTTACTCCAGTATAACGATCCAGATCATCCTCATAATGCTCTGTTACAGTCGAGCAACAAGGCCTAGTCATGATCAATATGTCTCTGATTACTGGATCAATCTTAACCTTCTCAAGAATATCTTTAGGTAGTTTGTTGATATCCAATGTCCCACGATCTATAGATTTTCGGGAAGCAGCACGAAGCAAATTGGGGTCTGGCAATAGTAATTCAGAATGCCCATGCCCGCCATGAATGTTGAGCGCCTGCGCATCATCATATGGCTTCATGGCTAACAAAACCTGCCCGGGTTCTGCGTGCAGCACTTTGCGCTTCGATAGCTCACTTCTTGTTTCATCGTTATCTGAATCTATTCGAGCCCAGATCAGGTCTTCCGTCATTGGATCATAAGGTAAGGCTTGCACCTTAATTTTCCGCATTACTGCATTAACTTGTACCTCGTTTGATACTAAGGCGATCAAGGCCCATTCTGTCCCTTCACTAACAGGCTGGAAATACATAGGAACAACTTCCTCCGACTGCCCCAGCTTCCATAAAGCATCGCGAGGCCCGGTTAGACGAACTGCTTCGATCTTTTTACTTTTTGCCATCATAGGCAACAAGGCAGCATGTGGAGCGGGTTTAAAACCTGCTTGTGCAGCATCTCCGCGCATACGACGATCACCTGATACAAATGCAGTTTCATCGTCTCCTGCTTGCAATTGCATATCGGCTGAGTAATCTTCATCTTTGATGTAAGAAAAAGTTTTTGGAATAGCAACGATATTCAACCCAGGTACCCAACTGGACAAATCCTGTAAATCCTCAGTCGACTCATTACTTGGAACCGTCAACATTACCTCGATTCCATCATCGACAAGCGTTTCAAGACTTTTTTCTACTTCAGGCCAAAGGTCTATCCCCAATGCTGCATCATCATCTTCCCGTAATTCCCCTGATGATTGATCCAACATAATGACAGCACGTTTAATTGTTTTTTCAGCCATTATCCTATTCCTTTAATCATTACATATAGTCAAGGCGTCTCAACACCATACCGCAAACGATCTAAGTGGACTGTTGATCCAAAACGATGCACAACAAATAAGCGATCAAATTGCAACTCATCTAGTTCTGGCACTCCCGGGGCGCCAAGTCCTATAGCGATATCATCTACCGTATTTGAGTGTCCGATTACCAGAACCTGCTGACCGATATGGTTTGCCAGGATGGCATCAACTACTTCCTGAGATATACCCGCATCATATTGGATCACATTCACTCCAGACTCTGTCGCCGTTGGTTGTCCAGTTTGTTGTGTACGCAAAAACTGAGTTACAAATACAGCATCAATCCCTTCATCCTTTAGAACATGCGCCAATTCAAGGGCACGAACCTCACCAACAGGAGACAACGGTGTATCACTCGTATAATTTAGTTTCTCCGCATGACGTGAGATATAAACTGTTGTGACCGGAACTGGCCACCACCAACACCAAATCCAGGAAACAATGATAATAATGGCAAGGAATGCCATTATTATCGGTTGTAATTTAGTGATGGCCATTGATCCCTTGCCGTTTGACATGTTAGCCTCCGATAATTGTAAATAAGCGGAAGTCAGTTACCAGGCTTCCGCTTACTCATTTACTCACCAAAATCTTCCTCATCGTAGTCATCATCATCTTCATAGAAATCGAATTCCATACGGAAGGTTCTAACTGGTTGATCAATCACCGAATCATCTACGCCACTCTCATCGTCCGGCAAATCAATTTCATCCAGGTTTCTTATGATTTCTCCAATTGTTGGACGGGGGAACCTTGGCAACCTCACAGGCCTTCTTATTACTGGCTTAATGGACTTAGTGATGACAGGTTTGTCTTTACCTTTGCATTTCCTCACACATTCGAGAATGCATCTCTTTTCCCGCTCATCATCCCGAGGCGGTCTTGGATCCAATGGCTTAGCGTCAAAAGATAGAGGGTAAGTCATACCGCCTGACAATTCACCATTAAGATATGTTTCAATAATGATTTCATTATCACCCCGTGATATTGCCCGTTTTACAATATCTTTTCTAAACGGTCTGCCAGGATCAATAGACAAAATGACCTTGCGTTTTTCACGTGGACCCAGCTCAAATATGCTACCTCCTCTGGAGACAACGTTCAATTCCCAACCCAGTTTGCGCATAAACTTAGGCAGTTTCACCTTGACTTTGCATTTGACCGGTCTCTTGAACGGGTTACGAACCAGGATCATATGTTTATGTAACCATTCAATGATCCAACGCAGGGATGGATAGATCGGGTTTACATTACGTTGACCGATATTATTATCAAAGGGCACCAAACGATTCTCGGGAACAGTACCCATAATCGTTGTGTCATTACCTGGGTCACCATCTGCACTTGCAATTGCAAGCAAACATTCATGCCCGACCTGTGTTGGCACAAAGGCAAACGGACCAACAATGGTTTCACCACCCGGAGCAATAGGTCCACTCGCGGGAAGCGTTGCTGTTGACATTGGTGTCCAGTCATCAGGGAAAGACAAACCCGTACCAGGTAAGCAGTGGTAGGCATCAACACTTACATTATTTGCATTCTGCATTCCCCTGTTTTTAACTCTCACATACATATAGTTTGTCAAACCAACCAAAGGCTGTTGGTGAGTTAGGCCGCCATCTGCAGAGTTACGTACCCACATATCCTGACAGGACCAGTGATTATGCAAATACGGGTATTCACCATTTCGGCCATCATTAATGTACACATCTACTTCAGGAGGATTGCCCACAGTTGTCACATTGTTACCCTGGCTCGGTGCTGCACCTGGTTGGAATAAACCCTGTTGCTCAAATCCCCAACGGATAACCTTATGAAAGGTTCCAAGAGGTATTCCCTTGAAGTTGGCCGTAGTCTTGTCAGCATTCTCCAATGCGGTTTCGAAAACTTCCGGTTGAGTGGATGTCGCTGAAAGCAAACCGATTCCTTTAAAAATGAGGAAGGTTGTTATCTCCGATGCACGTCTGCGTTTGGTGAGACTTGTTGATGAGCCACCAAGTGACTGGTAAATACGAAATAGAGTCGACGACAATACCTGCTCGCCACCATATTGAGTATTCCAGTTGGGACCAAACCATGCCCAGCCACCTGCAACGGTACGATCATGACGACGATCAATCGGGTAACCCTCGTTTACCCATGGAAAAGTATGACCGCGATCCGGTTCATTATTGGCAGGGTCATTAAAAATTGCCGCCAGTGCATCACCTGCGGAATGGGCAAAACCGAAATTCGGGCTGCTTACATTATCCCAGAGAAGACCGTGTCCAAACTCATGCCAGACGACTCGGTTAGATGTTGCGATACCGACTGGTTGCCCTGTCTGCAATAAACCAAAACGAAGCATTCCCATTCCATCGCCAGTGGAATTACCTGGTGCATCCGCATTCACAATGCCGCCCTTGCCACGGTGATCGACAGGCACTGGAAAGGTGGTTCCACCAAAATATGAGCTAACATTAAAACCGTAGTTCTGCATGGTGCGGAACAAGTTATCGCAATGGTAATAGGCGTTAACGGCTGAGAAATCGTCGGCTTCGGAGCTGACGTTAAAATTTAGCGCACTGGATGGATTTGCTCCCTCAGGTGGATCAATAGCAGGTGCACTTATGTCTACTATCTCAACAAACTCACCCGACAAGGGTTGTGGTGTGGCACTGGTCAATCCATTAAGTGTTACCGAACTGCGGAATGGGTTTAATAACGCATCAGATGAAGCACCAGTCACCGATGAACCACTTTGGGTTTGTGGGTCACGTACATAAACCATACCTGTTGCTCTAGCCACAAGTGCACGAATGTAGAGTATTACACCTGATTCTGGCTCTACGAGTGCGCGCCAGTTTACGGGTGATTCACCCTTTACCATTGGTGCTTCAAACAGAATTTCTTCCACAATATAATGAGCACCCTCGCTAATTTTATCCGGCACATCAGCCAACCCAAGATCCACTTCATCTGGATGTTCAAAACCTCCATCATCATCTTCCTGTACCTCTTCACGCTCATCTGCCTCATACCGATAAACAACCTGGCGGTTTACGCGTACATTTTCCATTTTTGTCAAGGAGATTCCTGACATCTTTTTGACTTCTGCCTTTGTTAAAGACCTTTCTTCACCTTCCTTGACTTTTGTTTTTGCCGATGGATTTTCAATTTCAATGGTGGAATGAACGGAGGATTGTAGTGATATTACTGAATGAGACGCATCATCTATTGTTACACCCATAGACGCATTAAACACCGGTAAATCCATAACAGTTTGCTCATATACTACAACTGTAGCACCAAGCATATGCTTTTCACGGGTAACATTAATAACAGGTTCAGAAGATCGGGTAAGATCTGTCAGCGCTGCTTCATCACAGCCCAGGCGACACTTACGCAAACCCAGCTCATCCATATGTGAGTGGATATACTTGTCGGCAATTTGTGATGGTGTTGCACTAATATAGCCGGCTTCTTCTTCCTCATCTGCGAAGCCTATCCCTTCTTCTTCATCAGCTGGTCGACTAATAAAAGTCACTTCTCCGTACTTATTTTTTAATATCGTATCAGACATAACAAACCTCCGGGTATAGGAAAAATAAACCACCTTTTTCATAAACATTAAATGTACTAAAAAAAAGAAAAGGTGCCGTTCATTGCATCGTGCACTATCACTATTCAATAATAGCCTGCGAGAAAATATATATAATACTAACCGTAGCAAACAAAATTAACATGTGAGAAAACTCACACTGAACTAGCTATCCCATATTATTTGACCAGATGATCAGAAATATTATAGAAAGAAATTGACAGGCCGGTTTTGGCCGTTATGCAGAACTCTACATAATGGCAGAAAACCGACTGTCAAGTTGTATCGAAATTAATTTAGCGCAGTGCCAGATCGGATTTACAGGCTGTTGAAAAAGCGACTTCTTTGCGGGAAAACCTGTTGCCACCGCGTAGCGGCTGTGCCCTTGACAGGCTGCTGCCGCCCACGAAAAATACAATCAGCAAGAGGGATTGGTGGTAATGCAGGTTTCGCTCTCCTAACTCGCACGCAGATACGTGGCGAGTTTCCCCAGACACCGAGGCAAGAATCCCCCGGTCCCTCATACATATAGGCTTTTGGGCGGCAGCAGCCTGTCAAGGGTGGCAACATCAATCAGGATAATTGCAATCTATTTTCTCAAGTGTGTAGGTTATCAGCCGTCAATTTAAAGAATTGACTTATCATAAAGGCTAACTTGCAATGTTTCTTGATAGTAAAGATTTTCAAAACGGTGTCCGGTCTCCGTTATAGGTACGCCAACAACATGGGCCGTAGTTCAGTATCATAGAGCGTCTGAGAAGCTGGTTTGAGAAAACAGTGCTTGAAGAACCTTAACACCTGGCGACTTACTTTTGAGGTGTAACGG
>BQJT01000230.1 GCA_021604845.1 Cyclobacteriaceae bacterium
TTTAGTTGTTCCCTGTAACCATTGAGTTTAGGGACCTATGAAGAATTATTACCTAACGCTCCGTGAGCTTCCTGGTCTACTTGGAAGACTTCGACTAGGTGAGCTACTTCGGCTTCCCGAACTACTTCTGCTCGGTGAGGAATAATTGTTCCTGCTGGGAGCAGAGTAATTGCTTCTGCTAGGCGTAGTATTCCTGCTAGGTGCAGAGTAATTGCTTCTACTAGGCGCAGAGTAGGTTCGGCTAGGCGCCGTTTTTCTACTCGGTGCAGAATAATTACTGCTTCGCTTACTGTTACTACTTCTTGAGTAATTGCTTCTGCTTTTTACCCCGTCAGTGGCAGAAGTCCTGCCAGATTTATACTGACTGCTTCCTGAAGTTCTGTTTAAAGAGTTACTTCCCTGGTCAAGCGTGCGGCTACTCCTTGTCCGGCTAGGTGCAGTATAGGTATCCCGATTGATAGTTCTGCTGCGTTGCTGCAAACTGGTATTCGGGTCACGGCTGCTCTTTGAATCCAGTGTATGGGTTTCAAACCTGCTTTTTGATCTATCCGATTGATACTGGTTGGTACTCCTCTGGTTTTGGGATCGGTCATACTGCCGCACTCTACCATTATCAATAGTTCTGTTCCCAGCACTTCTCACCGCGTTGTCTGCCCTGGTTCTGACGCTTCGTACGTTGGAAGAAGTCCTGGCGGTAGGAGTATTGTTTACAATGTAGCTGGTTCCCCGTGGTTGGCGCGTACCGTACCGAACATTCCCGGGGTTTGAGGTTTCAATATTGTTGATAACTACTGTATTGTTGTATCCACCATAGTATGAGGGAGGGCACCAGGCGCTACCATAATATCGACCATAAGATGGACCGTATCCGTATCCATAACCATATCCGAAACCACCACCGTAATAAAACGGATCGTAGTACCGGTTCCAGGATCCATAACCGAATCCAAATCCTAAGCTAACAGAAATTCTTGGTCCCCATGGATTGTAGAATGAACTGTAGGGACGGTAATAAGAGTTGTATGCAAAAGGGCTATAGACACCGTAGTATGATCGATACAGCGGGTCAAACATAGTTCCCTGGTAGTATAAAGGATCGCTCCAGAATACGTCGTCAAAATTACTGTAATATCTTGGAGTGGAATAGCGCCTGGCATTGGAGTTATTCCTCAAATAGTCGTCAATGGCTTGATCCATATAGACATCGTCGTGGTCCTCAACATAGTATTCGTCGCTGGAATACCCATCTAATTCGGCATCCTGCGGAAGGCCATAGTCAGGATTTAAAGTTTTGGAATTATAGCCTACTCCTACACCACCATCACTTTCAGTTCGTTGCACCGCGGTTGTACCGTCGGTCATAACGGGGTACCTGTCAGCTTTATTAAAGTACAGGTCGTCGTATTCGGAATTCCCAGTCGAAGCATATTTGCTTGAAGAACAGGAGAATATTCCAATAGATAAGGCTAAAAGCAGCAACCGAACAGTAGGTAAAGGTCTCATAATCGTTAATTTTGCATATTGTAAATTACTAAAATAAGATCGGAATAAGCTTTAAAAACTTATATTTGTCAAATCTCTTTCTAGTACTAACATTAGTTGAGCAATTATGGTGCCACAATGGTTGACTGAACAAAAAGAATCTCACCAGAAATAGCACTCAATAGGATTAATTCATAATTTTTAATTCATAATTTTCAAGGGTATGAGTAAAGGTTTACCCAAGCGGAGTGAAGATTACTCTCAGTGGTACAATGAACTGGTAAAAAAGGCTGACCTGGCAGAAAACTCCCCGGTCAGAGGTTGTATGGTAATTAAGCCATATGGGTTTGCTGTATGGGAAAAGATGCAGGCAATTCTTGACAAAATGTTTAAGGAGACGGGCCATAGTAATGCATATTTTCCAATATTCATACCAAAATCTTATCTGAGCAAAGAAGCGGACCACGTCGAAGGGTTCGCGAAAGAATGTGCGGTAGTTACTCATTACCGTCTCAAACAGGCCGATGATAAAAGTGGATTGGTGGTGGATCCTGAAGCAAAACTTGAAGAGGAACTGATCGTTCGACCCACTTCTGAAACGGTAATTTGGAATACTTATAAGCAGTGGATTCAATCTTATAGGGATCTTCCACTAAAAATAAACCAGTGGGCAAATGTTGTGCGCTGGGAAATGCGCACCCGACTATTTTTAAGGACTACCGAGTTTCTTTGGCAGGAAGGCCACACTGCTCATGCCACTGAAGCAGAAGCCAAGGAAGAAACATTGTTGATGCTGCAGGTCTATACGGATTTTGTGCAAAACTTTATGGCTTTACCGGTAATTCAGGGAGTAAAAACAGAGTCAGAACGATTTGCTGGGGCAGTCGATACCTATTGTATGGAAACGCTGATGCAAGATGGAAAAGCACTGCAGGCAGGTACATCTCACTTTCTTGGGCAGAATTTTGCTAAAGCATTTGATGTCAAGTTCGCCACCAGGGACGGTGGATTGGAATATGTATGGGGTACTTCATGGGGAGTTAGTACCCGGCTCATGGGTGCATTGATAATGGCGCATTCGGATGATAAAGGTCTGGTGCTTCCTCCAAGACTGGCACCCAAACAAGTGGTCATTATTCCTATTTTCAAAAATGAGGATGAACTGGAAGCGATCGATGCGGTTGCCAGGGGAATCATTGGACAACTAAAAGAACTAAACATCACCGCGGATTTTGACGACCGTGATACACAAAAGCCAGGTTGGAAATTCGCCGAATATGAATTGAAAGGAGTACCGGTCAGAATTGCTATCGGTCCTCGCGATCTTGATAATGGTACGGTTGAACTGGCTCGCCGAGACACCTCAGAAAAGATATCTTTAAGTCAACAAGAGGTAGCCCCCAAAGTAAAATATATTCTTTCGGAAATGCAGGATAGCATTTACAAAAAAGCTTTGAAATTCCGTGATGAACACATTACCACTGTAAACACTTTCGATGAGTTTAAGCAGGTGTTGAAGAACAAAGGCGGTTTTATAAAAGCACACTGGGACGGTACGGCAGAAACGGAAATGCGGATTAAAGAAGAAACCAAAGCAACTATTCGTTGTATCCCTCTTAACCAGGGGGCTAAGGCTGGAAGTTGTATATATAGCGGCAAACCTTCGGTCCAGCAAGTGTATTTCGCCAAGGCCTATTAGATTGTTTGCCAAGGGCTATTTTAGTAGCTTAGCAGAATACCCTTATCAAATGTGTTATGGCTTATTGGATTTCGGTTTTGTTGTTAATATTTTGTGGGGTTATTTTGGTGATCATTGAATTGATATTTGTCCCGGGAACCACTGTGTTGGGTATTTTGGGAGTAGTTGCCATGGTGGGAGGGGTGTATGTCAGTTTCGGGTCATTTGGGAATACCACAGGACTATGGGTGCTTGCTGGAACAATCACCTTTTCAATATTGGCCCTGGTTTACAGCTTGCGTGCTGGCACTTGGCAGCGGTTTGCCCTGAAATCGAGTATTGATAGTAAGGTAAATGAAAATGAAAAGTCGGATCTTCGTATTGGCATGAAGGGAAAGTTGGTTTCAGACCTGCGCCCCATGGGTACTGCGGAGTTCGCTGATAAATTATATGAGGTTCAAACCAGCGGAAATTACCTGGAAGCGGGTAACAACGTTGAGATCATAAGCCTCTCTGATAACAAAATTGTTGTAAAACCTATTTAAATATACTTATGGATCTTTTCTCTTTGATTGGCATATTTCTGGCCATCGTCCTGGTTTTTGTTTTCCTTTATTTTATTCCGGTAAACTTGTGGATTACCGCAAGGTTCTCTGGGGTAAAAGTGGGTTTGTTTGAACTGATGTTTATGAGGATTCGGAAGGTACCTCCGGGAGTAATCGTAAGGGAAATGATAACCGCCACCAAGGCTGGATTGGAGGTAACCACCTCCGAACTGGAAACTCACTACCTTGCAGGTGGCCATGTTCCAAGTGTTATTAAGGCTTTGATTTCTGCTGATAAAGCCAATATCAACCTGACGTTTAAACAAGCCACAGCAATTGATCTGGCCGGCAGGGATGTTTTCGAAGCGGTCCAGATATCGGTAAACCCCAAAGTAATAAATACTCCTTCGGTTTCGGCTGTGGCGGGTGATGGCATTCAATTATTGGCTAAAGCCCGGGTTACTGTAAGAGCTAACATTGGAAGGCTGGTAGGGGGAGCAGGAGAAGAAACTATCTTGGCCAGGGTAGGCGAGGGTATCGTTACCTCAATTGGTTCTGCGGCCAAGTACACAGATGTGCTGGAGAACCCTGATGATATTTCCAAACTGGTACTGGAAAGAGGACTGGATGCTGGTACTGCTTTTGAAATACTTTCAATTGATATCGCAGATGTAGATGTCCCTAAAGTGGATGCAAATATTGGAGCCAAGGTACAGATTGACCAGGCCAATGCCGATCTCAAAGTAGCTGAAGCTAAAGCGGAAGAACGCAGAGCCATGGCGGTTGCCCAGGAACAGGAAATGAAAGCCCTTACTCAGGAAATGCGTGCCAGGGTGATAGAAGCGGAAGCAGAAGTTCCCAAAGCAATGGCTGAAGCTTTCAGGAGCGGAAACCTGGGAATTATGGACTATTATCGCATGAAGAATATTGAGGCAGATACCAGTATGCGGGAATCGATCTCAAAAGCGGATGATACTGAAAAATCAGGCCCGGATAAAGACTAGTTTCGGCGGCTACTACTGCAACTTAAATTCGTCCCAGGGAGATGTTTTAGTCAGGTGGAACAGGTCATTATACTGGTCGTAAGAAAGCTCGTCGTACCTGGTGGGAATCAGTATACGACCTGTCTTGTCCACAAGGCCTAGTTTGCCATTTTTCTGAACCTTGATATTGCCATTCTCCAAAATCTCCAGATTATCATACGCAGGGTAAAGTAATATCCTTCCATCAGCGTTTATTAAACCTGTATTCTTCCCCTGTTGACAAATAAATAATCCTTCCGGAAGCCGTTCCAGGCGATCATAATCTAATTTTAGAATGATCTTTCCCTTCGGGTTAATTAGACCTGACTTTCCCATTTGAGTAACAATGGCCAGGCCGTTTACAAAATGACTTGCGCTTTGGTAAACTGGTTGTACCGTGAGCCGTTCTATTCGGTCTACATATCCCCATCTACCCTTGATCTTTATCGGCAGCATATCTTCATTAAAAACACCAATGTCTTCGTAACGATTGGCGATACGAAGTTTTCCATTCAGATCAATAAGGCCATACTGATCATTTATCTTAATTCCAATATATCCTTCGTTAAGTGTCCTCATTTCCTGGATAGTGGTATCCTGGAAAAACGTACTTGCGGTAATATTGAATATTCCCGATCCTTGTTCGTTTTCAAATAAATAATATCTGGGATCTTCATCGAATGGTCTGAGCTGTTTATATTGTAAAGAAAGCATCACTTCACCGTCATCAGATATCAGGCCGTATTGTTCATCGCGGTTTTTTTCAATAGCACCTGTAACCGCTGGGTATAACCGGTTTGAAGTAAGATATACCTCAGCCTGATCTGTTTTTACCAGCCCGTATTGGTTATCCCTGTTAAATATATAGGTGTTCTGGTTGACTTTCACCAGGCTATCATAACGGGGTTTAATTAACCAGTTTCCTTTGGGATCTATCAATCCCCAGCTTCCCAGGTACTTTGCATAGGTAACTCCGCCTTCAAACGGTGATGTTTCCTGGTATTGGGGAGGGATTAATTCTTCCCCGTTGGAATCGATAAATCCCCATCTGTCTAACCGCCTGACCTGGAATAAGCCCTCGGTAGCGGGTGTGATCTGCTGATAGTTTCTGCTAGTTACCTGCTGCAATTCAGCATTGAGGAGTTTCCAATGGCCATCACTTTCTTCTACGCCAATATATTGACCCCGTATCCAAACCGATTTCTTATTCGCGTCGATTATTTCCTCACCATCCGAATTAATAACTCCATACATCCCATTGCGCTTTATCACCGCCAAACGATCTTCGAAGTCCAATATTTGTGTTTCCTTCAAAGTAGCCAGTACCACTCCCTTGGTATCAAGTATGCGGCTGCGTTCCTGAACGGAGGTTACTACAATACCCGGAGCAGCTTTTCTGAATTCCCTGGCCTGATAGCTGGCCAATAATTGATTTTGAGCATTTCTAAGTTCGTAGGTACTGAATAGTTTGCCTCTGCAAATATTTCCCTGAAGATTGATTTCATGATACTTGGGTTCAATAATCACTTCCCCCGAGGCACTTACCAATCCTGAAAATTCACCTGAACTAATCAAAGCATACTTATTGTTCAGGGTTTTTATAAGCGAGTACTTAAATGGGAGTACTTCCTGGAAGTTTAGATTAATCATACCGTAACTAATCTGATTATTCGCGGTGAGTTTAGAGGTAACGATCAGGTTGTTGAACATAGTTAATCGACCAAATTCAAACTCCGATTTTGCCCCTCCGTCTGCACCTATAATGCCGTATTGTTCACCGGCACCCTGGCTTTTGGAGGCTGCGATTAATTCTCTGTTCAAGGGGTAAAGATTATTGAATTCCGCTGGACCAACTTTCTTATTCTTAAGAGTAATTAGACCCCAACGGCCATTTTCTTTATATCCTACCACATTGTTTACTGGAAGAAATTCGCCAATAGACCACCCCAGATCATCGTACATGGCCGGAATTACTACCTTGTGTTTGCTGTTTCTTATTCCTTTCTTATTGTTTTCCTGGAAAACGAAGTAATCCTCCAGCTCCACAGATGCAGGTAAAGTGCCTTGAACAAGCATCAGGATTAGTAAAACCAAAATCCCGGAAATCTTAAGAAGCTTTCGGTGACAAACTAATAGGATATTTTCCACTCAATTTCTGTTAAGTATCAGAATTCACGCAATTAATGGATTAGTGTCGAGATAGCCAAGTGGATAGGTTTGATATTACAGTGAAAACTTACAGGTCTAAGAAAGACCATACTATTATTTATTATTAGATGATAGTGGTTCTTTTTCAAGGTTGAACAGATCATTTAACACGTCAATAAGTGTTTCTGCTTCCCCGCG
>BQJT01000231.1 GCA_021604845.1 Cyclobacteriaceae bacterium
GCACAGTCTCCTCCTGAGAGGCAAGCTGGATCATTAGGAGAGCGTACATCCAATTGAATCTCCGAACTTGCAGATTCACAGCCACCTTGGCTGAGAGTGGCATAGACCAAGCCACCAGTACTACTGTAATTTGCAGGATCAGCAACGATTTGGCTACTAGCCGCATCTTCATACCAATTGACACTGGCTTGATTGTTGGAATTGATCGTATTTTCCACGGAAGTGAGGTCAAAGATACCCGAACCATCTGCTTGTGGGCAGGCGAAAACAGTGGCAGTATCCGGAGCAGAAAGGTCCACTTCGGTCTCAAGCACCACAGTAATTGTATCGACGCAGCTATTGGCATCCGTGATACTGATTTGGTAGTCACCGGCAGCCAAACCATTGATTTGGGTGTCTGAACCATTTCCAGAACCAGCGCTTCCATTCCAATTGTAATTGAGTGGATCTGCGCCATCAGAGGTGAAAACCTGGATTTGCCCATCTGTAGCATTATCACAGCTTTCATTAATCACTTGAATGGAGTCGATTCTAAGGTCACAACCTGCATTTGCAATGATAAAGGTTAAGGCTTCTGTACAGCCGTTATTGTCGCTTATTTCTAAAGTATAGGTGCCAGGGAGAAGATCATTAATTGTTGCTGTTCCTGCTATTGCCAAGGTTCCGTTGCCGCTTTCCGGGCCGGAATAGTTGTAGTCGTAAGGTGCCGAGCCGCCTGCTATTTCAAAAACGACTGCGCCATCTTCACCGCCTGGCATAGAAACAGGCGTTGTGCTCAGTATTTGTACTTCCGTAGCTGCGGGGACTTCAATGCTATCAGAAACGGTACAATTAAGGTCGTCTGTTACGGTAAGGCTGTAATTGCCAGCGGTCAGGCCAGTCAAAGTTGGGGTACTTTCTCCATTGCTCCAGGCAAAAGTATAGGCTTCTGTACCGCCATTGACATTAGCGCTTATGGTACTATTGTTTCCATCACAATCCAAACTGGTAATAGAAAGATCGGCTTGTAATACCTCGGGCTCAAAAACAGTAGCCGAGGTTGTAGCCTGGCATTGGTTGGCATCTTCAACAGTAACACTATAGGTTCCCGCTTCGAGGTTTTCCAAGGTTGTTTCTGTTGCCCCATTGCTCCAATTAATGGTGAAGGGTGCTGTGCCTTCTGTGATAGATAAAATAATGCTGCCATCACTTTCACCATTGCAAGTGATATCGGAGATCAAGGTGCCCAGGTTAGGCGCCCCTTCATCCGAAACGCCTAGCGTGGTACTTTCCGTACAATTGTTATCATCGGTGACAGTGACCTCATATACACCAGGTGCCAACCCATTTATCGTTGAGCTGGTCATACCGTTGCTCCAGCTAATGGAATAGGGGTTTGTGCCACCAATTATATCAACACTAGCCGTTCCGTCCGATTGACCACAGGTAGCATCTGTTGAGGATGGCGTTAGGGTCAGCGGGAGCAAGGGTTGATCAATAGTAGCATTAAGTGTTGTGGTGCAGCCATTCTGATCGCTGATCGTCACTTCATAATTGGCCGCCGGTACATTTTCGAGAGAAGGATTCGTGCTTCCATTACTCCAACTGTATCCATAAGGCGGCTGGCCACCATTTACGTCAAGTGTAATGCTGCCAGTAGCTTCCCCATTGCAATCCACATCAGTGATATCTTGTATGGAAGCGGTAGGGGTATCGGTTGTTCCAATTACAAATGGCTGGATAAGCTGACAATTTTGTGCATCAGTAATAGTAACAGAATGATTACCTCCGGATAAATTATCGGCGGAAGGCCCCGTGTCGCCGTTGTCCCATTGAAAGGTGTAATTTGGTGTCCCTCCATTGACGGTTGCCGTTGCGGTGCCGGTGGGAGAGGAGCAGGCTGTAGGCGTAGTGTCAATATTTGCGTCAAGCGCAAAAGGCTGGTCAACCATCAAACTGGCAGTGGATTGGCAGTTGTTGGCATCCGTTACCGTTACATCGTAGGTTCCAGCCGTAAGGTTATTTATTACTTCTGTAGTACTTCCATTACTCCAATTTATAGTGATTGGGGCTGTTCCCCCTGCAATATTGAGGTCTATGCTGCCGGTGGCATCCCCATTGCAAAGGACATCGGTGATATCAGGGTTAAGCGTGGGGCTCCCCTGATCTGAAATGCTTGCCTGGTCAGAAATCATACAACCATTCATATCCGTTACGGTAACGTCATAAGTCCCTGCCAATAAATTGGTCGCCGTGGCATTCATTTGTCCATTGCTCCAGGCATAAGTATAATTTGGGCTTCCTCCACCTGGGATGGCTTCAATGCTGCCATTATTGACTCCGCAGGTAGGATCATTGGTGTTAAATTGTAGGGTAAGGAAGGAAGGTTCATCAACAGTTGCACTAGCTGAAGTGCGGCACATGGTATTTTGATTAACAACCGTTACGGTATAAGTATCAGCCAGGAGATTTGAAATATTTTGAGTGTTGTCGCCATTACTCCAGCTGTAGCTAAAATCATTGGGATCGCCATTTACCGTAAGGGAAATACTACCTGTAGCTGCTCCATTGCAATCCGCATCCGTAGGGGTAAGCATGATTATCGGTAGGGGATTGATGTTGACAAAGGTGCTTGCCCGATCTGCACAACCATTACTAGCTGTAACCGTAACACTGTAGACCCCGCCAGCATTTGACCCAACACCAGCGATGATTGGATTTTCTTCATTTGAAGTAAAACTATTTGGCCCTTCCCAACTATAAGATAAAGCCCCTGGACCTATGAAGGTCGCATTGGCGGATAAGTTTAGGTTATTTCCTTCACAAACCGGGCTATTGCTATCCGGGTTTGTGGTGGGACTTGGGGCAGTACCAATAGTGACGGAGCCGGTAACCGTACATCCTGCATTATCGGTAATGCTTACGGTATATGTTCCAGCAGCCAAACCAGTGGCTGTAGCGCCATTTTGGTTATCACTCCACAAAAAGGTATAAGGAGAGGTGCCACCTGAAGGAACAGCCGTTGCACTGCCTTGAGAAGAACCGGAACAAGTGGCAGTAATATTAGAAAAGCTGACTGTAATAGCCGGGCAAGTCAGGGCAGAGCAGCTAGAAAATTCGGTGGTGTTATTGCCTCCCACTGTAGCTGTGATAGTCACTTCATCTGTACTGCTTACAAGGCCGCTGACATCAATGCTCCAGGCGTTTGAGGCCCCGGGAATAGTAGCACTACCTAGAAAAGTGGTACCCTGACAAGGGACATTGGTTAGACAACTCGACTCCTCGCTTATAAACAATTCTATCGTTGCACCGGATGGTCCCTGCCCACTTACCTGGAGTGTTGAGGCAGCATTAATAGAAAAAGGTGTGACAGAGAAACCACCCCGGTTAATGCCGCCAGTGGCATTGCAATACATGCTGTTTTGTGAAATAAGTGCATTAACCAGGGGCGATGCAGTTTGGACACCTACGCTATTAAAAGCGATAGTATTATTACTAATCACATAATTCGCTGAGGAAGAATTAAGCATAAAAATACCCTGGCTATTGTTTCCCATAGCTGCCCCATTACTTGGATTGATCCCAATACTATTATTAGTAGCGGTAAAAGAGATGGAGCCACTATTGGCAAAGAGGCCAATTCGGTTATTGCTTAAGGCATTATCTTCTACCCGATTATTGGTGCCAGAAGCCAGGTGAATGCCACCGCCGGTACTCCCATTGGTAAAATCCCGAATGAATAAACCGTATACTTCACAATTATTAGCACTTATGCTAAGGCCATGGCTATTGGCACTGCTCCCATCAATGATGACTTTACCTAGGGTCCATCCTGGTTGTGTCCGGGCATCAATGACTGCGTTGTTTTTAGTTACGGTTGGGAGTGGGAAGAAGGTGGTAGGAGTAATAACCACATCGCCTGCTCCAGGAACATTAAATTCGATATTGGTGACACCCGACCCGGGGTCATTGAGGCAAATGATGGCTGCCCTTAAAGAGCCAAGGCCCAAAGTAGTATTAGAGGTTACAAAAGCCGTATTCCCCACCACGGTTACATCTGCACATTGTGCAAAAAGTTGCCTGTTTAGGAGGAATAGCAGTAAAATAATTAGCCAATATTTCAATTTTGTCATTATCATTTTTGGGATTTTGAGATATGGATGATGGGTGATGAATGATGAATGATATATCAATTATCATTCATCATCTATAACTAATATCACTCCACCACATAAATACTTACATCCTCTTTAATCAACTGATTTTCCGGCATAAAAGGCGTTTGCAAGGTGGGGGCATTCGGTTTTTGAGATTTAACCATGCCAGGAACCCGCCTGCGGAGAAAATCATAGAGTTCACTTAGGGTAATGATATTATTACTATCTGCATCAGCTTTGAAAGTACCACCACTATCCAGGATAGGCGTATTCGCAAAAGCTTCCATAATGGCTTCGGTGAAGGCTCCATTTTGCCAATTTTGGTCTTCGTATGACATCTCATTGGCACGACAGGAAGTGAGGGTACTCATACCAGGATGCATAGCAGCTAACTTGGACAGGGCATCAGCGCGAGCTACATCTGAAAGGGATTTACTGTCAGCAGCACCACTATGGCAGGCGTCGAGAAAGACGAGCTTTTTGCAATTTATTTTTTCGAGTTCGTTTACGATGTCTCTTTGGTAATCGATGGTACGGGTTCGTTCGTAGCGGGATTCATAATCGGAAGGTAGTAGTTTGAATCCTTCTGGATTATTTTTGCCATGGGAAGAAACAAACACCAGCAGCACATCATTGCTTAGAATGCGTTGGGCAGCGGCGGCGTTTTGGTACTGATACACCAAATCCGCAATAGCTTCCCGAATATTAATGGATTGTGTTTCTTCCGGGGTGATCAATTTTCGGACAAATACCTTTCCAAAAAGTTTATTGCTATTACCTTGGTTTTCAAAAGCCCGGGCAAAATCTTCGGCATCTTTGCTGGTGAATTTTAAGTCGTTATGTGAAGGGCCAATGGCCAAAACATGCAGATTGGGCTGGTGCGGTTCATAGTATACGACCATGGTTTTGGTGCGGGTGGCTCCGGTGGGCGTCAGGACTTCCACTTGCACTTTATTTTCCCCAGGCGAAAGATGGACCCGAGTCCCATAAACGTAATTGAAACGACCGCTGGATTGGCTAGCTTTTTTCAAATCAACTTCATCCATTTTGGACCCGTCGATGACCATACTGTTGTTGTACACTTTAAAATCCTGTTGCCGGAGTGGATTGGTTGCACTGGCACCCACTTTAATGTCAAAGACGTTTTTATCGGAAACTATATTCTGAATATTAGTAGCAGATTCGCTGGGTTCGGTGATAATCAATACCACATCGTCCCCAAAACTGCCGCCTCTTTCCAGCGTTTTGCGAATTTCGGTTTGACCCAATTTGACGATACAACTAATAGCAACACGGCCATCTCGAAGAGTGGCGGTTCTTCTATAGGTTAGCTTTACCGATTTTGAACCATGCGGGCCAATATTGCCGAGACTTTGGTTAATCGAACCCACTGCTTGTAAGCCCGGTGGGAGCTCAAAGCGGACGGAGACAGCACTTGCCGTGTAGTCTCCTGGGTTCCGAACAATAACCGTTAGGGTTTCATCATCAGAAACGGTGCTTTCTACGAAGTTATAGGTGCCAAATTCAACTGCAGCAGCCTCTGGTTTTTTACTGGCAATAGTAAAATTAAGATTAGTCAAAGGCTCATTACCAGACACAATGCTCACGCCGAATGTACTTTCTCCGCTCGACAATGCCTCACTGGCACTAACCGGGATTTTTATATTCCGAGCTGCTGCTTTTTGCAAATAGCCAAGGTAATTGTTGTTCCAAACCTCGATGCCATCCACACCTGATTGTTGAATCACTCGGACTTGTACATCAGCCAAATCGACGTTTGAGGTATTGGAAATATCAAAAGATAGATAAGCCTTATCTCCTGGCTTAAGCTGGCCGTCAGCAGTATTCAATACAATTTGAGAAAACTCAGGAGCTGCCTGCTTGGAGCCACCAAAAAATGGTGTAGGATTATCCCAGCGGCTCATCCAACTGTTTTTGCCGCTGCTACCTTGCGATTCTGTTTTTCCGCCAAGGATATAACTGCCATCGTGTAAGCTCAAGGCTACGGTTGCTTCATCATCCTTATTGCCACCATGATCGAAAGTCCATTCTCTTCCACCTCCAGCATTGGCCTTTAAAACCATTGCTCTGGGCTGGCGAGCGCCTGAACGGTGGGATTTGGTCAAACCCATCAACAAAAAGCCCTGATCGGGTGTGGTAGCTATGGCATTGGCTATATCACTATCCTTGCCACCAAAAGTTTGTTCCCATTCCATAAAGCCGGCGCCGTTGGTTTTGATTAACCACATGTCGTTATCGCCTGCTCCTTTTGAATTGGTCAGGCCACAAATTGCAAAACCTCCATCGGCAGTGGTGATAATATCCGAGGCTTCTTCCCAATCCCGCTCTCCAAAGTATTTCTCCCATTGATATTGGCCTTTATTTGTTGTTTTTGCCAGCCAGATGTCGCCCTTTTTTCGATTCGAGGACTGGGCTGTATTGCCAACCAGGGCCATTCCGCCATCTTGAGCAAGGGTCATGCCTTTCACAGAGGCGTATTGTCCCTGGCCGATAAAGGTTTCCCATAATAGTTTTTGTTCCTCTATTTCTGCCAGCCAAATGTCTCCTCTTTTCTGATCATGAAAAGTTCCGGCTGCTATAGCATTCCCGTTCGGGTTTAATAATAAATGTTCAATGGCATCATCACCTGGACTTCCAAAAGTGGCTTCCCAAACGGTGTTGCCCTGTTTATCGACCTTTACCAGCCATGCGTCTGATTTCCCAAGCCCCGAGGATTTGGTATAACCAGCTAAAAGGAAATGCCCATCAAAAGTTTGAGCTACAGCATAAAACCCGTCATCTTTTTTTCCGCCAAGGTTCTTTTTGACAATTTGTTGGCCAGTGCTAAAATCGATCATCACTAGTAGGCCATCTTTACTGCCGGCGGTGCCAGCGTTGGTTTCGCCTACACCGACTAAAT
>BQJT01000232.1 GCA_021604845.1 Cyclobacteriaceae bacterium
CCACGGACAATTTGAACAGGACAGTTTCTTCTGTAAGGGCAGCGTTTTCAAAGTTTGGTGGAAGTTTAGGCACAAACGGTTCATTGGAATTCATATTTGACAGAAAAGGGGTGTTTTCATTTCCTCAACCAGAGGGTGCTGATATTGATGATCTAACGCTTGAACTGATTGATGCCGGAGCGGAAGAGGTCGAAATGGAGGAAGGTTTTTTCCATGTCACCTGTAGTATAGAAGACTTTGGTAGTTTGCAAAGAAAATTAGACGAGCTAAATATTGAACCGGAAAGTGCCGAATTACAACGCATCCCAAACACCACCGTGACCCTTAGTAACGACGAATTGATAAAAGTTTATAAGTTAATTGAAACGCTGGAAGATGATGATGATGTGCAAAAGGTTTATCATAATATAGACTTAACTGAAGAGCAGTTAAGTATTATCTAATCGGCAGAAAATAGAAAATTTGCCACCAATTATCATCTATTGGATTTCACCAGAGACATTTACCGGGGATCACTGTCCTTATTTACCGACCTGTACCAACTTACAATGGCTTATGCCTATTGGAAGGAAGGCATTGCAGAAAAGGAAAGTGTTTTTAATCTTTTTTTCAGGGAAAATCCGTTCCATGGCGGCTATACTATAACCTGCGGACTGGGCTACGTTATTGATTTCCTTAATCATTTCAGTTTCTCCCCGGCAGACCTCGAATTTATTCGACAGCTGGAAAATCCTAATGGAACCAGGATGTTCGATAAGGCCTTTACCGATTATCTGGGCAAGATGGAGTTTTGCTGCGATATCGACGCCATTCCGGAGGGCCGTGCAGTATTTCCAAATGAACCACTGGTTAGGGTTCGGGGTCCTATTCTACAAGCCCAATTGATTGAATCAGCTCTTTTAAATATGATTAATTACCAATCATTGGTGGCTACAAAAGCAGCTCGAATATCTGAAGCCGCCCATGGTGAGAAGGTACTGGAATTTGGATTGAGAAGAGCTCAGGGCATTGATGGTGCTCTATGCGCCAGCAGGGCAGCCTATATCGGTGGTTGTAGTGCTACCTCGAATGTTATGGCCGGGCGACTATTTGAAATCCCGGTAGCCGGAACGCATGCACACAGCTGGGTCATGGCGTTTGATCACGAAATTGATTCCTTTAAAAGTTATGCCAGGCATTTACCGGATAATTGTATTTTTCTAATTGACACATACGATACCATACAGGGTGTAAAGAATGCTATGGAGGTGGGTAAAATACTGGAAGCGCAAGACAAGCATCTGATAGGGGTACGGATTGATTCCGGGGACCTGGCTTATTTTAGCAACGAAGTACGCAGGTTGCTCGATGAGGGTGGATTCGAAAAAACGCTTATCGTTGCCAGTAACAATCTGGATGAGTACTTGGTTGCCAGTTTGCAGGAACAACAGTCTGCCATCGATATATGGGGGATAGGAACAAAACTGGTAACGGGGTTTGATCAACCTGCTCTGGGGGGCGTTTATAAACTTGCTGCTATCAAAAACGGATCCGGGTGGGATTATAAAATAAAGCTATCAGAGCAGGCGGCTAAAATAAACAATCCTGGTGTTCAACAGGTTAGGCGGTTTTTCAAAGGGGGGGTCTTCGTTGCAGATATGATCTATGATATCAATATAAATGTCGAGATTACCCAGGTAATTATTGATCCCGTTGACCATACACGCCGTAAGAATATAAACGCTACCAAATTTGAGGACTTGCTGGTGCCCATTTTTCGTTCCGGAACTGCCGTGTATCAGCAGCCCGACATACATACCATCAGAGACCGCGTGAAAATCGAACTGAGTCAGTTGGACCAAAGCATAAAGAGACTGGTTAATCCACATCAATATTCCGTTGGTCTTGAAAAAAACCTATACGATTTAAAAACTGAACTTGTTCTAAACCTGCGTAAACTGAAATGAAGGCTTTAATAATTGTTGATATTCAAAACGATTTTTTGCCAGGGGGTGCTTTGGCAGTGGAATTCGGTGATCAAATTATCCCTACTGTCAATAAGATCATGCCTCAGTTTGATCTGGTAGTAGCTACTCAGGATTGGCATCCAGCTAATCATCAAAGTTTTGCCAGCAACCAGCCGCATGGAGAGGTGGGGCAGGTAATTGACTTGTATGGGTTAAAGCAGGTGCTTTGGCCGGATCACTGCATTCAGGATACTCTGGGTGCTTCGTTTGCTGATGAACTGAATCTATCGTTAAATCGAAAAATCTTTCGAAAAGGAACTGACCCCAGGGTTGACAGCTACAGCGGGTTTTTCGATAATGGAAAAAAACAAGACACCGGGCTAGCCGCATTCCTTCAATCCAACGGTATCAGCACAGTTTTCATCGTGGGACTGGCCACAGATTATTGCGTCAAATATACAGCTCTGGATGCGGTGGCGCTTGGATTTAACACCTGGGTCATTGTGGACGCGGTAAAAGCCGTTAATTTACAACCGAATGATCAGCAGGATGCCTTCAACCAGATGGCGCAAGCGGGTGTTAAAGTCTGTAACAGCGACGAATTGCCAGGCAAACTGTAGTGCGGGTAATGTAGTCCTTTAAATAGTTTGTGAACCTCTGCCATAGTATATCACCGAGACCTTTGGCATTTGAGTTGCCAGGTGAGATCAATCGGAGGTTAAATTAGTCAATTGAGTGAGATGGCTTTAGCAGCAGCATTTGAAAAATATACCCTTCGTTTCCGATTTGATGCGGGAACCAGTAGGGGGGTCCTGCGACTAAGGGACACATATTTCCTCAAAATATGGGATGGCCAGAAACCTGAATTTAAAGGAGTTGGAGAGGCCGGGCCTTTACCAGGGTTAAGTCCTGACTATGCTGTGGTTGAGCAGGAGTTGAAGCGGCTTTGTGATCAACTGCCGGATTATGAAGTGCCAACCACTAACAAGAGTGTGAACGATTTGCTGGACCTGGTTCCGTCTACTGCACCCTCGGTACGCTTTGCCTTGGAGCTCGCCTTGAAAGATTTAATAAACGGGGGAAGAGGGCTATTATACCAGGGCCCCTTTACTAACGGAACATACACGGTGCCCATTAACGGGCTGGTATGGATGGGGTCCTTCCAGTTTATGAAAGATCAGGTGGACCAAAAAATAAAGGATGGGTATCGTTGCATCAAAGTAAAGATAGGTGCTATTGACTTTGACAAGGAATGCGGGTTGCTGAAATATATAAGGGAAACTTACGGCACCCGCATCTCTATCCGAGCAGATGCAAATGGTGCGTTTGGCAAAGGAGATGTATTTAAGAAACTAGAACGACTAGCTGAGTTTAGCCTCCATTCCCTGGAACAGCCGGTTAAACCAGGACAAATAGACTTGATGAAAGGGCTGTGTACTTTTCAATCGGTGCCAATAGCTTTGGATGAGGAGCTCATTGGTCACAATTCTTTACCTGAACAGCAGGCTATTTTGGATAGTATAAGTCCCCGGTTTATTGTACTGAAACCAACATTGGTAGGTGGGCTTGCGGCTACTGAACGCTGGATCCGACTGGCGGAGGAAAGAGGCATTGGATGGTGGATTACCTCTGCCCTGGAATCGAACGTTGGTTTAAATGGATTGGCTCAATTTACAGCAGGTTTTAGTCCGAGTTTACCACAGGGTTTGGGGACCGGCCTGTTGTTCCACAACAACACCGCGTCAAAATTATCCATACGCAATGGACGATTGCATTACCATCCCTAGTTCTTAACTAATATTTCTTTTAATTCGGTAAGTCCTTCCCCTGCTCCTTTATGAATTAGATGAAGGTTAGGCATGGGATCGATCTGCGGCATATTAGGGTTAATCACATATTTCGGTATTTGACTATTTACAAAATTCAGTAATCCAGCGGCTGGGTATACAATCAGAGAAGTACCTACTACCACCAGTATATCGGCGCTGTTGCAGATGATTGTTGCCTGCTCCATCATAGGCACCTCCTCGCCAAACCAAACAATATGAGGTCGTAACTGGGAACCTTTCTTGCATAAATCACCAAGTTTCAGTTCCCAGCCGTCAATAGGGTATACCAGACTGCTGTCGATGGTACTGCGTGATTTAAAAAGCTCCCCATGCAAATGTATTACCCTGGTAGAGCCGGCTGATTCGTGCAGATTGTCAACATTTTGAGTAATTACCGTGACTTCGAAGTACTGCTCTAGTGAAGCCAGTATTTTGTGCCCTGTATTGGGACTGGCTTCCAAAGCTGCCTTGCGGCGTTGGTTGTAAAACTCCAGTACCAATTCGGGATTTGCATTCCAGCCTTGAGGAGAAGCCACTTCCATGATATCGTGGCCTTCCCATAGGCCATCGGCATCCCTGAAAGTCGGAATGCCACTTTCAGCGCTTATTCCCGCTCCGGAAAGTACCACCAGCTGGGGTCTTGGCATTATTTACTTTTGCGTGAGTACCGGCCTTTTCTTTCCGGCGCTTTTTCTGCTAATTCCAGACATTCTTCAAGTGTGAGTTCATCAGGAATTTTGTCTTTGGGAATCTTTACGTTTTTATTCCCAGCCTTAATATAGGGTCCATACCGGCCATTAAGGACCATTATGGTGTCATTTTCCGGAAATGTTTTAATGTATTTCTCGGCATCCAATTTTCTTTTTTCCTGTATTAACTCAATGGATCGCTCTTCTGTGATTGATAATGGATCTTCATCTTTGGGTATGCTCACGAACTTGCCATCATGTTTTATATAGGGACCAAATTTGCCAATAGCGGCAATAATTTCCAGATCCTCGAATGAACCAACCTGCCGGGGTAGTTGGAATAGATCAAGTGCTTCTTCCAGAGTAATGTTTTCCATTAGTTGTCCCTTTCGAAGACTGGCATATTTCGGTTTGATTTCATTCTGGTCGTCCGGGTTTTCTCCTATTTGCACATAGGCTCCAAATTTTCCCAGTTTAACGTAAATCGGTTTACCCGAATCGGGTTCAATGCCAAGTTCCCGGGATCCACGTACATCTGCTCTTTCCAGCGATTCGGTCTTCTCAACCTTTGGATGGAAGTTGCCATAGAACGAATCAATCATTTGATCCCAATCTTTTCCTCCCCTGGCAATTTCATCAAATTCCTTCTCCACTCGTGCAGTAAATGAATAATCAACGATATTGTCGAAATGCTCAGTTAGAAAATCATTTACCACCATGGCGATGTTGGTTGGAAAAAGTTTATTCTTTTCTGTGCCAGCAATTTCCTTGTTGGTTTTACTGGTTACCTGTCCGTTTTCAAGAGTAATTTCCTTATAAGATCGCTCAAACCCATCGCGATTTTCTTTCACTACATAATCCCTTTTTTGAATGGTGGAGATAGTAGGAGCGTAGGTTGAAGGTCGTCCAATACCCATTTCCTCAAGTTTTTTAACCAGACTGGCTTCTGTATATCTGGGGGATGGTCTGTTGAAACCCTCTCGGGATTTCATCTGCTGTAGTTCCAGTTTTTGACCAACCGTTAATGGAGGCAACACGCCTTTTGAATGACTGTTTTCTTCATCTTCATCGGTAGACTCCATATATACCTTCAGGAAACCATCGAAAGTGATCATTTCACCCTGTGCAGTTAAGGATTGCTGAACTGTTGAAATTCCTATATAAGCTATGGTTTTCTCAATCGCCGCATCAGCCATTTGTGAGGCTATTGCGCGCTTCCAGATCAGTTCGTACAACCTTTGCTCATTTCGATTGGAACCCAGGCTTTTCTCTCCAAAAGAGGTAGGTCGAATTGCTTCGTGTGCTTCCTGGGCGCTTTGTGATTTTGTTTTGTATGTTCGGGTTTTTATGTATTCCTGACCGTAATCACTTCCTATTTGATTGCTTGCAGCTGATATTGCCTCCTGACTAAGATTCACAGAATCTGTTCTCATATAAGAAATGTAGCCGTTTTCATAAAGTCGCTGTGCAACAGTCATGGTTTGAGCTACTGAAAAACCCAATTTTCTACTAGCCTCCTGTTGCAGGGTAGAGGTAGTAAACGGGGGCGCAGGAGATCGTTTTCCCGGTTTGGTTTCAAGGTTTTCGATAGAAAAGTCAGCCCCGTTGCACTTGTTTAGAAAATCCAGCGCTTCTGCTTCCGTTTTAAATTTTGAACCTAGTTCTGCCTGTAACAATTTGCCATTACCCAGGTTGAATTCTGCAGTTACTTTAAAGCTTACTTTAGGTTCGAACTTCTCTATTTCCCTTTCTCGCTCAACAATTAGCTTCACAGCAACTGACTGCACCCGTCCTGCAGATAGGCCTGTCTTAATTTTTTTCCATAAAATAGGGCTGAGTTCAAATCCTACCAGCCTGTCCAGCACCCTTCTTGCTTGCTGGGCATTGACCAGATCCAGATCAATTCCCCTGGGATTTTGGATGGCATTTAAAATGGCACTCTTGGTTATTTCCCTGAAAACAATCCTTCGGGTGTTTGCATCCTGCAGACCGAGAGCCTCCTTTAGGTGCCATGAAATAGCTTCTCCCTCACGATCATCATCACTGGCTAGGTAGATCATGTCTGCTTTCTTGGCCAGGTCTTTTAAAGCCTTGATAACACTAACTTTATCCTTGCTTATTTCATATGTGGGTTTAAATCCATTTTCTTTATCTATAGCGTTATCCCCCTTGGGAAGGTCACGTACATGCCCATAGCTGGAAGCCACGGTATAGTCCTTGCCAAGATACTTTTCTATGGTTTTGGCCTTCGCAGGCGACTCCACAATTACCAGGTTTTTGGCCATAATATTCTTCGTTCAGGATTTGGAAGAGCCCCAAATATCCCTAAATTTTTTTAAAAAAAAGAAGCGGCCAGGAGTAATCAAATTTTTTATTCCTTTACTTTGGCGGATAAGCCTTCAACCAGTTAGACCGATTTGCCCCATGAAAAATCTATTCCTGATTCGTCATGCACACACTGAAAAATTCAGTGAATCCAATTTGGATATAGATAGGAAATTAACTTCTGAGGGTATGAAAATAGCATCTTTGCT
>BQJT01000233.1 GCA_021604845.1 Cyclobacteriaceae bacterium
GGACGAATTTAACCAGGCCCGGGCAGCAGGTTTTTACGGATGGCCCTACTTTACCGGTGAAAACCGTGCCTATGTAAAATACGACTTTGCCAGCGAAGTATCCGGTGATCCATACGATGCAGCTGCCCCAATCAATAACTCACCAAACAACACCGGCTTGCAGGATCTGCCCCCCGCGCAAACTGCCATGATTTACTATAGCTATGATGAGTCAGAGGAATGGCCAATAGTTGGAACCGGCGGAAAAAACGCCATGGCCGGACCGGTGTACTACGGAGAGAATTACCCCGACGGGCCAAACAAGTATCCGAAGTATTTCGACGGCAAAATTATGTTTTATGACTGGATCAGGAGTAAAATTTTCTTCCTGACCCTGGATGATAACGGCAACCTGGAAAAAATTGAACCTTTCATGGCAGACACTGAATTTAACAATCCAATGGACTTCGAATATGGTCCTGATGGAAAGCTGTATTTGCTAGAGTATGGTACCGGCTGGTTTACTCAAAATGTTGATGCCCGGTTGGTAAGAATCGATTACGAAGCTGGAAACCGTAAGCCAATTGCTAAAATCAGTGCAAATAAATCCGCTGGAGCTACACCACTTACTGTACAATTCTCTTCTAAAGGAACGGAAGACTATGACCAGGACCAACTGAGCTATGCGTGGCAATTTTATAAAGGCGCCACTTCAAACGAGGCTAACCCGCAGTTTACCTTCGAGGTGCCGGGTATTTACCAGGTCCAGCTGACAGTCTCTGATCCCAGTGGTAGCAGTTCAAGTGAAACCATTGAAATACAAGCTGGAAATGAACCACCAAAACTGTCATTCAATATCAGTGGCAATAAGACCTTTTATTGGGACGGCCGAAAACTCGATTACACGGTTGATGTGATCGACCGGGAAGAAGGGAGCCTGAAAGCAGGAGACATTAGTGAGGATCAGGTATCGGTTACCATCGAGTATCAGGAACAGGCAACCAAAGAAACCATTAAAGGTCACCAGGTTGACGATGAAGCAGAGCATCAGGTAACGGGTGCCAGCCTGATAGCTGATAGTGACTGCAAAGCCTGTCATTCTCCTGACAGGAAATCAATCGGGCCCAGTTATGCCGATTTGTCCAACAAATACGAAAAACGCGACCGGGTGGTTGCTACTCTGGCCAATAAGGTGATCAATGGTGGAAGTGGAGTGTGGGGTGAAACCCCCATGGCAGCACATCCCGCCCTCAGTCTGAGTGATGCCCGCATGATGGTAGAGTATATCCTCTCGTTTGGTGAAGAAGGTAATGTTCAAACACTTGCTAGTAGTGGTTCTTATACCATTAACACCGGTGACAACAACGATGCTGATGGGGTTTATTTACTTAAGGCCATGTATACTGACAAAGGTGGAGAAGTTGCCGGACCAGCCACCGGGCAAGAAGTATATGTTCTACGGAATCAGCAGGTAAAAGCAGTAGATTTTGATACCCAGCAAGGAGTCCAGGTATTTAAGAATGACCAGGCGGAAGTAGTGATCATGTCTGATGAAGGATACATTTCGTTCGAGAATATAGATTTAACCGACATCAGTTCGATTTCATTGGCAGGAAGCGTTATGGGTCAGCAGGGTCAGGTGATTCTGGAAATCCGCCTGGACAGCCCTGAAGGAACCAAGATCGCGGATATTCAGTTAGCGTCTACCGGCAAAGAATTGCAGCAAGGAGCATTCATAGCACAGGGAAGTACTAAAATTGAACCTGTTAGTGGTGCTCAACATTTGTTTTTGGTGGCCAGAATAACAGAAGCAGGCGGTTCGGTCGGCATATTGTCAACCATCTCGTTTGTTAATGACTGAAGGGAGGAGTTGGTGATTTGGTGAGTTGCTGAGTTGCTGAATTACCGAGTTGGTGAGTTGATGAGTTGGTGAGTTGGTGAGTTGGTGAGTTGCTGAGTTGGGATAATTGACAATTTCGAATGAATAAAATAGCAGTAATCGGGTCGGGTACTATGGGTAATGGAATTGCTCATGTGTTCGCTCAAAACGGATTCACAGTGTCCCTGGTTGACATTGATCAGGCGGCGCTTGATAAAGCAATGCTTTCCATTGCCAGGAATCTCGACCGTCAGATAAAAAAAGCAGCCATAACGCTCGAGCAAAAGCAACAAACCCTGTCAAATATTACCACCACCACCAATTTGTCAGCGGGTGTTTCAAAAGCAGAGCTGGCGGTAGAAGCCGCCACGGAAAACCTGGAACTTAAAAGTAAGTTGTTCGGTGAAATGGACCAACACGCTCCCTCCTCCTGCATCCTGGCCTCAAATACTTCATCCATAAGCATTACCAGGCTGGCCGCAGCCACCAATCGCAGGGAAAAAGTAATAGGCATGCATTTTATGAACCCGGTGCCGGTGATGAAATTAGTAGAAGTGATCCGCGGTTATTCCACCTGCGACCAGGTGACTGCCAGAGTAGTTGATCTTGCCAGACAACTCCACAAAGTGCCGGTAGAAGTGAACGATTACCCCGGGTTTATCTCCAATCGAATCCTAATGCCCATGATCAATGAGGCGATAATCTCATTACATGAAGGGGTAGCCGGAGTAGAAGCTATTGATACAGTAATGAAATTAGGCATGGCCCATCCCATGGGGCCGCTGCAGCTGGCGGACTTCATCGGCCTGGATGTCTGCCTGTCAATTCTGAAGGTACTTCATGAAGGATTCGGTCAACCAAAGTATGCACCCTGTCCCTTACTGGTTAATATGGTAGCGTCCGGACATCTAGGAGTAAAGTCAGGTGAGGGGTTTTATTCCTGGTCACATGACACCAAAGAATTAATTGTGTCCAATTATTTCCTTAAATAACACAATTTAATTATATTGAATGTTCGTTTGCATATATTTCTACTAAATATTGTAGCATGGACTCAACACACGCCTGCAGAATTTTCACCCTAATCGCCATACTGCTTGTCGGCATTGGTCACCAAACCCGTGGCCAGAGCAACGTCGACGATCAGGTTAATGATATGATGGAAACAGCCATTGCTCATATGAATGATGGTGAATATGAAGAAGCAAACCTGACTTTCAGAAAGATACTTAAGCTGAATACCGTTCTTCCTGACGAGTTAAGTTACCTGTTTGCAGAAACGCTTTACATGGTTAATCAATACCATAACAGCAAGAATTTTCTGGATAAATACATCCGCTTAGCAGGATCCACAGGTCGTTACTATTCACAGGCTATCGATTTAAAGCATTTTCTTGACCAGGAATACGAACTAATCCTGGTTTGTAAACTATGCGACAACCGTGGATACCGCCTGATAGGCTGTGATGTTTGTGATTATAAAGGAAAACTTACCAGCCAGTGTTTCTACTGTCGCGGGGTTGGAATTAATCGCTGCGAAGTGTGTAAAGGTAATGGCGTCACTACCTCTCTAAATGCTTTCGGTGAAGTTCTGTATCAAACCTGTAATGACTGTCAGGGCAAAGGGCAAACCGTTTGTAAGGTATGTCACGGAGCTAAAGTAATTCATGAAGAATGTGAGGTATGCCATGGCACTTCCAAAAAAGCAGGCAATGAAATCTGCGACCATCAACCCACCGGGAATAGCAAAGTATTTGAACCAATAAAAAATAACGGGCACGCCAGTAACTAAGAGGAATCTAGGATCTAAAATCTAAGATCTAAGACCTTGCTATTTACAAAAGCTTTCCAGGGCCGCATCAGCTTTTTCGACATTCAATGCCTTTGCTTTCTGATAGTCCTCGCAAGCGCTGCGGTTTCGTTTCAGATAGGATTTAAGTGCTCCGCGATATAAGTAGGCCTCGCCGAAATTACTATCCAGGGTAATCGCTTTATCATACCCGCTCATAGCCTCATCCTTTTTACCCACTTTATGATAGGCTCTGGCCCTTAAAAAGTGTGCCTGAGCATTCTGCTCATGGTATTTTACCGCCTGATTGAAAAAGTGCATGGCTTCATCGTAGTCCTGCTTATTGTAGTAATAGGTGCCAACACTCATATTAGCCTGTAGATTTTCTCCATCCTCTTCCAGAACCGCCACAAAATCGTTAAATGCGAGTTGATGAAGTTCTAATTCTTCGTATGCTCTTCCGCGGTTATATAAGGCTTTGATGTTATCAGGGTTTAGTTCCAGATACGCAGTATAGGAACGGATGGCCTGCTCATAATCTCCCTGCTGGTAATACACATCTCCTTCCTCGGAAGCCTGCTCACTACAGCCAACCATCAGCACGAAGCTCAAAAAATACAATAAATGTTTCATGGTACTTAAAAAAGAAGGTAAAGCTACTTTATTTTATTCGAAATTCTAAAATCCCAAATACCAAAACGCAAATAAACGCTAAACCGCTACATTATTTTCTCTCAGGGCATCATTCAGGGAAGTCTTCCGGTCGGTGCTTTCTTTTCTTTTTCCGATAATCAGTGCACAGGGCACGTGGTAATCACCTGCCGGGAACTGCTTGGTATAAGATCCTGGAATTACCACGGATCTCTCCGGTACGAAGCCCTTATACTGCTTAGGCTCAGAACCGGTGACATCTATAATCTTTGAACTTGAAGTAAGCGTAACGTTGGCACCCAGCACTGCTTCTTTCGCTACATGCACTCCTTCCACCAGAATGCAACGCGAACCAACAAACGCGCCATCCTCCACAATTACCGGCGCCGCCTGAACCGGTTCCAGAACTCCGCCAATACCTACTCCCCCACTTAAATGAACGTCCTTGCCGATTTGCGCGCAGCTTCCTACCGTCGCCCAGGTATCGACCATGGTGCCGCTGTCTACATATGCACCGATATTCACGTAAGAGGGCATCATAATTACCCCGGATGCTACATAACTACCATATCTTGCTATACCATGGGGTACCACCCGCACACCCAATTCATGATAATTCTTTTTAAGGGGAATCTTGTCATGAAACTCGAATGGACCAACCTGGATGCGTGTCATTTTCTGAGTGGGAAAGTAGAGAATAACTGCTTTTTTTACCCATTCATTAACTTTCCAGCCATTTTCTACCGGTTCAGCGACTCTGATCATCCCTTTATCCAGATGCTCAATGATGGTTTCAATGGCATCTACGGTTTCTTTTTGCTGAAGCAATTCACGGTTCTCCCAGGTCGCTTCTATGAGTTCTTTTAATTCTATAACTTCGGTATTCATATCAGATGTGTATGTCAGACAAAGTTGCAATTATCGCATCCATACTTAAACCGGTAGATGATACCCGGATGTATGAAAAACTGGCACGTTCAATCCGCGAATCAAACAAATACCGGGTTAATATCATAGGTTTTGGAGTAAAAAAACCTCCCTCTTGCCCCGGTGTCACCCATCATTGTTTATACCAGGGCCAGCGGACTGGCTTCGGCAGACTGTTGGCTCCCTGGAGGTTTTTGAATAAACTGACCCGGATGCGGCCGGATCTGATGATAGTATGTTCCCCGGAATTACTACTGCCTGCTGTACTTTATAAAATCACTTCCGGGTGTCGGTTGTGGTACGATGTACAGGAGAATTATCAGAGAAATATTAGTTATCAATCAGCCTATCCCAAGCTGTTAAAACCTTTGCTAAAAGCAACCCTCTGGCTGCTCGAACACGGATCAAGGCCCTTCGTAGATCACTACTTACTTGCTGAAAAAGGCTATGTGCAGGAGTTAACCTTTACCAAAAACCGCAGTACTGTACTGGAAAACAAATTTGTGCCCCCCGCAGCAAACGTACCCAAACAATCCCGCGATTGGTTCCAGCTGGTTTTCACCGGAACCTGTTCCAGAGAAAATGGAATTTTAGAAGCGATCGCTCTGGCGGAAGCACTGATAAAAAACAGCTATCCAATCAGGCTGGACATAGTGGGCCAGGTTCCTGACGCAGGTATTTTGCGTGAAATTAGAAAACGCGCGGGTCTGTATGAAAACGGTACTATTCAGCTAATCGGTGACGGGCAATTGGTGCAGCATCAGACTATTATGGAATATGCTGCCAATGCAGACTTCGGGTTAGTAGCTTATCAACCTAATCCCAGCAACCAAAACTGTATCCCTACCAAAATCTATGAATACCTGGGGTTGCGATTGCCAATGTTATTGCAAACACACCCACTATGGGTATCCCTGGTGAATCCGTATAATGCAGCCCTGGTGCTTGACTTTAATCAATACCAGCCTGATGAAGTTTGGAAAGAATTGCATAATGCCAAATTTTACACCACCTTGCCTGGCCCGGAAATTTCCTGGGAGCAGGAGGCACAAAAACTGATAATGGTATTATCATAAATTCCGCTGGACAGCAAGGTCTGAGAAAGCCGGGTCCATAGAATCTCAAAAAGATCGCCTGAAATCCAAAAATTGCTACTAAAGGTCAGGTGCCTGAAATCCGCCAAATGTATCCTCCAGAAGTTTTGCCGCCGCAAGTACTTTAGATTCTTGCCAGGGCTTCCCTACTACCTGGACGCCCAGGGGCAGTCCTTCGGAGGAAGTCCCGACTCGAACTACCGCTGCCGGCCAGCCGGTTAGGTTATAGGTAGCGGTATAGGACAGGAAATGCAAATTCAATTCCTCAAATGTGATACTTTGAACCGGGGCAGGAATGGAATAAACCGGACAGAGCAAGATATCATAAGGCCCAAAAAATGAAGTCATATTACTGTTGAACTGACTCCATTTTTCAAACACCAGTCCAAACTCCTTTGCAGAGATAATCTTTTGATCGAAATCCATAGTTTCCTTTACCCATTGCAAATAGTCAGATATTTGATCGGTACCTGCCTCTTCCAGGATTTTATTAACCCGGTACGCTTTATCGGCCATGACAATTTCAAAAAACAATTCCAAGGTTTGATTAACCACCGGGGGTGTTAATTCCTGTATGGCAA
>BQJT01000234.1 GCA_021604845.1 Cyclobacteriaceae bacterium
GCATTTCGATACGAGCAAAGCCCTACCTGATGGTTTTCTCCGACGCATCAATAAGTTTCTCCCAAAAGATATTGCTATTTTCCGTTTCATTGAAGTAAAAGAAGATGCCCATGCTCGCTTCGATGCAAAAGATAGGGCTTACGAATATCATATTGATTTCATCAAAAACCCTTTTGGCCAGCATCTGCGTTTTTTCTACCCCTATCGAGAATGGCCTGATCCCTCTTTAATGAATCAGGCAGCTGCTTTATTAATGGAATATGAAGAGTTTACTCCGTTTTGCAAAACACATTCTGACGCCAAAACCATGTTTTGTGATCTTCGAGAGGCTCGATGGGAAGGCACTCCTGCTGAAGGCAAAATGGTATTTCACATAGCAGCAGATCGCTTCTTGCGAGGAATGGTACGCCTGATAGTAGGTATGTGCCTCAATGTAGGCATCGGTAAAATTTCACTGGAAGATGTGCGCAAGGCAATGGATGAACAAAGCCTGGTACCTAAAAGCTGGAGTATAGGGCCAGAAGGGCTGTACTTATCGAGAGTGGAATACGATTTATAAAATACTATCCTGCCTTTATTTCCAACAGAAAGCGCCATTCATCGAATATTTATTTATATTTCACTATGCCTCATTAATTTAGAGCTTTCAGATAGCCATGCCAATATGAATCTACGTGAAAATATAATCCTTGCCTTTAATTCTGTACGCTCCAATATTTTGAGGGCGATCCTTACACTGATGATCATTGCCTTTGGTATTATGGCATTGGTAGGGATACTCACTGCCATAGATGTAGGAATTAATTCCTTAAGTGACAACCTTTCCTCTTTAGGTGCCAATACCTTTGATGTAGATCCGCGAGGAGAAAATGTTCGAGGGCATCGTGGAGGTAAGCAAAGTAAACGCGGAGGGCCTATCACTTTCGAACAGGCCATGGAATTTAAAGAGCGATATGATTTCCCGGCAAGGGCATCGGTATCTATGTGGTGCTCTTCTACTGCCACTATCAAATATGCAAATGAAAAAACCAATCCTAATTTTCTCATATTTGGTGTAGATGAACACTATCTGGAAGCCAAAGGTTTTGAGCTAGCTGATGGTAGAAATTTTACTAGCCTGGAAGCCTTGCAAGGAGGTTTCATCACTATTGTCGGAAAGGATATTGTTACTGATCTTTTCGATGGTAAGTCTGATAAAGTAGTAGGCCAATACATCAGTGCAGGCAATATCAAATTAAAAGTAGTTGGCGTTTTACAATCCAAAGGTTCCAGTATGAACCAAAGTGAAGATCGTCGTATTTTGATCCCTCTGCAAACTGCCAAAAGATATTATGGTACAGCCAATACCAATTTTAATGTATTAGTAGCCGTGAATGATGCCACACAAATAGACATGGGTATTGATTATGCTACTGCTCTTTTCCGTAATGTTCGGGATTTACGTACTGCTGAAGAGAATGACTTTGAAATCACTAAGAGTGATAGCCTTATAGGGATTATCCGTGAAAATACTACCTATTTCCGTTGGGCAGCTATTGGCATAGGTTTGATCACATTAATTGGTGCAGCTATTGGCTTAATGAACATTATGCTAGTATCTGTTACCGAACGGACCCGGGAAATTGGCGTTTGTAAGGCAATAGGCGCCACCCGCCGCTCCATTATGGTACAATTTCTTACCGAAGCAGTTGTGATTTGCCAAATGGGAGGTATCATTGGTATCATCCTGGGTGTAGCCGCAGGCAATGGAGTAGCTATTATTGCTAATGGCAGTTTTATTTTTCCCTGGCTATGGGTAATTATTGCGGTAGCTACCTGTACGTTTGTCGGACTTATATCTGGCCTCTACCCTGCTCTGAAAGCGGCTCGCCTTGACCCTATTGAAGCATTAAGGTATGAGTAGGCTCACATTTAATGATTCCAAACGAGCTTAATTTGCTTTCACTAGTTTTGTAGACCATTTGATTATTCCAAATTCATCAACTAGTGCTACAAAGTACATCCCAGCAGTTAAGTTTTCTGTTGAAATGTTGCTCTTTTTTTCTTTTAAAGAAGTTTGTGATACTACTTGTCCATTATTATTTAAGATACGAAGTTGATAGCCGGCATAATCTTCATATTCAATCAGAATTGAATTATGAAATGGATTAGGGTAGATTTTAGCTATGCCTCTGTTGTACACAGAAGTGTTTGTGGCGCCTTCCTGATGAAAGCCAAAATCAATCGTCATATTTCCTGAACTATCAAAATCAAACCAACAATCCTCTCTATCACCATCCTCTAAAGGTTCTCCGTCGGCTGTCAGTGTTATCATTCCTGATACAATATCTAAATCTGTCAAACCCCATTCATTTCCAGGCCTGCCATTATTATCAAAATTGATATCTGTATTTGGATCCTCTTCATATATAGCAGTAGGAATCATTCCAGATAGTGGCTCACCAGGCCCCCAATTATCGATACTCCAAACAAAAACCAGATAGTTTCCTGTATCTAAACCAGTAAAGCTATAATATCCTTCTTCATCAGTAATCGCTACACCTTCAAACCCCATCCAGTCAGGAATACTATCCCCATCTCCATCTTTCCATAAGACAAGAGAAACACCAGGAATACCTTCTTCATCAGGATCTTCCATACCATTTAGATTGGTATCATGCCATACTCTATTACCAATGGTGTTAGAACCAAGAGCTGGTGGTGTACCAAATTCATATTCCGCTTGATATTCGGCCGCATCCATAAAATTTGCTGCTGTAATATTGTGAGCAGCATAATTGATATTTCCTTCGGTATCATCGCCTGAATAGCGAATACAGAAGGGGCGTTTATATAGTTCTACTTTTACTAGATTTTTATCTCCTGGTACGACTAATGAAAAAGTACATACATCATTTCTCCAAATATGATACCCCCATGTATAGGGTGCTCTTTTATAGGAATGAAAAGGATTAAGAGCATGTAATATGCTACCATCCTCATAGGTTAACTTCAGGACGATATCTCGAGTATCGTATAGTTCAGGTAAATAAGTCGTGCCTTGTAATTCTGCAAAAGTTTCTGGATTAGTAGGATCTATGATCGGTGATAATGTACCTTTATATTTCACTGGTTTATAAACAATATTTGCCTGAGTTTGTGTTTCATGTGCGCTCCCATAAATAAGATAAACATCTTGTTCTAATTGCTCTTCACCGGGGAGGTCAAAATTCTCTTCAAAGGTTAGTTCTTGAGGCTGCAGTTCATCCCTGGTGTATATACGCTGCCCATTTTCTAAAGAAACGATTGGAAATCCTGCTTGCATATTGAATTGAAAATCCTCCAGGGAGTTACGATAATTTACTTGCCCCGTTCTTACACCTGCCCCTACTAGATACCGATGAATTGCCAGGGCTGAAAAATCGCCATAGCCATCCCATGGCCCAGGCCCATCTGTACGTTGTTCCAAACATCGATTATTGCGTTGCATACAGTCACTCCTTTCTTCTCCTAAATTACCATGATCATCATAATGACAAGTGGGATCAACAAACTCATAAGTATCCTGTATAAAATTCCATGCTTCACCTCTCCCTCCACCATCATTTCCTTCACCTCCATAAGGATATAAAAATTCATATTCGTTAGGATCAGGATTATCGTATGATCCTTCTCCCCAATGAGGTAAACTTAAAGCGTGGCCTAGTTCGTGAATAAAGACATCTGTATAATCAAAACTTACAAAGGATTTACCTCCACCCCATCCACCAGGTGCTAAATTGAGCGTATTACCAAAATACACAGTTGATAAATAATCTCTTGTGCTGCGCTGCATTTTACTCAAGAATAGGGCAACGATAGAATTAATAGATCCTCCACTATTAATACCATTAGGAGCCATAGCATTGCGGCTGTTTAAACGTACTAGCTGCTCCGTACCATTATTGGCAACGACTTCTTGAAAAGCTAATGTTTCTGGAAAAATGCCAAAACGCACTACACTTGCAGGAATAGCCGATGCCATTTCCTCTAAAAAGTCGTCAAAAATAGGCCATTGATGATCTTCTTCATTGTAATCCATAACATCCAGATTGACCATTACTAAGTTCATTTCTGTATAAGGGCCTATTTTTAAATCGGAAGAAGACAAATTTCTAATATCATTTCCTGCTTTTAAGATCAATTCCAGGCCATTTTGCACCCAGTCTTTAGGCAAAGTAATTGAAAAATAGTTTTCAAAATCTGGATAGTCCAGATCGATAGAATTTGTTAGGGTCGAGGGGCCACTCAGGCAACGTATTCCCAATGAAACACCATTTAAAATTCCCTCTACTACTACATCCGGAGCAGGGCCTGTACCTGTTACAGCAAGTTGAAGCAAAGCAGGCCTATGGCCTATTGTAAAAAAAAGTGGATGGCCAATAGCATGACGATGGGTTTGAGCCAGAAAAACCTCTTCTATTACAGCAGAGTTATTTTCTATTCCTAAACAGTCTCCCTGATCATCAGGTTCGGCAAAGACATATTCCTGAAAGTTGTAAGAGGATGGTAGCGCTTCATTTGTGTTTTCCTGGATATTCCCTAATGAATTTTGAGCAGATAAGAATACAGCTAAATTTAAAAACAACAAGCATAAAAATGATCTTTGCATTATGATCAGGGTTTAAATTTCTATTCAGATACAGAAGAGCCAAAAACCATATAAAACTCTGACTACCAATACATACGGTTTGACATATAAATGTAATAAAAATATTTCCTCTCAGTAACAATAAGGGGACCCCATTTGAAAATGGGAACCCCTTAAATTAGAAGTAGCTAAAGCTTATTAGCCTTAATATTTTTTCTACCGATATAGCCTACGCCAATTCTTCGCGAATCTTGTTCAAGGCTGAACCAGCCCTCACCCAATCAATTTGGGCCTGGTTGTAAGTATGAGCTACTTCAAACTCATCTGTAGTGCCATCAGCATGCTTCAGTACGATCGTCATGTTCTTGCCAGGAGCCATCTCTGAAAACCCAACAATACTTACCTTATCATCCTGGCGTACTTTTTCGTAATCATCAGGATTGACGAAAGTAAATGCTAAAGCACCTTGCTTTTTCAGGTTGGTCTCATGAATCCTAGCAAAAGATTTAACGACAACCGCTTTCACTCCAAGGTGGCGTGGTTCCATTGCCGCATGCTCACGAGAAGAGCCTTCTCCATAATTTTCCTCACCAAATACGATGGTGCTGATACCTGCAGCTTTGTATTTCCGTGCAGAATCAGGAACGCCAAAAAACTGAGCATCCGTATCGCTATCTGTATAATTGGCTACATTATTAGCTTCATCATTGAAGTAATTGATTGCACCAATAAAGCAGTTGTTTGAAATATTGTCTAAGTGCCCGCGGTATTTCAGCCATGGGCCAGCCATAGAAATATGGTCAGTAGTACACTTTCCTTTTGCTTTGATAAGCAGACGCATATCCTGCACCTCTCCTTCTGTGATAGGAGTAAAAGGAGTTAGCAATTGCAAGCGATCAGAATCCGGTGACACATTCACCTCTATACTGCTGCCATCTGCTGCTGGCGGAGTAAATCCTGCATCCTCTACAGCAAATCCTTTTGGAGGCAATTCCACTCCTGTTGGTGGGTCTAGTTTCACCTCTTCCCCATCTTCATTGATCAGTGTATCAGTAAGTGGATTGAACTTCATACTACCAGAGATCGCCATTGCTGTTACCAATTCTGGAGAAGCAACGAAGGAACGAGTTTGTGGATTCCCATCGTTGCGCTTAGAGAAGTTACGGTTGAAAGACGTAATGATAGAATTGGCACGATTTGGATCATCCGTATGGCGAGCCCACTGCCCGATACAAGGGCCACAGGCATTTGCCAATACTACTCCCCCTATCTCTTCAAATGCCTTCAGTTGTCCATCACGACTTACAGTATACCGAATCTGCTCAGAACCAGGAGTGACCGTAAATTCTGATTTTACTTTCAATTTCTTCTCTACTGCCTGACGAGCCAGAGAAGCAGCACGGTCCAAATCTTCATAGGAAGAGTTGGTACAAGAACCGATAAGGCCTACTTCTAATACCGCTGGATAGTCATTTTCTTCTACTGCCTGAGCAAATTTAGAAATCGGCCAGGCCAAGTCTGGAGTATAAGGCCCATTGATATGTGGCTCCAGAGTAGAAAGATCTATTTCAATGACCTGATCGAAGTACTTTTCGGGATCAGCATAACATTCAGCATCACCAGTCAGGTGTTCTTTTACGCCATCAGCCAGGTCTGCTATTTCAGCACGTTCAGTAGCACGCAGATAGCGGCTCATAGCCTCGTCATAACCAAAGGTAGAAGTAGTAGCGCCAATCTCTGCTCCCATATTACAGATGGTTCCTTTACCTGTACAAGAAAGAGACTGAGCACCCGGTCCGAAGTATTCAACAATAGCACCTGTACCGCCTTTTACGGTAAGGATACCTGCCACTTTCAAGATAACATCTTTAGAAGAAGTCCATCCACTCAATTTTCCAGTCAGCTTAACACCAATCAGCTTAGGCATTTTCAATTCCCATGGCATACCCGCCATTACATCTACAGCATCTGCACCACCTACACCAATAGCCACCATCCCCAGGCCACCAGCATTAGGAGTATGGGAATCCGTACCAATCATCATTCCTCCTGGAAAAGCATAGTTTTCAAGAACAATCTGATGAATAATACCAGCTCCAGGCTTCCAAAAGCCAATACCGTATTTGTTAGATACAGAAGAAAGGAAATCGTATACTTCTTTATTTACTTCATTGGCTTTCGCTAAATCTTGTGCAGAACCTGCTTCTGCCTGGATCAGGTGATCACAATGCACCGTAGAAGGAACAGCCACATTATCAC
>BQJT01000235.1 GCA_021604845.1 Cyclobacteriaceae bacterium
CGTATTGATAGCCGACTGTAAATTGGTGGCGCTAAACGCCATATGGTCAATGACGCCTGGCGCACTGTCCGGCATCGGTCGTTCGGCCATGATATGCAGGATGGAATGCTTCTGGTCGCCAGTGTATAACCAGGCGCCGGTGGACGCCATAGACGGGCGATAACCTTCCTGGAATCCAAGTACATGGATATAAAAATCTTTGGTTTTCTCCAGGTCACTGCTCAACACAGTAAAATGATTCATGCCTTCAATTTTCATTGTGCCTCCTCAATGTTATTATCGTCAACGCGCAACTTTGCGTATTGTAATAGGTTGCTTAAAAAAGAATATCCATATATTTCAGGATCTCTTTTTTTCATTAACGTGAAAGAATGCTAGTTTAGGCAACAACAAGCCCTCACGCCTGAAAGCATGAAATAAAAAATGGTATTTTTCAGTTTTATGTTTTGTAACACTGACGGCATCCCCGGTTTTTGTGCCAATTCGTTACATCGATTAAAACTGAAGAACAATATACAGGTATTCTTTCATCATCAGGGGTGTCGGTCAATACGCCATGAACGTTAGTATGAATCAAGCGGGTGACTTCTTTTAAGCTAAAATAAAGGGTAACACTCATATATGGACGAGGTATGCTCATTTCTGGTGTATGCCTAGAGAGGAAGCGGTGTAATCTGTTGGTAAAGATCTCGGCAGATCAAACCAATAAAAAAGGAAAACACCGCTATGACAGATAGTAATATTTTTAAGCTGAATCAGCCAGAAAAGAGTGATCCATTGCAAGAAGTTCTTCGAGAAGGCGCGCGCAAAATGCTGGCTGCAGCCATTGAAACGGGAGTATCCGTTTTTATTGAACAATATGGCGCTTTCAACCACTTCTTTATCGTATTCCGTGACAGACTCGTTCGTCGTTGAATTTCATCATTGATCGACAGATGCTCACGATAATACATCCGCCTTATCTTTGCATACATAACCATGGTAATCACCTCTAAAATTCTCCTGCTCAAAATTTAAGCAGGATACGTGAATTACATGGTCAATTTTCGACCGGTGTCAACAGTATAGTTTTATTCCGTTATTGACAGAGTGGGTTAGATTTGACCCGGTTCTGGGTCAATCTAATACATATCATTAACTGTAGCGATTCTACAGTAAGTTAATTTTCTTTATATCTACTATAGTGGGTCAAATATGCCCCACCTTTTATTCATAAAAAATAACATATATTAGTATAATCAATAGATTAAATAGTAAACTAAATTTGGCATGATTTGTGCTTAATAATGATTGCAGAATACAGTTTGCATACCTAAAAAGAAGCAAATTCTCCGCTAAAAAGGAAGTTAGCAAATCTGGAAAAAATATTGAACAGAAAGAACTGGTTTGTGTGATGTGATTCTGCATTATTTCCAGGAATCGCTTAAGGGTAAGTTCAAGTATTCCTGAAATATACTAACAAGTAGAATTATGTAAAAAACATTCCAATGGAGAAAAAAATGGCACATGATCATACACGAGATTTAATGTAGTCATTAATGGCAAAGCTCTATGAAACTCCGACCTGGAGAGTAGAACAAGGTTACACATGAACCTTCAATGCTTAGATATAACAATACTATTATTATGCTATACGGAATGGTGTCGGTAATCGCATTATGCTCGTTTGTGATCGCGGCGTCTTGCACCACCCGACTACCGGACAATAGAACAGTTTCGGGCAACCATTCCTGGGAGGGTGTCATTACCGTGGCAAATGAGGTTCTCATCGCACTGGAGCAGCAGAACGGCAAGCAGCTAGCTTCTTTGGTGCACCCGAAAAAAGGTGTGAGGTTTTCACCCAGCGCTTACGTCGACCTTAAACTCGACCTTATTTTCTCACGCGATCAGATAGAGCGTTTTTGGACAGATCGAAAAACTTATTTATGGGGCTATGAGGATGGCACTGGCGAACCGATTAAATTGACTCCAGCCCACTACTGGCGAAAATACATTCTGACTAGAAATTTTCGTAAAGCAGCATCGATTAATGTAAACAACGATCAAGCGGCGGGGAATACAACCAATAATGCGGCCAAAGTTTACCCAGCCGCAACCCGAGTTGAATTCTACATAAAATCTTCCAAGCACGGTTCAGTGGAACAATTCGACTGGGTAGCTTTGAGGCTGGTGTTTGAACACGTTGGAGATTCATGGTTTCTGGTTGGGTTGATTTACGACCAGTGGACAGTATAGATATTTATTAATCATAGGAGGGCGGTGATCATGACTGAAAAAAATAAAGAAAATCTGGACGGCTGTGATGTCGAAATTAATGAAGAGGACGCTACAGCCGATGAGGAACTTCCACCAGCCGCTGGTGGGGTTGATGTTGAACAGAAAAATGAGCATTAAAGGCGGTGATGCCTCGATTTATATCCGCTATAACATCTGACAAAGAATACCTGCCGCCGAAGGAAAATAACATGAATTATTCATTAACCTGGTTACCAACAATATTGAAGAATGTCGGTCTCAAAGTTGCCGAGGAGCCTGGGTGGGAAGAGCGCGGGACCCGCGAAATTGGCACCATTAATGGCATAATTTGCCATCATACCGCCGGGCCAAAAAATGGCAATATGCCTAGCTTGCATGTAGTTAGAGACGGGCGTAGTGATCTGCCTGGACCGCTTTCGCAATTGTGTCTAGGCCGTGATGGCACGTTTTACGTGGTGGCGGCAGGACGCGCCAATCATGCTGGACGCGGCGAATGGCAAGGTATTACCAACGGAAACTCTCATTTTATCGGCATCGAGGCGGAGAACACTGGAAAAGACAATGATTTCCCATGGCCAGAAGTACAGATGGACGCTTATCGCCGAGGGTGCGCAGCGATTTTGCTGCACATCAGCCAACCAGTAATTATGTGTTGTGGGCACAAGGAATTCGCGTTACCCCGTGGCCGCAAGATCGACCCATTATTTGACATGAATAATTTTCGGTTGAAGGTCGCAGCCATCATGGATGGTACCACACGTCCACCAGTGTTAATTCCGCCAAGCACCCCAGATGGGCGTCCGACACTTAGACGAGGAGCGAAAGGAAATCTAGTTGAACAAGTGCAAACCAAGGTCGGTACAACCGTGGATGGTAATTTCGGGCCTAAGACCGAAGCTGCGGTGCGTGTATTGCAGCGTGCTCACGGTCTGGTAGCAGACGGTATTGTTGGGCCGAAAACATGGGCCGCCCTGGATGATGTATAAAAGTGTTGACACCGGTCGAAAATTGACCAGGTAATTTCCGTATCCTGCTTAAATTTTAGGCAGGAGAATTTAAGAGGTGAACACCATGGTTATGTATGTAAGCAACGTAAAGTATATGTGAACAAGGTCAGTGCTGCAAAAAATGATTTTTGATAAAAAAATGGGGTTGAAAGATATTGAGAAACATTAAGTTGAGGACTCTAATACAGTTGTTTTTTGCAACAAAACCAAAATGATCGCAAGACAAACAGGAATTGATATTTCCGGTAGCAACGAAAAATTATGCTTCAGCTTTTGAAGTCGGCACTCCTGCTTTTGCTTCTTCTCGGTGCAGGATGCTCTACGGTCAACCCTGACGGAACGATTTCACGCCATTATTTTGGTTATGTAAAAGTTATCATTCCGGGTACAAAAGGAGATGTCAGTGCTGTCGATATTACCACTGTTGGTTTGCGGATCGGAAAGGGTATCGGATTAGGATATCTGCATGATTACCGGCTCGCTGCTCCGCTTGATTGTCGTATTGTGGTTATAGTCAAGAATCAAAATCAACTCGATCACGCCGTTAATATGCTATCCAAAATGGAGGAAAACCTATGCGTAGCCGTACAACCCTAGCATTCCTATCTCTGGCAGTAATTTTTCTATTATTCACAACAGGGTGTGCGCATAACAACGCCATGTTCTTTGGAACGAATACGGCAGTTGGGCTGGATGCAAGGGCAGACCCGGCTGCAGGCGGTACTCCCACTGTGAGTATAGGTTACAGAAGGCAGGAAGCCGTCTGGATGCCGTTGCTGGCCAATCAAGCCAATGCTGCCGGAAAAACCGTTCCCGGTTCATGTGCCGATCAAATGACAACAAATCCCGACTGTCATTTTCAGGGAACTGACGGCAAAGACACCTATTCAGTGCTGGCCAGTTTCGGAACAAAAACAGGAGCTAGTGCCGGTACGGAACCAGAAGCCAGACTTGAAATCGCTCAGTATTTCGCCACCGGCTGGGCCGCACGTTATTTAGCAAAACAGGGCGGGGCGGAACTCGTTGCCATACAACATCCTAATCCGGAAGTAGACCCGACCAAGGTTGCCAAAATTATAAAAGAGATAAATGCAAACAAGCAGAAGGTTCTCAAATTCGTTGATGACACAACCGGAAAAGTTGACAAGGCGAAGCTTGATACTGTCCTCAAAGGAACATTTCTGGAAAATGTACAGGAGATTATCGATACAGCAACACAACCGATCGCTAACCTGGATAGGTTGTTGACTAATTTTTACTTTAACCATGTGGACGATTTAGCCGCAAACGTTCCCTAAGTAGGAGAGTATTCCATGGCAAGATACATGATTGCGATTTACCCCGACAAAGTGGCTGCTAACTTGGCAAGAGCTGCTCTACCATCATCTCACAGAAATGCCAGAGTAAGCGGCCCTTATGAGGCAGTTATGGTTGATGACGAGACGAAAACACCCACAACAGGGCATTACCTGGCACACGGCACGAACCTCTGGGTTTTACAGTCAGAGGTAGAATGAATGGAAGATGTTTCAGATCTGTTGGTTCCGTGTCAGACTGCCGCTCCAAATATAACGGTTGATGAACGGCTCGATGAAGGGGTTCAGTTTTGTCGCATTAAGTGAGGTCATCAAAACTAGAGACATTGTCCCACGCTGGTTATTAAAAGAAGTGAAAAATGCGACGGAGATGCCCTGAGTACCTCTAAATTTTGGCGCAGACCTGAGGGTGTGTCCTTTAGAAAAATACACATCTGAAATTTAGAACTGCGAATTTGGTGAGAGAATAGATGAAAGACGAAACACCAAAAGATGATGATCCTGAGAAAACTAGGTCAGGCAATTCTTCAGTCAGGGTAACTAATGAAAAAGCGGATAGCGCACCGAATGCGGAGGTTTTCAGTGCAATTTTCTTCGCAGATGATTCTGACAGAACCTCAGGTCCTGAAACTGATAAAGAGAGAACACCTGTAGTTGATGTAGTAGACCCTACGAAAATATCAGCGGCTGAAGCGGGAAATGCTGTATCTCAGCAGCCACTCCCTAATAACGTTGATATTGGTGAAAACCAATCAGCGCTTCATGCCGAGACCGCGAAACGTCGTTCAGAGAACAAGACAGAAGACGCTAACACTGTCGGCTCTGAACCAGAACCCATACCTATCGACAATTCGTCTGCTAACACCGCCAATTCGACGCACGAAGACAAAAAAAAACCAGATAGATTGCGTAATTGGTTTGGTTCCTTGAGTAGAAGGGTGGCTAATATGGCTTTTTCTTCGAGTAGGGATGAAGAAGGAATTGTTTGGACTGATGTATGCTGTGATGAGAAGGAGAAGGATAAAGCCAAGTGGTTTTGGCGCATTGGGTATAAAAACGACGATGAAGGCAACCCTTTTGGGATTGCAATGGATGCCACACATAATATAGGAAATATCTCACCAGAGGCAAAACAGTTGCTTGAAGATATAGAAACGGCCTCGGTAAAGCTACATGTGGCTTTTCGTAAATATCCTTCTGAAAGAAAAAGTATGTTTAGGTCACTTAAAGAAACTGCCGTTATTGGCCTTTGCGGTGAAACCCCGGACCCGGAACTTGCGCGTGTCTATTTTAATAGCTTTAAGAACATAGTGCCAGCGGTAACTGGCAAGGTAAGAAAAGAATTCTTAATGGGAACAATATGGTGGAGTCTACTCGTTTCCCTAATCGCATTCACTCTCTTTTTAACTCATTTGCCTATGCATAGTTCGGTATTTACAGATTTAAAGCGTGTTGAGAGTCAGTGCAGCATTATAGATCAAGAGGATGAGACAAGTGCCAGTGCCCAGAATAATTTTTGCAAAAGCTATCCAGTAGGTTGGGCTTTACAGGTTGTTGACCATTTTTTCCCAAAGTCGAAAAAAGTTCCTCAAGATGAAACAACAGTTGATACTGGTAAGATTGAAAGCTTTCTTAGATACTCGAATCTAATAATGGGGTTAACATTGGCCATTATTGGTGGTTCGATTGGGCTAATGTTGATTGGGTTCTTAAGAAATCGTGAAATTACTTATGAGAGTTTTGATGCGATTTATCAGTATGGAATGTCACCTGGACATTACCTGTTACTAATCATTATATTATCTCTGGTGGTTATGATGTTAGTCGTATTCAACGTAGTCACCGTGGGCGTAGGAGGTGTCATCCTAAATGACGTATGGAAAGACCCACGAATTGGGCTGATAATTGGTCTTTTAAGTTCGATTAGTGAACCATTAATCTCTAATATGGTAATAAATCAGATAAAACCCACCATGCCAAACAAGAATGTGACTATTCAGCGCAATTCTAACTAACTAGTGTTTCGGAGTTCATTTTCACCTAATACCAAGCAATATTATATTGATTTACAATGCTTCGAGCCGTAGTGTTTTGTAAGCGTTTAGCCCCACCATCTAGAAAATAAATTTCATTCTGGTTAACTTCAAATATTTTATGAGGATAACCAATGACAACCCAAGAGCAACAGATACGCCATATCAAAGCGTGGCAGGTGAGCGGATTGACGCAGGCGGCATACTGCCGTGATCATGGATTGAACA